>JBARZM010000212.1:0-13830 GCA_049650095.1 Rubrobacteraceae bacterium | reverse complement strand
AGGATTATCCTCACCCGGCCGGTAGTCGAGGCCGGCGAATCGCTAGGTTTCTTGCCGGGCGACGTAATGGCGAAAGTGGACCCATACTTCCGGCCGCTGTACGACGCCCTCTACGAGATGATAGATCCCACCAAGTTCCAGGCCCACCTGGAGCGCGGTATAATCGAGATCGCTCCCCTGGCGTTTATGAGAGGGCGAACTTTGAACGACGCGTTCATAATCCTCGACGAGGCGCAGAATACGACCCCTCAACAGATGAAGATGTTCCTAACGCGACTGGGGTTCGGTTCCAGAATGGTCGTCACCGGGGACATCACGCAAATAGACTTGCCGAAGGACAGCATGAGCGGCTTGCACGACGCCCAAAAGACGCTAACCGGCGTAGAGGGAATATCTTTCGTCGGGCTTCGGAGGGACGATATCATCCGTAGCGATCTCGTCATGCGGATAGTAGACGCCTACGATCAGGCACAAGAGCCAAACGAGTCCTAACAGAGCATGGGCCTCCAAAAAGACAAGAAACCGAAGCGCAACCCGGTGGGTGGAGACGAACTGCGCCGGAGGTCCGGATGGTTCGAGAGGTTCCGGGGGTGGGTCGAGAGTGTGCCGAAAGTCCGTCTCTACGTTGCCCTGCTCTTCATCACCTGGCTCTCGCTCACGGTACTGATCAGCTTCGATTCCCGGACCCTGAACGTACTGGGGTTTTGGAACGATAACCCGGGCTACGAAGTCGGCACGGTCGCGGAGAGCGACGTGTTCGCCCGGCGCAGCGTTACTTACGATGATCCGGTAGCCGGAGAACAGGCCCGCAACGAAGCCGCCAACGCGATAGACCCCGTCTACCGCCAGAGCCCGCAGGTCGCGGAACAGACTGCGGAGCAAGTAAGGAGTTTCTTTGATGAAGTCCGCGGCATTCGCGACTCGGATAACCCGAGAGATGAGAAGATAGAGCGCATCACCAACGCCGCGCCCTTCTACATACCCGAAAACGTGGCCCGGACGTTGACGTTCCTCGAAGACGGCGAACTGGACGAGGCCGAGAGCTACACGTTGGAAAACCTGGAAGAGTTGTATAGCTCGGCGGCCGTCGCCGACAACGACGTCGAGAACCTGCCCTCATCCGCGCTGACTGTTTCCGCCGCAAGGGACCGGCTCTCAGAGGCCGCGCGCCGGGACGCTTCCGGTGATCTGGGCAGTACGGTAGAGATGTTGAGCCGAGGATTCCTGCAGCCCGATTACGTAGTAGATAGTCAGGCCACGGAGGTGGCCCGCGAAAACGCGACCTCCGAAGTCGAGCCTGTTACGCGGACCATCCAGCAGGGCGAGAGGGTGATCGCCCGGGGCGAGGTGATCGACCGCGAGGACTTATCGCAGCTGGAGGCGCTCAGCGTGCAACGCGACGCGAACCCCTGGACGGTTTTCCTGGGGGTCGGGCTTATCGTCGCCACCGAGATGGGGATGGCATGGTACTTCCTGGAGCGTTTCGGGCAGCGCATACTCCGCACCAACGCGCTGGTAAGAATAATCCTCGCCGCTTCTCTGATGATACTTTTTACCGGCCTGGCCCGGTTGTTCATACAGCTGTCCTTCTATCCGTTCCTGACGCCGCTCGCCGGCTTGAGCATTATGGGGACGATCCTGCTCGGCCCGCGGCTTATGTTCCTGATGGTGGTTATTACCAGCGTCAACGTCGGTATCATCGCCGGGAACGACTTTTTCCTGGCTTCGACGCTGCTTTTGGGCTCGGGGTTTGCTATCTACACCGTAGTACGCGTCGATTCCAGGATGCAGTTGCTCAAGGCCGGCTTGTTTATCGCTGCCGTCATGTCTCTGCTGGCTTTCGCCGTCAGCCTGGTTGGTGGAGGGTCTTTGCCGCTCTCACTTTGGCAGGGAACCCTGGGACTGGCGAACGGGCTGCTCTCCCTGGCGCTGGTAATGGTGCTTCTGCCGCTCCTTGAGAGCGCGTTTAATATCCTGACGCCGATGAAACTACTGGAGCTATCGGACCCGAGCCGACCGTTGCTCCAGAAGCTGCTGCGGCAGGCGCCGGGGACTTTCAGTCACTCCATGCAGGTCGGGGTGCTGGCGGAGAACGCCGCGGAGCGCATCGGGGCCAACTCGCTGCTCGCCCAAATCGGTTCTTACTACCACGATATCGGGAAGCTGATCCACCCCGGCTACTTTATAGAGAACCAAATCTCGCAGTCCAACCCGCACGACGCCCTCACGCCCGCGCTTTCGGCCAAGATCATCAAACGCCACGTGAAGGACGGCGTGGATCTGGGCCGCGAATGGGACTTGCCGCAGGAGATTCTGGACATCATCGCCCAGCATCACGGCTCGACCCGTATCGAATACTTCTACCGTAAAGCCATGGAACAGACCCCGGAGGGTGGCACCGTTCGTGATTCCGACTTCCGGTATTCGGGAGGGCTACCGAAGAGTAAGGAAGCCGGCATCGTAATGCTCGCCGATACCGTGGAGGCCACGGTCAAGTCGATCTCCAAGCCAACCCCGAAGCGCATAGAAGACGTCGTCTCCGACACCATCAAACAAAAGCTCGACGACGGGCAGTTCGACGAGTGCGAGCTGACTATGCGAGAGATCCACGCTGTCGGCGAGGCTATTAGAGAAGCCCTAATAGGTTTCCTCGGGCCTCGCATCGAGTATCCAGCCGCACCCTCGAAAACCGGAGCCAACGGCAGCAAGTCAAACGGCGGCCAGTCTGCCAGCGGAAAACCCAGCGGCAAACCCAACGGCAAACCCGCCGGCCAAACCACATGATGCGCTGATCCGGTATGTTTCATGTTCCCGTTTCGGACGACGTTGGCTACAAGGAGCTAGATAGCGCAGGAGCTACCGAGCTCTGCGCCATCACCCTAACCACGCTGGGATACGATTTGGGGCGCGTAGGGGAGATATCTTTGGCTTTAGTCGATACGAAGGTGATACGGGATCTAAACTTAAAGTATAGAGATAAAGATTCGCCGACCGATGTCCTGAGTTTTGGCATCGACGGGATCCACGGCGAGATGGTCGGTGAGATCGTGATCTCACCCGCGGACCTCCATCCCGACTTGGGTGTGGAAGAACTCGTGGTTCATGGCATGTTGCATCTGGCGGGCTTCGACCATGGGGATGACTTCGAGTCAACCGAGATGGCCCGGGTACAGCGAGCCGTAATGGATTCGGTGAATGACCCAGAAAAGTAACGGCGGTAGAGAGGCCGGCGAGCCGGAGGAGGCGTCCCGCACCGGTTCGCGTAAAGGCCAACAGGGGGTAGCCCACAGCTTCAACCACGCGTACCGGGGCATAGTCTACGCTATCCGCACCCAACGCAATATGCGGTTCCACGTGGTTGCTTCTTTGGGCGTTCTATTCCTCAGCCTATTGCTCGGGGTGAGCGCGATAGAGTTAGCGGTGCTCGTTTTGGTCATCCTGATCGTCCTCGTCACGGAAATGTTCAACACGGCGATGGAGTTCGCCGTCGACCTCGTGACCAACGAGTACCATCCACTGGCCAAGCTGGCCAAAGACGTCTCGGCGGGCGCGGTCTTGGTGTCGAGCGTCGGGTCGGTGGTGGTCGGGTATTTGATCCTCGCGGACAACCTGGGGCCTTTTACCCTCGAGACTGTTCAAAGCGTGCGCCGGTGGCCGGGACACCTCACGCTCATCGCCCTCAGCCTCGTGGTGCTCGTAGTGTTGCTCGGGAAAGCGTTGACCCACTCGCCAAACTCGTTCGCGGGCGGCATGCCCTCCGGACACGCGGCCGTGTCGTTTGCCGGGTGGGTCGCGGTGAGCTTCGTCTCCGCGGACGGCGCGTACGGGGGAATGGTATCCTTGATCTCGCTGCTCATGGCGCTCCTGGTGTGCCAGAGCAGGATAGAGAGCGGCACGCACAGCCTGTACCAGGTGATAGTCGGGGCGGTCATCGGGATACTGGTTACCGTCGCCGTCTTTCAACTCTCGTGAAAGAGGATAGGATGGAACCCCGGGAACTTCTAGAAACGGCCCGCGCGTCTTCCGGGCGGGCGTACGCTCCGTACAGTAACTTTCATGTCGGCGCCGCCCTCCGGACGGTCGATGGTACTGTGTATGCTGGTTGCAACGTCGAGAACGCCTCTTACGGGCTTTCGATGTGCGCCGAGCGAAACGCGGTCGCCAAAATGATCTCCGCCACCGAAGACCGGAAGATCATCAGCGTCGCCGTGGCGAGCCCGGATGCGAAACCGTGCATGCCGTGCGGGGCTTGCCGGCAGGTGCTCCGCGAGTTTGGTTGCGAAGAGGTCATCGTGGAAGGCGAATCTGGGCCTGAGAGCCACGAGTTAGAAGCGTTGCTGCCACACTCCTTCGGCCCGGAGTCCCTTTGACGGCCTCCCACGTGGAGGCAGACGATTTTTCGCGGCCGGAAGGGCTCCGGAGCGGCTTTGTAGCCGTTGTGGGGAGACCAAACGTAGGGAAATCCACCCTGGTCAACCGGCTGGTCGGGGAGAAAGTCTCGATTACCTCCCCGAGGCCCCAAACGACCCGCAGCCCGATCCGGGGCGTCAGGAACGGCCCCGGCTACCAGGCCGTATTCGTCGATACGCCAGGCTCCCAGAAGCCCCGCGACACGCTGCGCGCCCGGATGCAGGAACAAGTCCTCGATAGCCTCTCCGAGTCCGACCTCATATTGTTCCTTCTCGACGCCGAACAAGCCACCGAGGGCATCGGAAGGGGTGACCGTTTCGTGTCCCGCCTGGTGCAAACCTCCGGCACGCCCGCGATAGCCTGCATCAACAAGGTGGATCTACTGAAAAACAACTCCGAGGCGCTGCCGCTCGTCAAGGAGGTGGCCGAACTCGGGGAGTGGCGGGAAGTGTTTCTGCTTAGCGCGGCCGGCGGGTTGAACGTGGAGCCTCTCATGGACGCGGTCGCCGAACTCCTGCCGCCCGGGCCGCGCTACTTCCCCGATGGTTTCGTCACGGATTACCCGGAGACTTTGATCCTGGCGGAGTACATCCGGGAGAAGGCTCTGAACGCGCTCCGGGAAGAGGTCCCCCACGCCGTGGCGGTGGAGATAGACGAAGTCGAGCGCAAAGAGAACGTTACTATCATCTACGCCATCATCCACGTCGAAAGAAAGACCCAGCGAATGATCGTGCTGGGCAAAAACGGCAAAACTATAAAACAGATCGGCACCGAAGCCCGCCGGGATGTCGAGCGGCTGCTCGGCGCCCGAATATATCTCGACCTGAACGTGAAGGTTAGTCCGGGATGGAGGGGAGACTCCAGGTTCCTGGAGCGGCTAGGGTTATAATGGGGGAGTGATTTTATTCGATTTGAGTTGGGAGGTCTGCCCGTGGGCATGAGGGTGCGGGAGTTCGCCAAGACGGTGGATCATACCCTTCTGAAACCGAATATTCGGGAGGAGGATGTGGTCCGGCTGTGTGAGGAGGCGGCCCACTACCATTTTGCGGCGGTCTGCGTTCCTCCCTGTTACGTGCGGCGGGCCGCCAAAGAGTTGCGCGGGGTGGACGTAAAGGTGGCAACCGTGGTCTCGTTCCCGTTCGGGGCGGACGCGACGAAGATAAAAGTCGCCGCGGCCCGGGACGCCATAACCGGCGGCGCCTCCGAGTTAGACGTGGTCATGAACATCTCCCGGTTTCTCTCGGGTGACTTCAACTACGTCGCCGAGGAAATTTCGAGCATCAACCAGGAGGTTAGCGTCGTCGCCATGAACAACGGTTTGACCGACGTGGTGATGAAGGTGATCGTCGAGACCGCCTACCTCGACGAGAAGATGAAGCGTCTTGCTACCCGAATAGTGGCCGCCAGCGGCGCCGATTTTATAAAGACTTCCACGGGCTTTGCCCCCTACGGCGCTACCACCGAGGATGTCGCGCTGTTGCGGGAGGAGGCCCCGGAAGGTCTTGCGGTGAAGGCTTCGGGCGGCATCCGTACGCTACAAGAGGCGATGGACGTATTGAACGCCGGCGCTTCCCGGCTCGGATTGTCCAGCAGCGTGTCCATAATGAAAGAGGCCGAGGGTGGCGGTCTACAAGAGTAAGGGCATTGTTTTACGCTCCATCCGGTATGGCGAGGCCGACCGTATCCTGGATCTTTACACGACGGATGCCGGGCTGGTATCGGGCATCGCCAAGGGGATACGCCGCACCCGGTCCCGTTTCGGTGGACGTCTAGAACCACTCTCCTGCGTAGATTTCATGGCCTATGGCGGACGAAACCTCGACACCATTACCCAGGCCGAGGTCTTGAAGAGTTTCCACGCCGTCCGGGAGGATCTGGCCCGGTTCGACGCCGCCGGAGATATGGTCGGGAGCGTGCGGGCCCTATCTGGTGGAGACGAGGCGGATCGCCGGGTCTTCAACCTGCTTTACCACGCCCTCGACGCCCTGGAGGGCCGGCAGACCGGGTTTCGGGCGGTCGAAGCGGCTTTCAGTTTGAAGCTCGCTATTTTGGCGGGCTACGCGCCCCAACTCGACGCCTGCATGGGTTGCGAGAGGGAGTTTGGTGGTCCGGAGTTGGAAAACCAATCGGGACACTTGTATTTCGCCCCGGCCTTGGGCGGGATTCTCTGTCCGGATTGTCGGACGGAGGTAGGCGGCGACGCTTTTCCGGTTCCATCGGGGACCATAGAAAGTTTGCGGACCTTGATCTCCCGTCCCACCCGCGAGGCCGTCTTGGAACCCGGGAACGAAGAGAGCGTACGCCGGGTGGTTCGGGCCCACGTACTCGCCCACGCCCCCGGCAGGGCGGTAACCTCCAACCCTTACGCCAGAAAACCCGCGTGAGTCAAGAACCTAGAAAGACCGGCGAGATCAAACCATCCGAATGGCGCTGTGAAGATAGCGCGGGCCGGGTAAGGCCCGAGCCGCCGGACGGCGTGCGAAATCCTTTCCAGCGAGACCGTGACCGCATAATACACACCAAAGCGTTCCGGCGGCTCATGCACAAGACCCAGGTCTTCATAGCCCCGGATGGAGACCACTTCCGTACCCGCTTGACCCATACTTTGGAGATGATGCAGGTTGCCCGCACCATAGCCCGGGCGCTGGACCTGAACGAGGACCTCACCGAAGCTATAGCCCTCGGCCACGACCTGGGGCACGCCCCGTTCGGTCATACTGGCGAACAGGCCCTCTCACTTGCGTTGGGGGCGCATGGACGGAGCTTCTTGCACAACGAGCATTCCTTGCGCGTCGTGGATCATCTGGAGCGGGATGGCGAAGGGGTGAACCTCACCCTGGAAGTCCGGGATGGGATACTAAACCACACCGGCAAAGGGCATCCTTCCACGCGGGAGGGGGACATAGTCCGAATCGCCGACCGCATCGCTTACGTCAACCACGACGTGGACGACGCTTTGAGGGCCGGTATCATCGCCGGCGGAGATCTACCACCCTCCACGACAAAGGTGCTCGGGGAGAAGACGAGCGTCAGGATAGACACGCTGGTGCGGGATATGATCTCTACCTCCTGGGAAGAGGGGCGGATCTCACTGTCCGAAGCAGTGTACGGGGCGTTGATGGAGTTGCGTACCTGGCTCTTCGAGAACGTCTACAACAACCCCCGGTTGCGCGAGAACGACCGGGCCGGCGAGGTGGTATCCGGGCTATTCGAATACTACCTCGAACACCCGGTGGCCCGAACGCCGAGCGACCCGGACCCTGTGACGGAGACTACGGACTTCGTGGCGGGCATGACCGACCGTTACGCCCTCGCCACGTATAAAAGGCTGTTTCTACCCCAGGGCGACCGTATCTCTAGCTGATCAACCCGTGTTCAACATGCCGGATGAGATCCCGGAGATGGTACGGAGCAACGCATCGCTTACGTCGTCTCTCCCGGGTGAGTCTTCCGGCAGGCTACGGAGACGCCGCAACAGGCTTACTTGAATGTAGGAGAGCGGGTCTACATAAGGATTCCGCAGGCGTACCGAGCGTTGCAGCACCGGGCTGTCGTCGAGGAGGTATTCGTTGCCGGTGATCCTCAACAAGGCTTCCACGCAATCCGCATGCTCTTTCGAGACGGGCTCCCAGATTCTTTTGCGGACCTCCGGGTCTTCTACCAGCTCGGTGTAGCTCTCGGCGATTCGTAGGTCGCTCTTCGCCAACGTCATCTGCACGAAGTTGATGAGCGTCTTGAAGAACGGCCATCCTTCGTACATCTCCCTGAGTGATTCGAGGCCGCCGGGCTCTTCGAGATGCTGTGCCAGGGCCGTGCCGGTACCGTACCAGGAGGGGAGGAGCAACCTGTTCTGCGTCCAGGCGAAGACCCAGGGGATCGCCCGCAGGCTTTCGACGTCCGGGTTTTGGGCCCTGCGGGCCGGCCGGCTCCCCATGTTCAACAGAGATAGTTCCCCGATGGGAGAGGCCTGGGCGAAGAAAGTCAGGAAATCCGGGTCCCGATAAACGAGCGAACGGTAAGCGTTTTTGGCCGTCTTCGAGAGGCTCTCCATCGTCTCTATCCAACGGGGCTCGGGGCTCTTGTCGTCGTTCCCGGTGCTGGCTTCGAGCACGGCGGCCAGTACCGTGTTCAGGTTTCTCCGGGCCAGGCCCTGCATGCTGTACTTGAAGGAGATAACTTCCCCCTGCTCGGTGATGCGGATCTTGCCGCCCAGCGTGCCCCCCGGTTGGGCCGTTATCGCCTCGTAACTAGGTCCTCCGCCGCGCCCCGCGCTTCCGCCCCGACCGTGGAAAAGCCTTAGCTCCACGCCATGTTCTTCCGCCACGGTCGTGAGCTGCTGCTGCGCCTTATACAAGGTCCAGTTGCTGGTAACGTAGCCCGCGTCCTTACCCGAATCACTGTAGCCGAGCATGATCTCCTGCAGGGCCTCTCCTGAGAGAGAAGACCGATAGAATGGATCTTCCAGCAGGTTGCGCAGTACTCTGGGAGCCCTTTCGAGGTCTTCGATAGTCTCGAATAGGGGGGTTACCTTGAGATGGCTCGCCGAGCAACGCCCTTCGTCGTCCGTTTCGAGGAGCCCGGATCTGCGGGCCAGAAGCTGCACCGACAAAACGTCGCTCGCGTGGTGGGCCATGCTCAGCACGAAAGTCTCGACCGGCGGCTCGGAGAATTCGTCCTTTGCCTGCCGGATGCGGTCGAAGGTATCGAGTACCTGGCGGGTTTCGTCAGAGACCTCGTCCGGCTCGGCGAGCTCTAGCCCGGGGTCGGAGAGCAGGCCTCGTAGCAGCGCGGCGTGCTCCGCCTCATCCATCCGCGAAGTAGACTGGCCCGTCGAGGCCAGTATAAGTTCGGAGGCGGCGTTGGATACCAGGGTGCTCTCCTGCCGCACATCGAGCTTCGCCAGATGGAAGCCGAAGACTTCGGACTGGCGGATACAGTCCCGCAAGCCGCCTTCGGCGACCCGTGCCCCCCGATGTTCGTACAGGCTTCTTTGGATAAGGCGCAAGTCTTCGATAAACGAGGCAACCCCCGGGTAGGAGGCTTTAGAACCCGCTCTGTCGCGGGTGGCTTCCAACCTGGCGGCCATCAGTAGCAGCTTGCGACGGTACATCTCGTTTGGATCGTCGCCGAGGTTCTGTTCGGCTACTTCCGGCATCAGGGCCTCGTCTTCCTCGATGGACGCGGTGAGTTCTTTCGCGGCGCCGGTAAGGTCTCGGGAAGAGCTCATATGATTCGCCAGGGACCGCACCGAGCTTATGTGACGGTCCAGGATCAAACGCCGGTGCAACCCGAGGGCGGTGCTGAGCGTTTCGGGCCCTACGAACGGGTTGCCGTCTTGATCCCCACCGACCCACGAACCGTATTCGAGGACTTTACCGGGCTCCGGCGGGTCTTCTGGAAACTGCCGGGCCAACTCGTCCTCTAGCTCCCGGTAGACGTCGAGGGTGGCGGAGATCAGGGGTTCCTCGAAGAACAACAGCGTGCGTTGTATCTCTTGCGTCACCTCCGGACGCTGAACCCGCAACTCATCCGTTTGCCACAGGACGGTGATCTCCTCGGCCAGTTTCTCTTCCAGGCGATTTCGTTCCTTCCAGGTGAGCAACCCGGACTCGAAAGCTTCTAGCATCTGCCCGATGTTGACGTGCTTCCGGCGGATGCTCCTGCGGAGGGCCTCCGTTGGATGGGCCGTCAGAACGAGCCCCACGTTCATCCTGTCCAAAGCTTTCTGCAGGGTGTTTGCGTCCGCGCCATCTTCTTTCATGCGAGACAGAACACTCCCCAAAGACGCGCGCTGCGGCACGTTCTCCGGCGAGGACTCATACTGCCGACGACGCCGGACGCGATGGTAACGTTCGGCGATGTTCACGAGCTGAAAATACACCGAGAAAGCCCGGACTATCTTCTCCAACTCTGCAACGCCCATCTCCTCTATCCGGCGCTTGATGTGCCTATCCAACTCCGGGTCGAAATCGAACCTGAGCCGTTTGCACTGGAGACGAATCTCCTCCTCACCACCGAAGAGCTTCTGACCTTCCTGCTCTATCAGGACCTGCCCCAATACCTGGCCGAGCAGGTTGATGTCCCGCCGCAAGGGTTCATCTTTAGTGTCGAACCCGACGCCGGGCGGCAACTCCGCGTACCCGGACCCCGGCGCGCGCAGCGCTTCCCGGTCCGACTCTGAAATGAAATTTTGCCCATGGATGCTCACGGGTTGTAGGGTAACATTAGCTACGGTGGACAAGGCCCCGGACGCCGAATAATTGTACAAAGGTACAAGGAACTGGATTATGAAGATTTCACAGCGCAGCATAGAAGAGATCCGGGAATCCGCGAACATAGTCGAGGTTGCTTCCGAGTTCACCGCACTCCGCCGGCAGGGGACCAGTTACACGGGCCTATGCCCGTACCCAGACCACTCAGAGAAAACCCCCTCGTTCAGCGTCACCCCGGAGAAGGGCTTCTACTACTGCTTCGGGTGTCAGAAGGGGGGGGATGCGATCAAGCTGGTCACCGACCTAAAGTCTCTGCCTTTCGTGGAAGCCGTAACCTACCTGGCCGAACGCTCGGGAATAGAACTGGAATTCGAAGGCGCCACCGACGCCGACTCCCGCGCCGCCGCCGAGAGATCCCAACGCCGGAGGGACATCCACAAAGCGCTGGCCGCCGCCGCGATCTATTACCACAAGTACCTGCTCAAATCGAAATCCGAAGAAGCCAACAACGCCCGAAACTACCTGAAACGGCGGGGATTTGAGAGTTCTACTATAGAAGAATTCCGCTTGGGGCTCGCCCCGCCGCGCGGGGATTCCGGGTTTCTGGTGGCCGCTGGCAGGCTTGGCATCGGCCGCAAGGAGCTTGACGCGGCGGGGTTGCTTTCGTCCCGGGGGGGTGAGCGGTTCGCGGGCCGGGTAGTGTTCCCGATCTCCGACCGCCGGGGTAGGATCGTCGGCTTTGGCGGCCGCGCCATGGGCGACGCCCAGCCGAAATACTTGAACAGTCCCGAGACCGAAGTCTTCAACAAACGGGATCTACTCTACGGGTTTCCGCAGGTAATGGAGCCGATCCGAAAGGCACGCTCCGCGCTCGTCGTGGAAGGTTACACGGACGTGCTGATGCTCTACCAGTCCGGCATAAAAAACGCCGTCGCAACCCTGGGCACGGCGACCACCCCGGGACACTTGCGGACTTTGAGCAGCTACGCCGAAAGCATTTACGTCCTTTTCGACCCGGACGCAGCCGGAGAGAAAGCCATCGAACGCGCGGCGGCCACCGCTTCCGAGTTGAAGGTGGATCTCCGTGTGCTGCGTCTCCCGCAAGATCCGGCGGACTGGCTACTGGAGCACCCGGCGGACGAGTTCGAAGAGCTGGTCGCCCAGGCCCCGACCATCCTGGAGTATGGGATACGGCGCATCGTAGAGCGCACGCGGGGTTCGGGCGCCACGGAGCGTTCCCGCGCCGTGCCCGAGGTGCAGAACCTCGTGCGGGAGGTCAAGGACCCCGTCCTCCACCGCGAGGCCCTGCGAATAGCGGGCGAGGCGTTGGGCGTGCCACCGGAAACCCTCCAGGAAGACCCCCGGCCAAGGGCCAACGCACCCCAGAATCGCAACGGCGGATCGCGATTCAACAACCCGACCGAAGACGCCCGGCGTCAGGTCCTGGCGTTTATCCTGGCCCGGCCCGACCTGACGGAGAAGCTCCTCAAAACCGGCGTGGAGAGCCCGGAACTACCAGAGCCGCTCTTTCTAATTCCGGAGGACTTTGGGGAGGGCGATTATGCCCGGTTGTTCACGGTGCTGCGTGACCATGCCGGAGAAGATATCGGCGCCGTCACCGCCGACGAGCGGTCCCGGGACCTGATGGACGGCATAGGGGCTCTGCACGCCGAGGGCGAGAAACTCTACCCCTCGACGAACTCGGTAAAGGAGGCCTGGCTGCGGCTCATTATCCTCAACCGGGAACGCGCCAAGCGACAAACCCAGGACTACGATGAGAAAGACCGCCTCCACGCCGAGGTACAGAAGCTCAAAGCCGCCCTCAGGGCCATTACCAGCCAGCCTTGAAGCCGACCCAACTGGAACGTATAATTCCAGTCTACGCTTTCCCCTGTAGCTCAATCGGCAGAGCATTCGACTGTTAATCGAAGGGTTGTAGGTTCGAGTCCTACCAGGGGAGCCCGGCGGCCCGGCCGCCGTACCGCAAGGGCCCATAGCTCAGTTGGTTAGAGCATCCGACTCATAATCGGACGGTCCCAGGTTCGAGTCCTGGTGGGCCCACCTATCATCCCCAACTCGACTTCCGCCAGTCCTCCCGCCTAATCCGGACAACACACAACATGTAGGGCCAGGGAAACCAGCGTATCCATATATTCAACCCATCTCGTCTACCCAAGGCTTCCAACCGCCCATGACAAACGACCCCAATATAAAAAATTAGTGGGAGCCATAACCCTTGGAGGGAGGGGTGTAAAGCAAAAAAGGGCCTCCGGGTGAGAGTGAAACCACCAAATCTGGAGCTAGATTGCGTAATTAGAGGCCGTGTGCAAGAATCACGGCAGTCGTGGGTCAAAGTGGAGCGGAGTGGGAGGACGGGACCCTGGCGCTTTTAGGCGAGTACGAGCACACGCTGGACGAGAAAGGCCGGTTGACCCTCCCCTCCCGATTGAGACCCTATTTTGATGGAGGTATCGTCGTGACGAAGGGGGTAGACCGGTGTTTGTTTGCCTTCCCGCCCGAGGAGTGGGCGGCTTTCAAGTCGAACATCAAGGCTAACGCGGACCTATCTTCGAAGGGGCGACAGCTCTCGCGGATGTTCTTCTCCATGGCTTTCGAGGCTACGTTGGATCGGCAGGGGCGCGTTTTGATCCCGGCGAAGCTCGCCCGGTACGCGGGGTTGAGCCGGGACGTCACGTTGACCGGCGTGGACGACCGGTTGGAGATTTGGGACACGGGCGAGTGGGATCGGTACCTCGAAGGCGCGGACGACACCTTCTCCGACATCGTCGAGGAGTTCGCCGGGCGGGAGCTCGGGGCTTGATGGCTGCCGGGCACCGGCCGGTGATGCTGGACGAAGCGGTGGCGGCGCTAGCCCCTTCGGATGGGGCGTCCATCGTGGACGCCACTTTCGGTGGCGGTGGGCACTCCCGCGGGGTGCTAGAGAAACTCGGGCCGGACGGCCGGGTGCTCGGTATAGACCGGGATCCCGAAGCGGCTGACCGGGCGGCGCTCCTCCAGGATCGCCGCTTTAACTTTATGCTGGGAGCTTACGACGAGGTTCTGTGGGAGCTGGTGGACAAAGGGTTCCAGGCCGACGCGATACTCTTCGATCTCGGCCTCTCCAGTTACCAAGTCGACATCGCCGATCGGGGCTTCAGCTACGTTCAGGAAGGACCGCTGGATATGAGGATGGACCCCTCCAGCGGAA
>JBARZM010000211.1:0-5968 GCA_049650095.1 Rubrobacteraceae bacterium | reverse complement strand
TGCGCGTCGCCCGCGGCATCGAGACCGGTGTGATCTCCATAAATTCCAACACTTCCGTCCGGGTCTCTACGCCCTTCGGAGGCTTCAAGCAATCCGGCGTCGGCCGCGAACTCGGCCCGCACGCCCTCGACTACTACACGGAACTCAAAAGCGTCTACATGGCGACGGAGGTTTAGCGTTGACGGGAAGACTAGAAGACAAGGTGGCTGTCATAACCGGAGCCGCCAGCGGCATCGGCCGCGAAAGCGCCCGACGCTTCGCCGAAGAAGGCGCCAGCGTCTGCGTCGCGGACCTCGACGCCGAAACCGGCAAACAGGCCGCCGGAGAGGTCGGCGGCTTCTACATCCACGTGGACGTCACCGACCCGGAGAGCGTCCGGGAGATGTACGACGAGGCTTCGGAACGCTACGGCGGCATAGACATAC
Source organism: Rubrobacteraceae bacterium (assembly GCA_049650095.1). Lineage (GTDB taxonomy): Bacteria > Actinomycetota > Rubrobacteria > Rubrobacterales > Rubrobacteraceae > SIRX01. Next base: position 5,543 of record JBARZM010000211.1, on the reverse strand, counting down.
TCTTCAACAACGCTGGCATCTCACCGCCGGACGACGCCTCCGTCCTAGATACAGACTTCGACGTCTGGCAGAAGGTGCAGGACGTGAACCTCAAGTCCGTATACTTGTGTTGCAAATATGGGATACCGCACTTGCTGGAGCGGGGCGCGGGCTCCGTTATAAACACCGCGTCGTTCGTCGCCACGATGGGGGCGGCGACTTCCCAGGTCTCCTACACGGCCTCCAAGGGTGGCGTGCTCGCCATGAGCCGTGAGTTCGGTGTTCAGTTCGGACGCCAGGGCATCCGGGTAAACGCCCTGAGTCCCGGCCCCGTAAACACGCCGCTCCTGCAGGAACTGTTCGCCTCGGACCCGGAAAAGGCTGCCCGCAGGCTCGTACATTTGCCGACGGGACGCTTCGCCGAGGCCGTCGAGATCGCCAACGCCGCGCTCTTCCTCGCCTCCGACGAGTCGTCCTACATAACGGCCTCGAACTTCCTGGTTGACGGTGGCATCTCGGGGGCGTACGTTACGCCGGAGTAGAGAGGGTAGGAGGCAAGCGCATGACCCACGGACTGTCCAGAAGCGTTCTCGACGCAATAGGAGACACGCCGCTCCTCGAGCTCGAAGGCATCTACTGCAAGCTGGAGTACCTCAACCCATCCGGATCCGTAAAGGCGCGCATCGCCAAGTACATGATCGAACGCGCCGAAGACGAGGGATTGCTAAAGCACGGCGACACCATAGTAGAGGCCACCTCCGGCAACACCGGCAACGCCCTCTCGATGGTTGCCGCCGTCAAAGGCTACCGGATGCTGGTTGTAATGCCCGAGGGGATGAGTGGTGAACGGGTCGCTATCAGCCGGGCGTTCGGGGCGGAGGTTTTGGAGATCGGGCACTTCCACGTCAACGAAGCGCTGGCGAAGGCGAAGGATCTGGGACAGGAGCCCGGCTACTTCTGCCCGGCCCAGTTCGAGAACGAGTGGAACGTGGAGGAGAACCGGACCTGGCTCGGGCCGGAGATACTGGCCCAACTGCCGGAGGGCGTCGTCCCCGATGCGCTAGTGATGGGAGTCGGGACCGGGGGCACCTTGATCGGGGTCGGCCAGGCTTTCCGCGAGATCAACCCGGACGTAAAGCTCTACGCCATGGAACCGGACGAGTCCTGCACCATCCTGTGCGGTGAGATAGGGGAGCACCTCATAGAAGGTATCTCCGACGGATTTGTACCGGGCATTTTCTCCCGGCACGGGAAGCTGGTAGACGACGCGCTCACCGTGGAGTCTAAAGAAGCCGTCGAGGAAATGCGGCGGATGGCCCGGGACTACGGACTTTTCGTCGGGCCGTCCAGCGGAGCAAACCTGATCGCCGCGCGTAAGATTCAAGACGCCAACCCGCACCTAAAGACCATCGTAACCCTCTTCTGCGACGAGGGCGAGAAGTACATTCAGGAACATTTCGTCGAGGGTGCGGAGATCGGCCCTTCGACATTTGCCTGAGCCCGCAGACCCGAACAGTAGCCTGGAGGCACGCGTTAGCGAGTTGCTGCTAATTTGCTGCTAATTGTTGTTAAATTAGCAGTAAAGACGATTAGCTGCTAAACTGGGTTCGTTCAAAGTGTCCTTGTATTTGAGGTAAGGCTATGAAGATCCCACAAAGGCCGCCGAACCTAGATGGGTTGTTCGATCGCGAGGATTTCGAAGTTCTTGAGAAGATACTGACCTCAGAGGTAAAAGCTTCTCAGAGGGGACACTATCGGCACTGGGACGAGATACGGTTTCGCGAGCCTCCAGAAGGTTTGTCGCCAGAAGATTGGTGGTTCGCCATAAAGTTTGCCCGCAGAAGGGAGTATCAACCTCTGCCTTTGGACGATGCTTCGGGCCGCCCTTTTATTTACATGATGCCGGATAAAGCATGGGAGCGGGTCCATAAAGAAGATCAGAGGCTCGGTGGACGCATTACGCTGGGTGAAGAGGTTGCCAATCCGTCTACCAGAGACCGTTACCTGGTCAACTCGTTGATAGAAGAAGCAATCACCTCCAGCCAACTCGAAGGCGCGAGCACCACCAAGCAGGTCGCAAAGGACATGATCAAATCCGGACGCTTCCCTCGGGACAAGAGCGAGCGGATGATCCTCAACAATTACTATGCAATGAATTTCATCCGGGAGAACCGTAACGAGTCGCTTACCCCGGGGCTTGTCTTGGAATTGCACAGGCTGGTTACTGACGGAACATTGGAAAAACCCGAGATGGCCGGACGTGCTCAATTGCCGGGGGAAGATCGTGTCAGAGTTCTGGACAGAGCTACCGGAGTAATACTCCATGAACCTCCACCCGCAGAGCAGCTGTCGGGAAGACTAAAGAAGATGTGCGATTTCGCAAACGGGGAGAAATTAGAGACCTTTCTTCACCCCGTAGTCCGTGCCGTTATCGTACATTTCTGGCTGGCGTACGATCATCCTTTCGACGACGGTAACGGGCGAACGGCCAGGGCGCTCTTCTACTGGTCTCTGCTGTCTCAGGGATACTGGCTGGCTGAGTTCTTGACCATCTCCAGTATCTTGACAAAGGCGCCCGTGCAGTATGCGAGGTCGTTCCTATACACGGAAACCGACGACAATGACCTGACGTACTTCATTATGTACCAGCTACAGGTGGTTATGAGGGCGATCAACGGACTAGAAGGATACTTGCAGCGAAAGATGGCCGAAGTCAAACGGACAGAGAGGTTGATAAAGCAATTAGGAACTTTGAACCATAGACAAACCGCTTTACTCAACCATGCTCTACGGCACCCGGATCACTCCTACACCGTTAGATCTCACTCTCTGAGCCACAATATAGTGGCCCAGACGGCACGCACGGACCTGGAAGGCCTGGTGGATCGCGCACTGCTCGATAGACGAAAAATAGGAAAGGGGCATACGTTTTATCCGGTTGAAAACCTACCGGACAAGCTCAAGAGTGAATAGATGCCTTTATCGTGGGCGCCAGAGACCACCGATCTCCGCCCGGGGCGCCACCGCAAGCGCGGAAAAGCGGAACCTTGAATAGTCCCGCCCTTCCATCTCACGCCATAGATTACCGTGGTGTGGTTACTTCAAGAGCTTCTTGGCCGTGCTCTTGGCCTTGCCGACGCCGCTCCCTCCGCCGCCTTTCTTCTTGCCTCCGCCTCCGCCTTTTGAGGCTTTCTTTACGGCTCCTTTTACTTCCTTCTCTAGACCGGCCATACTCGTCCTTCCCTCGGTTTGTAGTTACCAGTACTATTACCCTGCTGACCAGGCCGCAAACCCTCTCACGGCAACAAAACCAGAGACTTTGGGCCCGTGCTATGGTAGCCTTATAAAATGCCTTACGAGGGCTACGGGAGAGGGCCGCTTAAAAGGTGCGGCCGCCGAAGGTGAAAGGCTTGTGGCGTTGGTTGCGGGCTGAATCTCTCAGGCAAAAGGACCGTGGCCGGAGGGCTTCCTGGAAAGTCTGATCCCACGCAGGGTCGGCGCCGACGGGGTAACACTCTCAGGTCTGGGACAGGGCGAAAATAGGACGCTCACCCGACACAAGGGGGTATAACCGCGTGGCGCGATTTACACCGCACACCGAGGATGACATCCGGGAGATGCTGGATGCCATCGGGGTCGAAACTTTGGATGATCTCTTCGCCGACGTTTCGCCGAAGTTCGAGGAGGATCTAAACCTCCCGCCCGTCCTCACCGAATACGAGGCGCTAAAAGGCGTTGACGAACTGGCGAAGAAGAACGTTACCGGGCTACCGATCTTCCTCGGGGCCGGGGCTTACGACAGGATCGTGCCTACAGCGGTCGGCTCTGTGATCTCTCGCGGCGAGTTCCTGACCTCCTACACGCCGTACCAGCCGGAGATCAGCCAGGGTCACCTGCAGGCGATCTTCGAGTTCCAGTCCGTTATCTCCGAACTGACCGGCCTCGAACTCTCAAACGCCTCCGTCTACGAGGGCGCCAACGCCGTCGCCGAAGCCGCCCTCATGACCGCCCGGCTCACCAAACGCGACCCCAAGGTGGCGGTCTCCGCCGGCCTAAACTCCCGTTACCGCGAAGTCATAGAGACCTACGGTGTCGAGCTCGTCGGGCTACCGTTCGACGGCACCACGGATTACTCGAACGTCCCGGACGACGTCTCCGGCGTCTTCGTTCAGAGCCCCAACTACTTCGGCATCGTGGAAGATGTTGAGGCCGCATCGGAGGCGGCGCACGGGGTCGGGGCGCTCTGCGTCGCGGTCTGCGACCCGACCTCGCTTGCCGTGCTGGAGGCTCCCGGCAAGCTCGGGGCTGACGTGGCGGTTGGAGAGTGCCAGCCGCTCGGGATGCCGCTCCTCTACGGCGGACCGTACGCCGGTTATATGGCGACCCACGAGGAGAACGCCCGCCAGCTGCCGGGCCGCATCTCCGGGGAGACCGTGGACCAGGACGGCAAGCTCGCCTACGTCCTCACCCTGCGCGCCCGCGAGCAGGACATCCGGCGCGCCCGCGCCAACTCCAACATCTGCACCACCCAGGCGCTCACCGCCCTCGCCGCGACCGGCTATACTGCTTTGATGGGGCCGGAGGGGCTGCGGGAGGTGGCGGAACTTTCCATCTCCAAGGCGCATTATCTGGCGGAGAGGCTTCAGGCTTCAGGTTTCAGGCTTCGGTATCCCGATGCGCCGTTTCTGTGGGAGTTTGCGGTTGAGCTGCCGGATGTGGCGGCGGCGAGTGAGGCGTTGTTGGAGCACGATATGGTCGGTGGGTTGGACCTCGGAGATGGGGCGATGCTCGTCGCGGTGACGGAGAAGCGGACCAAAGAAGAACTCGACGCGTTTGTGGAGGTGGTGGCGAATGTTGGATAACCTGATCCGCACAAAGGGCCGCGAAGGCCGCCGGGGCTACACGCTCCCGAAGCTCGACGTGGAGAAAACGAAGCTGGAAGACGTACTCCCCGAAAAGGCGATCCGGGACGAGAAGCCGAATCTGCCGGAGGTAGACGAGCCGACCGTGATCCGGCACTACACCAACCTCTCCCGCAAGAACTGGGGCATAGACACTAACTTCTACCCTTTGGGCTCCTGCACGATGAAACACAACCCCCGCGCCAACGAAGCCGCTGCGGCAGTCCCGGGCTTCGCCGGACTTCATCCCCTGCAACCCGAATCTCACGTCCAGGGCGCGCTGCAGGTCATGCACGAGCTACAAGGATTCCTGGAGGAAGTCTCCGGTTTTCCGGCGGTCTCGTTGCAGCCGATGGCCGGCGCCCAGGGCGAACTTACGAGCATCCTGATGGTCAAGAAGTTCTTCGAGGACGCTGGCGACGAGGGACGCACGACCGTCATCGTGCCTTCGACGGCCCACGGCACCAACCCGGCTACCGCCACGATGGCCGGTTTCGAGGCCGTCGAGGTCGGCCTCGACGAGCATGGTTGCGTGCAGGTGGACGAGTTGCGGGCGTTGGTGGATGAGACCACCGCAGCACTCATGATCACCAACCCAAACACCTGCGGCGTCTATGAGCGAAACATCGCCGAGATAGCGGAGGTACTCCACGAAGCCGGCGC
>JBARZM010000210.1:0-4886 GCA_049650095.1 Rubrobacteraceae bacterium | reverse complement strand
CCGATGCCCGCGTGATCGGCCTGCTGACGCAACGCGGCCAGGTCCTCTGGCGGGATGCGCACGGATATCTGGGCGAGCTCCAGGCTCCGTCCTATCGTCACATCTTTTACTTCCTCGAACTCCGCCGGACCCCCCACGTCGGCCCGGTCGAAATGTTCGGCTAACTCCTCGATGCGCTCCTGTTCGGGAGCCTCCCGCCGTCCCTTCGCCGTCTCAGCATTCGCCTTCGTGTCGCCCATCTCCTGTACCTCCTCCGTTCGGCATCGGTCATGTCCCGCGCCGTCAACGGTATAGCCTCTCCTCCACCGATATGCAACAACGCCGTGAAGAGATAGCGCCCGACCTCCGTGCGCCCCCCAGATGCTGGTAGCCCGTCTCATCCGGATTCCGCTGTGCAGTCCCCTGCCTCAAGAGCATTCCCGCCCGGTCGTCGAAGACAGCTTCTTCGACCTCCTCGCGGCTCACGCCGTGGCGGGCGATGTGCTCCTCCCGGTCATGCCGCCAATCGAGTCTCTCTGTCCTCATCCACTCCTCAGACTGTATCACACTGTACTACAGAACCTACAGCATTAGGCGAATGTTGACTTTCGACTTATTAGCGGTCAGCCTTTAGCAAAAACAAAACTGGCTTCTGACGCCTGAGGCCTTCGACACTCACTAGTCACGGGACTTCGCCCGGGCCACAGCCTGGGCGACGGCCTGGGCGACGCCCCGGGTCCAGGGTTCGCCGTGCCCGGGTAGCAGCGTGCCGGCCTCTACTTTTTCGAGGGCGTCAAGGGAGGCGCGGACCTTGTCCGGGTGGGTATTGAGGGAGTCCGGCGGCATACGCGGCCCCTCTTCGCGGGTGAGTGGATCTAGCGTCAAAAGCGCGTCGCCCGCGAACAAGACGTCTTTCTCCTCCGCCAGCAGGGATACGTGCCCCTCCGTATGTCCGGGAGTACGGATCGCCCGGAGCCGACCTGGGACGTCCAGCTCTTCATCCGCCTCGAAGGGCTGCACCTCTTTCACCCAGGTCGGCGTGAGGAATCCTTCACCGGTAGCCCGAAGGACAAACCCTAACGACGAGGGCCGCCAGAGGTGCGGCAGGAGCGACGGTACGAGGGTGAACGGCGAAGACCCCTTTGCCTCACCCTTCACGCGGGGCACTTCCTCCCGGTACGCCATAACGGGCGCGCCGCACTCTTGCCGCGCCTTCTCCGCCGCGCCGAGGTGGTCCGGATGTCCGTGGGTAAGAACTATGGCCGCAACATCCCTTACCGAATGCCCGATGCCGGAGATCGCCTGCTCGATGCGGGGCCAGCTCCGGGGCCAACCAGAGTCCACGAGCGTGAGCTGGCCGTCCTCCTCGATCATGTACCAGTTCACCAGGCCGTCGGCGTAACGGTATACGCCTTCGGCGATCTCCTGCGTAGCATTAGCCATGCTCGACCTCCTGAATTGCTTTCTCCAGGTTACGGAAAGGAACGGAGTCCGGATCAGGACCTCGGAACCAACCGATTTGGTAGTCTCTGGATCGTTTGGATCTTCAGTCTTCGCGGAACTCTTGCAGTATCTGTTTGTTCACTGCGGGGTCCGGGACGAGGACTTGCCGGCCGTCGGGCAGGGTGGTTGGATCCCCCGCGAGTTGGAAAGTCGCGAAGGCGGAGTTTGCGTCTCCGGCGTTCAGTAGCGACCGGGCCAGGGAGAGGTTCGCCATCAGGCCCAGGTCGGTTTCCAGGTTGCCCTGGATGGCCTTCATCACGCCGGGCAGCTTCGAGACCGTTCCCCAGCTTACGAGCTTCTCTCGCAAGGCGCCCACTACCTGCTGCTGGCGCGCTATGCGGTCCAGGTCGCCGCCAGGAGTACCCCGGTAGCGGGCGTAGAACAGGGCTTGTTCTCCATCGAGGGTCTGGGTACCTTCCATGTTCCTTCTGGGGGGCATCTCACCCTGTATCTTCACCGTTATCCCACCCACGGCGTCCACGATATCTTTGAAACCTTCGAAGTCCACGACTGCGTAGCGATCTACGGAGATGCCGGTGGCGCGCTCGACCGTCTTCGTTGTCTGCCCGACACCCCCGTAGGAGTAAGCGGCGTTGACCCGGTCCTCCACCCCGGGCTCTACCTCGACGAACAAGTCCCGCGGTATGGAGAGCATCTTTACGCTGCCGGTCTCGGGCGTGATGCGCGCCACCATAACGGTATCCGTCCGGCTCCCCTCTACGGAACTACCCTCAGGCCGGCGGTCCACGCCCAGGACGAGCACGTCCAGCGGCTTGCCCGAGGCTTTCTCGGAGGGCTTTTCCCGCGCCGGTTTCACAGGCTTCGCGCCATCCGCCCCGCCAGGCGACGCCCCCTCCGGAGCGCCGGGACTGGCGTCCAGGTTGGGGGATTCTCGTTCCGCCCGGACGCCGGAAGACTTCGCGCCGGTTAGCGGCAACGAGATGAGACCCGCCAACACCAGGATCACCAGCACGACCGCCGCCAACACCGCCAGGGCCATTATCCGGCGGCGGCGGTACACCCTTTGACGCTCGGCGCGGGAGAGCCGGCGGAGCCGCCGCTCCGGGACCCTTCGCCGCCGGGCGCTATTACCTGTCCTCTCTCGCCTTCTTCCCATTCTCTCCCCATACAGTCATCGAAGCGGCGACGATATCAGATACGGCTGCCAATGTAGATTATGGCGGTTGCAGATAATAGCCGAAAAATGCTTCTCATGCCCGAAACCGTAACCGGGAGATTGCCCGGAACAGCTACGGTTTGAGGACGACTTTGATCGCGCCGTCCTGCTTTTTCTGGAACATCTCATACCCGAGCGGCGCGTCCTGGAGTCGCATCTCGTGGGTCTTTAGGTCTTCGGTGCCGAGCGGGTCGTCGTCGCCGAGCAGTTCCAGGATCTCATCCGTCCAGCGCCGGACGTTGGCCTGTCCCATTCTTACCTGGATCTGCATGTCGAAGAGGTCGCCAAGCTCGAACATCTGGATCGGCCCGGTGTAGACCCCGGAGAGCGAGAGCGTCCCGCCCCGCCGGATGGAGGACATGCACTCCCGGAGCGCGTGGGCCTTGTCTAGCTGGAGCTTCGTCGTCTGGAGAATGGAATCCACGAACGACCCGGACGCCTCCATCCCGACCGCGTCTATGCCGGCGTCCACGCCCCGGCCATCCGTCATACCGAGCACCACGTCCCGAACTTTGTCCACCGCCCCGAAATCTACAGTCTCCGCCCCGTACTTGGCCGCAAGTGCGAGCCGCTCGGGCACGGTGTCGATGGCGATGACGCGCCCCACGCCTTTGTGGCGCGCGATGCGGCAGCACATCTGGCCGATGGGACCGAGTCCCCAAACGCCGAGCGTCCCGCCCTCCGGCGTATCGGCATACTCGACGGCCTGCCACGCCGTCGGCAGGACGTCCGAGAGGTACAGAAAGCGTTCGTCCGGCGCGCCTTCGGCTTCTTCGGGGACTTTCACCGGCCCGAAGTGGGCCTGCGGTACCCGCAGGTACTCGGCCTGTCCGCCCGGCACCGCGCCGTAGACGTGCGTGTACCCGAAGAGGCTCGCCCCCTTGCCCCGGCCGAGTAGGCTCGCCGCCCGGGCGAGTTTGCTCTTGTCCTGGGTCGTCTCGCACTGGGAGAAGAGTTGCTGCTCGCAGAAAAAGCAGTGGCCGCAGGAGACGTTGAACGGCACGACGACCCGGTCGCCGGGTGAGATGTGCGTAACCTCCGGGCCTACTTCCTCGACGATGCCCATCGGTTCGTGCCCGATAATGTCGCCCTCGCGCATTATGGGGCCGAGCTTGCTGTAGAGGTGAAGGTCCGAGCCGCAAATGGCGGTCGAGGTAACTTTGATAATCGCGTCCGTCGGCTCCTGGATGATCGGGTCCGGTACATTGTCTACCCGGACGTCTTCCTTTCCGTGCCACACTACGGCTTTCATGGCTCACTCCTACCTATCCCGGTCAGGATCTCGCGTATACGAAATGGTCCGCTGGTCCCGGGCGAGAGCGGCGGGGTGTCGAGCCCGGCGCCCGTCCTCAGCCCTTCCAGCAAGTCCAGCAGGGCGTCACCGGCGCTGTATTGCGGCGTCCAGCCAAGCTCCTCGCGGGCACGCTTCGTGTCCATGATCGGGACCTGCCGCGAGAGGTCCAACCACCCGGCGGACACCGGCTGCAAACGCAGCTTCCACGAGAGGTCCGCGGCGGCCCTCGCGGCCCGGGCGGATACCGGGGCCGTCCGGGCGCCGAGTACGCGACCGATCTCCTCCGCGTCCAACACCGGCTCGGCGGCCAAATTGAACGCGCCTTCCACATCCTTGGTCAAAGCGAGCCGGAACGCCTCCCCCACATCATAGGAATGGACCACCTGCGACCGCAAATCCTCTATCTCCGGGATGAGGTTTATGAGGCCCGGACGGGCCAGAAAGCCCGGCACGAACGGCCCGCCGAACAGCCGCCGGATGCCGGTCGCGGCTTCTTTCTTGAAGACCAGCCCCGGCCGCATCCTGACGACCCGCACCTCCGGGGCGTCCTGCTCGAAGCGGTCCAGCCGCCGCTCGACCTCGGCTTTGTGCCGGCCGTAGTAGGAGGTCGGTATACCGCCCCGCGCCCAACTCTCGTCTACGGCCTCGTCCTTCGGCCCCGGGGAATAAACGCCGACCGACGAGGCGTAAAGCAGCGCCGGAACCCCAGCCTCTTTCACGGCCCGCATTACGCGGGCGCTGCCCTCCACGTTGGTCATCCAGAGTTTGTTCAAGTCCCGGGAAGGCTGTATGAGCCACGAGAGGAGTATGACGGCGTCCGCCCCGTCGAAATGGGAAGCTAGATCGTCGGTGGTTACGTCCGCGGCGGCCCATTCGACCTTCGGCATCGTGAGGTTCGGCGTCCGGCGGGATAGACCGAGGATGGAATCCACG
>JBARZM010000209.1:0-9494 GCA_049650095.1 Rubrobacteraceae bacterium | reverse complement strand
ACGTGTGGGACCTGGGAGGCGGCATGAACGCCTGGCAGGAAGCCGGCTACCAACTCAAAGGCGTCTGACACACGTTTCAGCCCTAACCGTCAAGCTAGAAAGACCTTTCCGTCTCTGACCTCGAACGCCACGTCCGGCAGGGGCGTGGGCGGGGGACCGGAGACTACGGCGGCGTCTTTGGCCGGGTCGAAGACCCCGCCGTGGCAGGGACAGGCCAGCTTCTCGGTCTGAGGCTGGTACGACACGATGCAGGCCTGGTGGGTGCAGACCGCCGAGTAGGCTACCAGGTCCTCGTTGGGGAGCCGGATCAGCACCTCCTGCGCTCCGGTCTCCGCGTTGGTGTAGGGAACGGCGGAGTTGGGTTCCACCTCGTCGGTCGCTGCTATGGCTTCACCCGGCGAGACGGCCGCCGGTTCTCCCTTGCCGGCGGTCCCTGCCGGGAGCGAAGCTGTCCCGGCGTTTCCGCAACCCGCCAGGACGGAGACGCCAGCGGCTCCCGCGCCGAGAACGGCCACCGTACGAATGAATTTTCTTCTAGTGACGCCTCTTGCTTTCATGAAATTTTCCCCTCTCTCGTTCGACATTTCCATATTCCTACGCACCAATGTCCGCAGGGTTTCACCGTTTCCACCGCCGCCCCGGAGAAGTAGGCCGTCGCGGTGTGATCCACGGTATACCCCGCGCCCGTATGTTTGATAAAATAAACGAAGGACAAAAATGTCCGCATGAGCAAAGGGGAGGTTGGGATCTTGCGTCGGATCTGGCTCTATTCACTAATTGCGTTCGCTTCTCTGGCCCTTGTCGGGGTACTGGCGGTGGGGGTAGTCAGCGCCCTGAATGGTGGTCAGGAGTCCCGCGTCGCGCAGGTCGATGCTCCCACGGTCGCCGATCCGCCGGCCCCCGCGGCGGTCTCCGAAAAGACTCAGGAAGAAAAAAAGGCTGCCGAGCAAGAGAAGAAGGCTGCCGAGCAAGAACAAAATTGGCGGGAGATAGCCGAGCAGCGCAAGGTCGAGGAGAGGTCCGCCGCCGAGCGTCGCGCCGCCGAAGAGCAGGTCGCCGAAGAGGCCCAGCCGACCATCCCCACGAACACCGCCCTAAGCCTGAACGTGCCTAGCGCGGGCATCCAGAACGATCCGGTGACCGACAGCGTGGAAGAGAGCGTGCTGGCAAACGGGGCAGGCAAGATCCCATCCACGGGATTCCCGTGGCAGCCCGGGGCGAACACCTACATAGCCGCCCACGTCTACGGCTATCCCGGCACCGGGAGTTGGCAGCAGTTCGCCAGGGTACCCAACATGGTTATGGGGGACCAAATCTTCCTGACCGACTCCAACGGCACCACCTACGAGTACCAGGTGAGCGAGATCTTTACCGTTGCTCCCACCGACGTGTGGGTGGTCGAGCCTACCGGCCAGAGCATGGTTTCACTGCAAACCTGCGTCGGACCAAACTGGAGCGAACGCCTCGTGGTGCGCGGCACGCTGGTCGGGACCAGCCAGGCTTAGGATCCTGGCCCTTGTAGCCCCGGTCCTAGCTCACGGCCCGACGTGCATCGGAGAGGAAGACCAGCGGCGTGGCGCAGTCAGGTAAGACCGGGTCAAACGCGACGAGGGTCCACGTTCGGCCGGGGACACCGTTCGGGCAAGGCTTGCAACTCTAGAAGGTTTCCAGAGGTTCGTAGAACTTTTCAGATGTGCCCTCGTTGTGGCGGGTTGCGAGGTTTGGCGGAACATAGGGTAAAATCTATCGGGCCTATGCTCAGGACCAGCCAAGAAACTATCTCTCATTCTACGCTAGCGCCCATCACGACCCGGGCGCCGATCTTCGTGCCCCTCCTGGTGCTCGCCCTGATCCTCTGTCACGGGGCGCTGGGGAGCATGGACAAGCTGGTCCTGGATCCGGTGCCCTCCGTGGCGGTACACCAGCTTCAGAATGGAGCTGGCGAGCCGGGGCCGGCGAGTGGAAATCCGGTCGAGCATGCGCCTTCTTACGGATCCTATATCGTCGCGTTCCTCACGGTTATGGTTGGGGTTTTCTCCGGGCTACTTTTCAGGGGCGCTGTTCCGGCGCGGCGTATCATCGTAGGCTTCCAGCGAATTCGGCGTAGCTTCGGCTCCAACGCTTATTTACCAAGGTTGGGGCCCACCCCTATCCTCCTGCAGGTATTCCGACTCTAACTTCCACTCCACCCGAATAGAACTTTGTCGCGGCTGGCCGGTGTATCCGGCGGTAAAAGCCGTCGAAAAGTGGCGCGAGTGTAAGTCATCCATGCTGTCGAGAATCGGTGCTGGGAGGTTTAGCATAAGTTGAATGTTAGAAGAGGTGTCGGGTGGTTTGCGAGCCTGCTTTTCGTTGGAGCAGGGCTCGCGCTGATAGCGGTTTTCTTGCTGGGACAGAACCCGGGGAGCACGGCCACGAACAAACCGGACCCGGGCGGCTTCAACGTACCCGAACTCGGAAACGCGCAGGAATCACAGGACGCAGCCTCCGAAGGCCCGGCAGACAAGACCCTCACGATAACCATCCCGAAGATGGGCCAGATCGAGGACGACACCGTCCCGGACACGACCGGCGACGACGAGCCGGCGCTCAAGCAGAACGCCGCCATCCACCTCAAGGGCACCGGCTTTCCCTGGCAAAAGGAGGCGAACGTCTACCTGGCCGGCCACCGACTCGGATACCCCAACACCGATAGCTTCCTCGCCTTCTGGGACCTGAACAAGCTCGAAAACGGCGACAAAGCCTTCGTCACCGACTCGGAAGGCACCAAATATACCTATCAGGTGTTCAAGGAGTTCATAGTGGAGCCGTCTGACCTGTACGTCACCGAGCCGGTCCCCGGAAGAGACATCCTGACGCTCCAGACCTGCACCCTGCCGGACTACTCCAAACGGCTCATCGTGCAGGCCGAACTGGTCGCGGTTGCCTAGAGGGAGATGTAGAGAATGAGCGCGGCAAGCCTGGCGGCTCGAGTGAGAAATCCTGTTCCAAGCGGGATTCGCCAATGGCGAACCCCGTAACGGAGGCCGTCCCGGCGGGGACCATGTCGTCCGCCGGGACCGAAACAGCAGTATGGAAAGAGGTTTGATATGTACGCTTTGCTAGCATTGCCCAGCCCACCGTCCCCGATCATCTTCGAGGTCGGTCCGTTCGCCCTGCGGTACTACGGCCTGTTTATAGCCCTGGGTATAGCTGCGGCGACCTGGATCGCCGGCCGCGAGCTAACCCGGCGCGGCTACGACGGAGAGCTCGCCCTGGACTCCCTGCTGTTCATCGTGCCCCTGGGGCTTGTCGGGGCGCGCATATATCACGTGGTCACCAACTGGAACTTCTACGGTGAGCAGCCGTTCTCGGAGGTGTTTGCAATATGGAACGGGGGATTGGCGATCTACGGCGCCGTCTCGGGAGGGTTCCTCGGTATGTTGCTCTTCTCCTGGTACCGGGGCATAAACCCGCTCGTGCTGGCGGACGCCGCCGCGCCGGGTGTGATCCTCGGACAGGCTATCGGCCGGTGGGGCAACTACTTCAACCAGGAACTCTTCGGACGCCCCTCGGACTTGCCCTGGGCTATAAGAATAGCCCCCGAAAACCGGCCCGCGGGCTTCGAGAACGCCGAGGCGTTCCATCCCACCTTTCTCTACGAGTCGCTCTGGAACCTGCTCGTCTTTTTCACCCTTCTGTACGTCGCCCGACGCTTTGCGGGCAGGCTGAAAACGGGAGACGTCGCCCTGCTCTACGTGGCCCTATACTCTACGGGTCGGTTCTTTATGGAACTACTGCGAATAGACCCGGCCTTTATCATAGGCGGGGTCGCCCGGGGCAATATGCTCGTCGCCACTATCCTGGCCATAGGGTTCGCTCTCATCCTGCTCCTCCGCCACTCACGCGCTACCCGCAAGCCACGAAGCGGCTCTGCGAGAGGAGGGCGATGACCTGCGGCTGGCCATGCGGCTGGCCAACGGGCGCCACGGAAGAGCAGAGGCGCCTGCGCCGATTCAAAGACGCGCTAATGGATCACGTGCTGTCCACCCTGCTAGCCGGGCGGGATCGCGGAGGTCGGCGACAGCTCATATGTTCGGCGGCCGCCGTGGAAAAGGCTTACGCCAGGGTACGCGAACATGCGCCCAACCACCGGTCGTCCGACGCGGGAGTAGACTTCGAGGAGCTGTTCCACTCGCTGCAGTCCCGGCGACAGCACGCATTGCCGCCACGCCCGACGTTGGTGCGCGTGCTGGCAAGCCTCGAGTACCGCTTTTTCTGGGTGGCTTGCTCCAGCGGCAGGGCGTGGGCCACGCTTATGGCGCTGGCCGATTATGAGAGGACGACCCAGACCGGGTTGGAGCAGGAACTTCTCGCCGCCCTCTACCGCGAACTGGGACCGGCCTTCGACGTCTCCCTGTGCTGGCCCCCCGGCGACTGTGATGCCAGCGAGGCCGGTGAGCTGGTGGAGGAATTGGAAGATCGGCTGGCGAGCCTTATGGCCGTCGGCTATCGTTGCGGCCGCGAAGCCCTGGTGTTCTACCAAGGACATGCGGATAAAGAGGCTTACGTCGGCGGGTTCGTGGAGGGCTGCCTGGAGCGCATCGGGGAGCGGGCGCCCGAAGAAGCGTGCTTTTTGCGCGACAGTTGGGACAACGGTGGCTGCGAAGGGAGCGAGGTCTTGCTGAATCTCCTAAAGGAGGAGTGTGAGATCCGGCCGGGCCGCTTCGGCGACCCACCCTGCTCCTCCCGGTGAGCCGTTCTGCGACAACACCCCTTACCTGCGCTGGAGAAAGAAATCTCCGGCGCCCCAGAGACCCCGGCGCGCCGCGCCTCTAGCCTCTCTCGGCGGGCACGCCCTCGTCATCTACCTCATCCACCAACTCCTCCGCCGGGCTTGCGGACGGAGGAGTTGGATATCACTATGTTCGCCCTGGCTACCCGCTGTCGCAAGCCCGGCGCCGTGGGGTTTCACCCTGCCGGCCGCCGACGGACCCGGGGACGGGGGGGATCTATCTCGCTGTTTTCCTAGCCAGGCTCATTCAGTTGAGTCTGGCACCGTTTGGGCTGAAACTGGGTTGAAACCAAACTTTTGGCCCGTTCGACGGAGCTTCTCTTCAACCGCTACGCGGGGTCAACGGCGACCTTATCGGCCTGCACTATCAAGCGGCCAGAGTCGGGACCCGACTCGAAGAGCTTGGGGCCTATGGTCCACCAGTCGTTCGGGGTTTCGGTACAGGTCTGCAACGAGATCATATCCCGTCCCGCTATAGGGTCCGTCACCCACACGTCGGAGGGGCTTACGGCGAAGATGTCGCTGACCCGGTAAGTGTAGACCGTGCCGTTAGCGTCGGTGAGATAGACTTCGTCCCCGGCCTGCATGGTCGGGAGGTCGTAAAACTGGTAGTAGGTCTCGGTGCCGGGCCAGCCGATCCGGTGGCCGGCGATGTAGGTGTTGGCGCCATCCTGCCAGGGAAACCCGGTGGAGGGGATTTTGACGGCGCCGGTGTCCAGGGCCCACTGCGAGTCATCGTTTCTCACGGTGTCGCCGTAGATGTCGAGCCGGGGAACGGTGAGGTAGAGCGTGGGGTCTTCCGGAGGCGGAGGCGCGGCTTCCGGCGCGGCTTCCGGCCCTGCTGCGGCTTGCGCTGAGGCCTGGTTTTCGGCCGAGGTTTCCTCGGCGGGCGCCTTCATGTCCGCCACCGGTTCGGGGGCTTCTGCCACAGCGGGCGCTTCGACCCTCGGGATGGGACCTTCGTTTCCCCGAGACTGGGGAATGATCAGCAGAGAGAACAACCCGATGCCGGCTAGAATCAGGAGCGCCAGTATGGGCAGTCTGATCCTACTCCGCCTTCTGCCGAAGATACGCATTTGCTTGCGGGTAAACGGTCTGCTCCCGTAGCTACTTCTGGATATGTATCTCGTGTTTCGTGGCTTTTCCATGGGGCTCTAAGCTCCTTTCTCTTCGATGAACAGAAGAAAGCCTGGACGAGCCCCAACCAATCACGGTAACCGGGTATCTCGCAAGGCTCTCCAAGAGCCGTTTCTACTCCGGCGCCTGGCGCTTTTGAGTCAAAGTGGCCGGCCGCAAGGAGTAGGAAACTCCGGCTTTACGTGCGAAGAACCTGCAAGATTTCGAGTGATGGGGTAAAAGCTGGCGGCCTGTCGTAGGCGGCAGACCGAATTGACCGAAAGCTTTCCCGCCAGCAGACACGCCGGCCTGCTGTAAAGGGCGTCTCGCGCAGCCGCCTTGCGCCCGCCCCGACCAACAACACCACCGTGATGCCGCAGATCACCATCCCGGTCCCGACGGCTTTGTCGGTGATGTTGCCGTGTTCCGCGGGCATGGAGGCCCCGCCCAAAATAGCCAGGGTAGCCCAGGCCAGGACCAGCAGCGGAATCATCCCCTGGGCTATTTTACGAGCTGGAAACATACAAACACTCTAACATAAACGTGCCCTGCGACAACGTTGCATGCAGTTCACGAAGACACCTCTTGGTGGGTGTCGGGCTTCATCGGTGGCGCGTTTTCGAGGGTGTGCCCGCGGCGGTCAATAAGGTTCGCGCAACACGCCGCCGGACAAAAAAGCGGGGCTCTCGAAGAAGCCCCGCCAGAAAGGTGTTGCCCGACTCAGGTGTTAGGCGGTGAAGCGCCGCACCAGGTAGCCACCCATCAGCGCGACGGCGAGGAGCGCCGAGCCGCCCGTAAGGGCGATCATCGTCAGAGAGACGCCGCCGGTGTCGGGCAGTGCGGTGGACGACGCGAGCTCGCCGCAGGTAGCGGGGGCCGTGGCTTCGAACGGCAGCTCGGGCATAATCGAGCTCTGGCCGGCCTCGGCGTCGTACTCGCCGTTGACGTTGAAGTCAATGCCGTGCTGGACGATTACGCCGCCCTCGAGGTCGGCGGCCGTGATCCCGCTGGGCAGCGTGAAGGTCCGCGAGTAAGAGAGCGTGCCGTCGGCGTTGGCGACCGGCATACGCTCGACGGCCAGGCCGCTGTCGGCGCTGACGTCGCCAGCGGTTGTCAGCGAGACCTGGATATCGCCGTAGAAGGGCTGGCCCTCGGCCACGCTGATCGTGCCGGTGCCATCCGTGTCAGCCGAGGCGGGCGGACACACGTTCTGGCCGCCGATGTGGATGTGCTGGGCATGAGGTGCGCCCGGCGCAAGGCCCGCCGACTCTATCTCGACGGTAGCCTGGTTACCCTCCACCGTTACCGCGGCCGTGCCGCTCGCTCCCGAGCCATTGAGCTCGCCGATCTCCGCAGTGTACGTCTGGGCGCTCTGGGCGAACGCCAGAGACGCGAATCCTAAAGACATCGCCGCGGCCAGCAGCAACGCCAAACCTAATTTCCTCAAGCTGATTTCTCCTTTGCTGAATAGTGTATTTACGACCGCTCCCGGCTCTACAGCGCAATGAACATTTAGAAACTATAGAAACCTTACTGTTGCCTATCCCGAAAGACCCGTCCTCCGATTCGGGCCTTTGACACCTCCCCTCGATCCGTTGGTATCAATATACACCAATGTACGCCGGCCGGGCAAGGTCGGATCATTCATGCACCTGGATCGCGCGCGGGCGCGAGTACGCAGGCTCGGGTAGTATAGTGTGGCGGCAAAGGACAAACGCCAAATATCAAGGAGTGAACGTCCATGCTAGGTGAGTTGGTTCAAGACGCCATGAATGAGCAGATCAAAAACGAGTTTTACTCTTCCTACCAGTACCTCTCGATGGCGGCGTACTGCGAATCAGAGAACCTTCCGGGCTTCGCGAGTTGGATGCGGGCCCAGTCGCAAGAGGAAAGGGAACACGCGCTGAAGTTCTACGACTTCGTCCAGGACCGGGGCGGTCGTGTCGTCCTGCAGGCTATAGACCGGCCGGTCGTCGAATTCGAATCTCCGCTTGGGGTCTTCGAACAAGCGCTCGGGCAAGAGCAAAGGGTAACGGCCATGATAAACGACCTGTACGGGCTGGCGGCCAGGGAGAACGATTACGCGAGCCAGGCATTCCTGCAGTGGTTCGTGACGGAGCAGGTCGAGGAGGAGAAGAGTGTCGGAGACGTGGTCGAGACGCTGAAGATGGTTGGGGACAAAAGCGAGGCCCTATTCCTGCTCGACAGAGAACTGGGCAACCGCAAGAGCGACGAACCACCGGGGCCCAGTCGATAGGCCAACGTACCACCGAGCCGGCGCGCAACCCGGCCGAGTCAGTTGGACCATAGTACTGCCTCGAGCGTCTAGAATGTAGAGATGGGCGTAAGAGTACTTATTGTCGAAGACGAGGAACCGCTCGTCCGCTTGATCCGGGGCTACCTCGAAAAGGAGGGCTACGAGGTAAGCGAGGCTTTTGACGGGCCGAGCGCACTGGAGATCGCCCGTCGCGACCTTCCCGCCGTGGTGATCCTCGACTGGATGCTACCCGGCCTCGACGGCATGGAGGTGTTGCGAGAGTTGAGGCGCTTCTCGGAGGCGTACGTCATCATGCTCACCGCCCGCACGGAGGAAATGGACCGTATCGTGGGCCTCTCGACCGGGGCTGATGACTACGTAACCAAGCCATTTTCTCCCGGTGAGCTCGTGGCCCGCGTGAGGGCGATGCTCCGCCGGCCGAGAGGGGAAGCCGGTGGCCCGGAGGGATCCGCGGGTGAGGAGCCGCTGCGTTTCGGGGAGCTGACCATAGACCCTGATCGGCGCGAGGTAAGTCTGGGCGGCGAAGAGGTCGTACTGACCGCCTTGGAGTTCGATCTGCTCGCGACCCTGGCGGAACGCCCGGGCTTTGTCTTTTCGCGCCCGCGACTCCTGGAGCGGGTGTGGGGCGTAGACTACTTCGGCGACGATCACGTAGTGGATGTCCACGTCGCAAACCTCCGCAAGAAGCTCGACGATAACCCGGCCCGGCCCCGCCACATAGAGACCGTGCGCGGGGTGGGATACAGGTTCTCCCGGCGATGAAAGATAACCTCCAGACGCGTATGCGAACGCGAACGCGAACGCGCCTGTGGGGCCTCGGGGCCAGGCTCTTTGCCTCGCACATGCTCGTCACCTTCGTCGGGACCGCAACCTTTCTGGTGGCCGTCTCTCTTATCGCCCCGGCCGTCTTCGGCGGGTTGGTGGGCGGCATGATGGGGCCGGGGCGGATGATGAACATGGACGAGATGATGGGCGACGTCACCCGCGCTTTCATGCGGACGCTGCTGTACTCGTTGCTCGCCGCGAGCGCCGCGGCGAGCGTCACGGCGACGTTGGCGAGCCTGTTCGTGGCCCGCAGGGTCTCGGGTCCCTTGCGAAGGATGGCCGGGGCGACGCACCGTATCGCCTCCGGCCGCTACGGTGAGCGCGTGCCGGTTGCGAGCGCCGACGAGTTGGGAGGGCTCGCCGCCAGCTTGAATGTCCTGGCGAAGACTCTCCAGGACACCGAGCACCGCAGGCTCGACCTGATCTCCGACGTCTCCCACGAGCTGCGCACGCCGCTCTCCACCATCGAAGGCTACATGGAAGGCCTCATGGACGGCGTGA
>JBARZM010000208.1:0-21340 GCA_049650095.1 Rubrobacteraceae bacterium | reverse complement strand
GCCGTCGCCAAGACCGAGGCGTGGGCGCTGGGCGAGGTGGAGTTGGCCCTGGAAGAGCTCAAGCTGCTGCCGGAGAGCCCGGAGCGCGACGTACTGGAGTTCGTGGCGGCGGAGGTCGTAGGCCGGGATGTCTGAGAACGGAGCAACCGCCGAAACGAAAATTTTCGCGGCGGGCCTGGTATTGCCGGTCGCGGCGCCGGCCATCCGGGAAGGGGCCGTTCTGGTTGGCGGAGGCCGCATAACGGACGTCGGAGAACTGGAACGCATCAAGCAGGAAAACCCCGGCGCGGAGGTGCGGCATTTTCCCCGGTCGACGATCATTCCCGGCGCGGTAAACACACACGCCCACCTGGGTTTCCGACGCGAAGACGCCCCCGAAGGCGGCACCTTCAGCGGTTGGCTCTCCCGGCTCATAGAGCGCCTGCCCGAAAAAGAGAACTGGACCGCCGAAGCGGCCCGGGATTCGGCCCGAGAGGCCGTCGAGGCCGGGACGACTTTCATGGCCGAATCCTCTCCGTACGGCGAATGCTTGCCGCAGCTCGCCGAATCCGGGATGGCCGGCATCCTCTTCTCGGAGTTTTTCCCCCACGACATCGGGACGCCGGAAGAGGCCGTGGAATTCGTACTGAACAAAGCGGTCGAGCTTCGAGAAGGCTTGCCCGACCGGGTGGACTCCCAGGTGAGCGTCCATTCGCCGTATACGGTGGACCCGAAATCCGGCCGGCTCGCGGCCCGGGGCACGCGGGAGAGAAACGACCCGCTGGCGATACACCTCTCAGAAAGCCCGGAGGAAGTCGAATTCGTCCGGCACGGGACCGGTGGCCTAACGGACATTTTCGGCCAGAACGACTGGGGCGGCGTTGGTATGTCGCCCGTTCAGTATGCGCGGGATATAGAGTTGCTCGGCAGGCGGACCATCGCGGCCCATCTGGCTACCGGCGTCTCCGAGGAAGACATTGAGGCCTTGGTGGCCACCGACACGGCGGTGGCGCACTGTCCCCGCTCGAACGATTTTCTGGGTTGTGGCGTTTCGCCGGTTCCGAGGATGATGGAGAAAGGCATCCGGGTTGGCATGGGGACCGACGGGCTCTGGAGCAGCCCGAGCATGAACCTCTTCGAAGAGACGCTCTTCGCCGTGAAGTTACACGGTTTCGACGGGGCCACGGGACTCAAGCTCGCGACGCTCGACGGGGCTTGGGCGCTGGGCCTGGAGGGTGAGATCGGTAGCCTGGAGGCCGGCAAGTGGGCCGACCTGGCCGTGGTGGAGACGATGCCGGATGCGGAGGACGACGCCGGACGCGAAATTCTGGAGGCGGCTGCCGGTGGAGGGGTCGTGGCGACGGTGGTGGGCGGAGACCTGATATACAATCGGTCTGAAACGTAAGCTGTCGAACGTCGAAGGATAGCCCGAAATGATGATGAACCGCGAAAGAATGGGCTGCTGGGCGAGGGCCATCGCCATCGGCCTCGCCGCCGTGTTCTTGGGCTCTTTCGTTCTTCTGGGGATAGGTAGTGGCGTAAACTACAACCTGTTCGAGCTCATAGGCGGTGGTGGAGACCAACAGCAGCAGGGCGCCCAGACTACGAGCCCGGACGACCAAATCCAGGCTGCCCGGAAAGAGTTGGAAGGGAACCCCAATGACCCGGACGCCATAAAGACCCTCGCCGCCCTCTACCTCCAGAACAACCAGACCGATGAGGCCGAGAAAGTCCTAAAGGACGGCCAGGAGGCCGCGTCCCAAGACGAAGAGATCCCCCTGCTTCTGGGGCAAGTCTACGCGCAGCAGGCCCAACAGGCGCCGCAAGGAGAGAAGCAAGCTCCCTTTTCCAAAGCCGGTGACGCCTTCGCCGCCGCCGGGGAGATAAACCCCCAAAACGAAGAGGCGTTCTACTTCGCGGGCCAGGCCTATGATGAAGCCGGAAAACCGGCCGAGGCAATCAAATACTGGAATACGTACCTGGAGTTAGAGCCCGAAGGAGAGCAGGCGGATCAGGTCAAAGAGCGAATTTCGTCGCTGCTAGAAGGCGGCGGGGGGACTACCGGCCCGGGAGTTGGAGGCTCGCAACCGTAGGCCGGGTCGTGGAGTAGTGATCCAGGGTTGTATAATGTTTCGTAGTTAGTGGGTAACCAAGTAAGTCAGGAGGATCTATGATCGGTGGTTTAGGCGGACCGGAACTAATAATAGTGTTGGTGATACTGGTGCTGCTCTTTGGGGCCAAGAAGATCCCCGAGCTCGCCAAGGGGCTCGGGAGCGGCATGAGGGAGTTCCGTAAGAGCTCCTCGGGCAAGTACGAGGTCGAGGACGAAAACAAGAAGGAAGAAGAACTCTCCTCCGCCGATAAAGAAGTGCAGAAGGATGCTGAGGTCAAGGCCGACAAAGAAGGCGAAGATATCTCGAACGGTGACGCTACTGACGACGCCACCGCAAAAGCCGAGCGCGAAGAACAGCGTCAGAGCTAGGCTACCCCCTGAGCGGACTACAATACTAGGATGGCAAGCCGCCTAAGATTGCCCACCCGGGCGCAGGATGACGCGCGGATGACCCTGATCGAGCACCTCGGTGAGCTGAGATCCAGGATCATCAAGATCGCCGTCGTGTTTATTCTCGTGACCATCGCGGCCTGGTTTTTCAGGGTGGAGGTCTTCGAGGCCCTACTGGCGCCAGCGGGCGGTGAGCTAGAGCGACTCTCGGTAACTTCGGTCGCCGAGCAGGTGATTAGCGACTTGAAGTTGGCGCTTTATGTAGCTTTCGTTATAACAATTCCGGTTTTGCTCTACCAGATATGGGCTTTCGTGGCGCCGGCCGTCGGGGAGATGGGGCGGATACAAACGTACACGATAATCGCCCTGGCCTCGTCGCTATTTCTGGCCGGAATCGCGTTCGGGTACTTAGTGGTTTTGCCTATCGGGATCAACTTCCTGCTCGGGTGGGACCAGAGCCGGTACGAGTTGATCATCACCCCCACGAACTATCTGGCCTTCGTTACCCGGTTTCTTCTAGCTTTTGGCATAGTGTTCGAGCTTCCGGCCGCTACTTACGTTGGTGCGAAGCTGGGCCTTATTACCGCCCCTACGCTCAAGAAATACCGGCGGCACGCCATACTGGTGAATGCCCTTCTCGCCGCCGCGCTTACGCCAACCCCGGACCCGTTCAGCATGCTCCTCATGATGGGGCCGATGATCCTTATGTACGAACTCTCGATCATCATAGCCCGCTACGTCAACCCGGTGTCCCCCGAGGACGAGCTAGATACGCTCGAAGAGGACGAAGACGATTATTATGACGAAGAGGAAGACTAAGGAAGTCTGACATCCGTGAGGCGCTCCTCGAAGCGTCGCATGGAGCGTCGCAGCAAGCTCTCGGTCAGTTCCCGGAAGAACGGGCGGTGGGCGATTCGGTTTAGCCAGGCGGGATTTACTTCGTAGTCGGTGTACAGCGTCATCCGGACGAGGGGGCCTTCCTCTTCCAAAAGCCACCCGCCGGTCCCTACCGCCCCGCCGGTGTAGCGCCATTCCAGGCGATGGGGAGCCTCTACTCTGGTTACGGTGCTTTCTACGCGGTGGGTAAAACCTGCGGCGCTCAGGACAAACTCGAAGATCGAGCCCGGCGTTACTTCTGCGGTATCCGAGAGACCGCCAAGGTCCAGGACTCTCGCCCGGCGGAGGCCATAGCCCCATTCCGTGAAGCTCGGCACGTCCAGGAGGGCGTCAAAGACCTTTTCCCGGTCCACGCCGCGGATGAGATAGTTGGCCCGGACGGGATGGTTCATCGCCCGGTCAAAATGATAAGAGGACGCCGAGTGTGTAGAGCAGGCCGAAGGCGGCGTGCAGCCCGGCCGTGCGCTTCACTACGGCATCCAACCTCTCGGGGACCGTGCTGTCGGAGATGCCGCGCCAAAGCCTCAAAGCAAGCGGGATGCTCAGGATCGCGAGGCCACCTCCCAGGGGTAACAGGCCGGTGAGGATCAGGGCTCCGGCCGCCAGATAAGCCAGGAGCAACAGCCCTCTGTACACCAGGATGCCACCCTGACGGCCGAATGCCACGGGCAGGGTATTGCGCCCGCCCCGCCGGTCGGATTCGAGGTCCCGGATGTTGTTCGCCAGTAGGATGGCGGCGACCAGGGCTCCTATCGGGATGGCTGCTAGTGGCACGTACAGTGGGTAGGTATTTGCCTGGACCCCGTAGGTTATGACCACGATCAGGAGCCCCATGAACACGAAGACCGTCGCCTCGCTCGCCGGGGTGTAGGCGATGGGCCGCGGCCCGGCCGAGTAGAGGTAGCCGCCCAGGGCCGAAAGCCCCCCGAGCACCAGTACCGGCCAGCCGCCGGCGTACACGAGGTAGACGCTGAAGAACAAAGCGAGCGTGTAACAGAACAGGGCCCCGATCAGGACGCTGCGGGCCTTCATCCGGCCTCCTACTATGGAGCCGGCGATGCCCACGGAGCCGGCCGTGTCCAGGCCGCGTTGCTCGTCGTAGAACTCGTTAAACATATTGGTCGCCGCCTGGATAAAGAGGCTCGCCAAAAGCATCGCCAAAAAAGGCAGAAAGGCGAAAGCGCCATCGCCAAAGGCCAGCGCGCTCCCGAAGAGCACCGGCACCGCCGCCGCCGTCAGGCTGAAAGGCCGGGCCAGCCAGAACCATTCCGCCACCCTACTCAAACCGGACCGACCGGCAACGTGAACTTTTTAGAGTCCACAGGTTTTTGCGAGCCATAGTTCTCTCCAGGATATCTTTTTGTGTATTTCCTATCGAAAGGTTGGCGAGAGTCTGCATTAGTCAGCGGGTTTTTTCAATTTACGCGTTCACGGCACTGTCCTGGCGTCGGGCACGCAGGATGAAGATTTGTCGTCCGATTTATGGTAGAAACGGCTTTCGTATGGAAGCGGGCGGCGCGACAGGATTAGCTGGTTCCTACCTCCGGCTGGCCCGGCCAAAACAGTGGACCAAGAACGGGTTCGTGCTGGCCGGGTTGGTGTTTTCGGGGGAGGCTCTGCGAATCCTGCCCACGGCCAACGCGCTGCTGGCCTTCGTCGCCTTCTGCGCGCTGTCGAGCGCGGTGTACGCCGCCAACGATGTGCTGGACGTCAAAGAGGACCGGGCGCATCCGCTCAAAAGGTTTAGGCCCGTCGCAAGCGGTGAAGTCTCGGCCCGTTTCGCCATTCTATTCGCCGGGCTGCTCGCCGTCGTCGGTTTGGGATTGGGATTCTTCGTTGATGTGGGTGTGGGGCTCGCCGGCGTTGGATATTTAGTCCTGCAAACCGTCTACACGACATTCTTGAAGCATATGGCGATACTCGATGTAATGAGCATCTCGACGGGGTTCGTGATCCGGGCCCTCGCCGGGGTCGCCGCCGTTGGCACGCCGATGTCGCCCTGGCTTGTTGTCTGTACCGGCCTCCTTACGCTCTTTCTAGGTTTCTCAAAACGCCGGCACGAACTCGCAACCCTGGGCGGGGGCGCCGCCGGCCACCGGAAGAACCTGCGGGACTACTCGGTGCCGATGCTAGACCAGATGATGAACATAATGATCTCGGCGACCATCATCGCTTACGCACTCTACACCTTCACCGTCTACGACGACCCGTACATGATGTCCAGCATTCCGTTCGTGATTTACGGGGTCTTCCGGTACATGTTGCTGGTCCACCGCGACGGCGGCGACAACCCGGATACCTTGTTGCTCCAGGACCGCCCTTTGCAAGTCACGCTCGCGTTGTGGCTCGTGGTGGTTATGACCGTGATCTACTTTTTCTAAGATGGATAAGCTGAGGAGAAATTTCGTTCTCGCGGTGGGGCTCGGCGTCGCCGTGTACCTGGCGCTAAGCGTTTTCTCCGGCTTCGATGATCTCCGGGCGGCGCTGGCGGAGTTCCGCTGGTCGCTCATACCGGTAATTCTGGGCCTCGTTTTCATTTCGTACATCGGGAGGTTTATCCGGTGGATTTACTACCTCAAGATACTAGACATTCATATACCGCTGAAGGTCAACGCCGCCATATTCACCGCCGGTCTCTCGATGACCATCTCGCCGGGCAAGCTCGGGGAGGTGCTAAAAAGCCTCTTTATCCGGCAGGTCAACGGCGCCCCGGTCGCCCGGACCGCGCCCATCGTGCTCGCTGAACGGGTAACGGACGGGACGGGCATGATCGTCTGGGGCCTGCTCGGCGCCCTCGCCTTTAGCCAGGGACCGTGGCTCATGTTCCTGTTCCTTGCCCTGACGGTGGTGGGGGTAGTC
Organism: Rubrobacteraceae bacterium; assembly: GCA_049650095.1. GTDB lineage: Bacteria > Actinomycetota > Rubrobacteria > Rubrobacterales > Rubrobacteraceae > SIRX01. The sequence goes on along the minus strand of JBARZM010000208.1, from coordinate 15,102 downwards.
GTACTCCGGTCGAAGCGGCTCTCCCTTTTGGCCGAGCGGATGATGGAGAAGCTGCCGCTGATAAACCGGTTCTCCGGGCATCTGGGAGCCTTTCATGGCGCCTCGGACGAGTTGCTTTCGACGAAATCTCTCACGATAACGACCTTTATGTCTTTCGGTATCTGGGGATTCGAGATACTGGCCGTTTATCTGTGTACGATCGGGCTCGGGGTGGACGTTCCGTTTCTGATGGTGGTGTTTATCTTCGCCGTCAGTTCTATTCTGGGCACCCTTAGCATGTTGCCCGGCGGAATTGGGGCCGCCGAAGCCGGGCTCGCGGGACAGTTCGTGACCATCGCCGGCCTCTCCAGTGGTCTCGCGGTCGCGCTGACGATGGTTATCCGGCTGGCGACGCTCTGGTTTGCCATCCTGCTCGGCATGATCGGGCTTTTCGTCGTGCGGTTGCTGATCGGGGACGTAGACCAAGGACCGGAGGGAGCGGTAACCCCCGCCAAACCCGAGGGATAGTGCCTGGCTAAGGGCGCTTCCGCCAGGGCTGGGGTACGAAAAGTCAATCCCCGGCATTGTGTTATAACCTGGATCAATATGCGACTAATAATCTCTGAAAAAGCGAATGCAGCAAAGAAAATTGCCCAGTTCCTGGCGGAAGGCCCTGTGAAAGAGGGCAAACACCGCAGCGTGCCGCACCACACTTTTACCTGGAAGGGTGAGGAGTGCGTCTCGGTAGGCTTGAAGGGGCACGTGTTGAATCCCGAGTACCCGGAGGAGTACTCAAACTGGCAGAAAGTAGAGCCTTCGGCGCTCATAGACGCGGAAATCCTAAAGTCCGTCTCCGAGAAAGGCGTCGCCAACGCCGTCCAGTCGTTGTCCAAAAAGGCCGACAAAGTAGTTGTCGCGACGGACTTCGACCGGGAAGGCGAGTTGATCGGGGTCGAGGCTCTGTCCCTCGTCTTCGAGGCGAATCCAAATTTGATGGACAACGTAGAGCGGTCGCGGTTCTCCGCGCTCACCACGGGCGAGGTTAACCGGGCCTTCGACGAGTTGGTCGAAGTATCCCGGGATCTCGCGGCGGCCGGCGAGGCGCGGCAGGATATCGACCTGATCTGGGGCGCCACCCTGACCCGGTGGGTCTCTCGCGCCACCAAACGCTACGGCAGCGCGTTTCTCTCCGTGGGCCGGGTCCAGTCTCCGACGCTGGTCCTCATTGCAGAGCGGGAGCGGGAGCGGCGGGCGTTCGTCCCCGAACCCTACTGGGAGATCGAAGCTAACCTCCAAAACGGCGAGCCGTTCGACGTCCATCACACCAAGGGCCGCTTCAAGGACGAAGAAGAGGCGAAGACCGCCCACGGCAACATCGCAGACAAGGCCACGGTCACGGAGGTCAAGCAGAAGTCCGCGAGCCGTCCGGCGCCCGCGCCGTTTAATACGACCAGCTTTCTGACGGCGGCGGCGGGGATCGGCATAAGCCCCTCACGGGCCGCCCGGCTGGCCGAAGACCTCTATACCGACGGCTACGTCTCCTACCCCCGGACGGACAACACCGTCTACCCGCCGTCTCTGGATATGCGGGAGGTGCTCGGCTATCTCAAGCGGGTCGAGGGTGTTGGTGAGTACGCCGAAAAATTGTTGGCCGGTGACAAGCTCTCGCCGACGCGGGGGAAGAAGCACACCACGGACCACCCCCCGATCTACCCGACCGGGTACGCCTCCAAAAAGGCGCTGCGGGACGACCAGTGGAAGATTTACCAGCTAATCGTAAGGCGTTTTTTGGCAACGCTCTCCGGGCCGTCGAAGTCACTGCGGACCACGCTGCGCTTCGACTCCGGGGGCGAGCCGCTGATGACCGGCGGCACGGTCATAACGGAAGAGGGCTGGCTCGGGATCTACCCGTACAGCCGCCGGGCGGACGAGGAGATCCCGAACCTCAGCGAAGGCCAGGAGGTCGAGGTGTTGGGCAAGGAGATCCTCGCCAAAGAGACCCAACCGCCGGGGCGTTACGGCCAGGGCCGACTCCTCAACGTCATGGAAGACTTGGGGCTCGGGACAAAGGCCACGCGGCCGAACATAATCCAGAACCTCTACAACCGGGGCTACGTCCACGCCGACCCCCTGATCCCGACCGAAACCGGCATAGCGGTCGCCCAGGCCCTCAAAGACTACGCCTCCGAGATCGCCTCGCACGAGATGACCGCCGAGCTCGAAAAGAGCATGGACGCCATCTCAGAGGGCAAGCTCAACAAAGAGAACGTCGTGGACGAATCGCGCGACGCGCTCCGCAAGATATACGAGCATCTCACCGAGTCCGAAGAGAAATTCGCGGACATCGTCTGGACCGGAATTCGGGAGGATGAGATCCTTGGTCCGTGCAAGAATTGTGGGGAGAACCTGATAGTCCGCCGCAACCGCAAGAGCCGTAAGCGGTTCGCCGGTTGCTCGGGTTACCCGGAATGCACGACGACCTACCCGCTGCCCCAGAGGGGAGATATCGTGCCCCTCGGCACGCTGTGCGATGCTTGCGGCGCCCCGGAGATAAAAGTGCTCGGAGGGCGGAGGCCCTGGATCACCTGCATCGACATGGACTGCCCCAAAAAGCAGGAACAGCGCGAAGCCAAAGCGAAGAAAGAAGCCGAGAAACAAAAAGAGGAGGGAGGGGAGCCATCGCCGGAGAAGAGCGAAAAGGAGCTAGAGAAGTCCACCACGTAGCAAGCCGGTTGGACCTCAACCTCTCCGAAGACCAACCCCGGCGCCAGGCCTCGCTCTACACCCGGCTAGGCGGACACCTTATTCTGGGGGCGCTCGTCGCGGCAGTCTGGTACTCTGCGGCCCTGTAAATCCAAGGAAAACCCCCTGGGAACTACGCGACTACGAGAAACGACTTGTTGAAGGACGGCCCAGATTGGTCCCGGTAATAGGTGTGACGGCCACTTTGAAAGAGGACGTGGAAGAGACGGCAACCCGTCCTCTGGGCCGGTTCGTGCGGGCCGACTACGACTACGTGGACGGTGTCGCCCAGGCCGGGGGCGCGCCGGTGGTCTTGCCCCCGGCCATGGACGCCCGGGCCGCGGATTCCGTGGTCGATACGCTCGACGGTCTTCTACTTAGCGGGGGTAGTGACCTCCACCCGAGTTATTACGGCGAAGACCCTATCCCCGAGCTAGACGTCATTATTCCCGAGCGGGACGAGTTGGAGATGGTTTTGCTCGACGGCGCCCTGCGGCGCGGCATACCCGTGTTCGGTATTTGCCGGGGCTTGCAGGTACTGAACGTCGCGCTTGGCGGCACGCTCTACCAGGATTTGCCGTCGCAGGTGGATCAGGACTTACTCAAGCACCGCCAAACCACGCCCAAGTGGCAGGCGACGCACGAGATAGAGGTGCTCGGGGATACGCACGCCGCAGAATGCATCGGCGCCGGCGCCCTCAAGGTAAATTCCTATCATCACCAGGCAATCAAAGACCTCGCGGAGGACTTCACGGTATCGGCCAAATCTTCGGATGGGATCGTAGAGGCCGTAGAGTACCGGGACCTTTCGGAGCGTTGGATCGTCGCCGTTCAGTGGCACGCGGAGGCCATGCGGCAGTCGGTCGAGCACCGCAACCTCTTTGAGGCGCACGTGGCCGCCGCCAAACGTCACGCCCGGCGCCGGGCCGCAGCCTAGAGTCCTGTGGCAGAGTCGGTGTCCGCCGAGCGGGGCGTATTTGTAACCATCGAGGGATTGGACTTCTCCGGCAAATCTACGCTCGTAAGACATCTAAAGCCGCTTCTAAAGAACCTCGAAACACCGACGCACTTCACCCGGGAGCCGGGCGGCACCCCGGTCGCCGAGCGGATAAGAGACGTGTTGCTCGACCCGGAGTTGGATATGGATTTGTGGACCGAGGCGTATCTGTATGCGGCCTCCCGGGCGGATCACGCGCGGCTGGAGATCCTGCCGCGCCTCGAACGCGGCGAAAATGTCCTCTGCGAGCGTTACCTGGACTCTAGCGTGGCCTACCAGGGTTTCGCCCGGGGCCTCGGCGCGGCGGCCGTTCGGGAACTTAATTCCTGGGCTGTCGGTGAGGTGGTTCCGGACAGGACGTTTTATCTGCGGCTCGAACCGGAAGAGCGCGAACGGCGGGCCCGAGATTCCGGGGCGACGCTGGACCGGATCGAACGTGTTGGGGCTGGCTTTATGTCGCGGGTAGAAGAGGGTTTCGAAGAGTTGCTGCGGCTCGAACCCGACAGGATACAAGCCCTCGACGCCACGCGTCCCCCGGAGGAGCTGGCGGCGGCCGTGCTCCGGGCATTCGGCGCGTAGAATAGCGGTAGTGGGTGTTTTTGACGGCATAGTGGGTAACGAGCAGGTCTTGCGGCTCCTGGAGCGGGCCCTCGAAACCGGCGTGGCCCACGCGTATCTGTTTTACGGCGCGGCCGGTGTTGGAAAGCGGACGGTCGCCCGGCGGCTTGGGGCCTCGCTCGTCGCCGGGGACGATGCAAAGGCCGAGGAGCGGGCCCGGCGAGGCCTGCACCCGGACCTGATCGAGGTTGAGCCCGAAGGCGCTTTTACGACGATAGGCCAGGTGCGGAATGTCGTGCGGCAGGCGGCGAGCCGGCCGTTCGAGGGCGTGCGCCGGGTGTTCCTACTGGAAGCCGATACGTTCAACCCGCCCGCCGCCAATGCCTTGCTCAAGGTGCTCGAAGAGCCGGAGGCGGGCACGGTGTTCGTGTTGCTCGCAAACTCGCGCGAAGGTGTATTGCCCACCATCGTCTCGCGGGCCCAGGCTATCAGGTTCAATCCCGTGCCGGCGGCCCAGGTGACGGAATTTCTGAAGAACCGGGGTGCTACGGAACCGGACCTGGCAACCTCCCTCGGACGGGGAAGTGTCGGTTTGTCTCTTCGGTACGCCGAAGAGCAAGAGCTTCGGGAGCTGCGGGATGCCGTCTTCGAGGCGGCGTTTGCTTACGAGGCGGATTTCGAGCGCCGGCATCAGTCATCTTCCGTGATCCTCGGAAAAGCTGAGTCGGTCGGGGCTGCCAAGGAGGCGGCGTTTCTGGAGGTGTTCGAAGAACCCGACCGCCGGGCCAAAGACGGCGCGAAGCGTGCCGGTCGGGCGGCGCGGGATGTGGCTTTCAGGGAAGCCCTGGACTTGCTCGCGCTGGTCTACCGGGACGCGGCGTTGGTTGGCGTGGGGGCCGAGGACCTGGTGGCGAACGTGGACCGGGTAGAGGAGATCCAACGCCACGTCCGGACCCACCCGGGTGCGGACTGGGCCGGGGCGGCTCTAAAGGCCGGGGAATCGAAGGCCGGCCTCACGTATAATGTTTCTCCGGAGGCGATCCTGGAGGTGGCATTATCCCAGATACGGCAGAGAGTACTCGAACGCTCCCCCGGCTCGTAGACGTTCGCGTCCCGGGTTGGAGGGTGCCGAAGCTTTGCCACGCCCGGGACTTCGACCTGCGGGTCGGCTACAAAGTGGTGGTGGAGACCGAACACGGCCATTTAGTCGGCAGCGTATCCCTAACCCCCCGGCGCCGCGAACCCTACGATCAGCCCTACGAGATCCTGCGGCTCGTCACCGACGAAGACGTGCGCGAAGAACGCGCGAAGCGGGAACTGGGATACGAAGTCCGCGAAGAAGCCCGGAAGATAGCCCGGGACCACCGGATCGGCGAGGTGCAGTTTATCGGGTGCGACGTTTCGCTCGACGGCACGCACATCGAGGTCAAATACCAGACGGAGCGCGAGCCGGACCTCCGGCCGGTCAAAGATGGCCTCCAACGCGCCTTCGACGCCCGGGTGGTGCTCCGGCGCTTTACGTTTATCGAGCGGGCGGGGACCACCGGCGGCTGCGATACCTGCGGCCTGCCGCTGTGCTGCGCGGTGTGGAGCGGAGCCCGGAGCATGGGCCCGGTGAACGTCCGGATCGCCAAACAACAAGGCGTTACCCCGAACGAGAAGGTCATGGGTAGCTGCGGCGAGGTCAAGTGCTGCATGCGCTACGAGCACGACACCTACAAAGAATTCAAAGAACGGGCGCCCTTCAAAAACTCGACCGTCAAGTTGGAAGGCCGGGAAGGGAAGGTCGTTGACTACTCGATGGTCAAAGACTCGGTGCTGGTCCAGTTCGGCGAGCGGCGTAGCGACCAGGAACTGGTGCAACTCGGCAAGCTGGCCCCCGAAAACCCCGGCATCGAACCGGTGGATCCACCAGATAACGAGCCGCCGGATGCCGAGACGCCGGAGATCGAGGAACCGGAGGAGCCCTAATATCGCCGACGCCCCAGATCCGCCCGACCGGATGAACAACATTTGCGACGTGCCGGGGGTGCTTGTGGGCCACGCGACGAACACCGAGGGCCTGACCGGATGCACCGCCGTACTCTTCGACCGATCCGCCGTGGTCGGTGTGGACGTGCGCGGCTCATCACCCGGAACCCGCGAGACGGACCGCCTTGGACCGGTAGGAATGGTGCGCGACACCCACGCCCTGCTGCTTACCGGCGGCAGCGCGTTCGGGTTGGCCGCGGCCGATGGCATCGTGAAGTTTCTCGAAGAGAAAGGTTTCGGGCTCGACGTTGGGGTGGCGAAGATACCGTTAGTCTCGGCCGCCGTGATCTTCGACCTCATGGCCGGCTCCCCGGAGGCCCGACCAGACGCGGCCATGGGTTACGAGGCCGCGTCAGCCGCCGCAAGCGGCGACTTCGAGCAGGGTACCGTCGGGGCGGGTACCGGGGCCACGGTTGGCAAGATGCTCGGTCTCGAAAACGCCATGAAAGGCGGTCTCGGCAGTGCGTCCGTGGACCTCGGCGACGGCCTCATAGTAGGCGCGTTGGCCGTCGTCAACGCCGTCGGGGATGTCCGGGACGAGCAAGGCCAAATACTGGCCGGTCCCCGGCGTGAAGACGGCTCTCTCGCGGACAGTGAAGAGCTAATGCCGCAAGCCACCGACCGGATGCGTTGGGGACAGAACACCACCCTCGGGGTCGTCGCCACGAACGCCCGCCTCAGCAAACCTGCGACCACCAAGGTAGCCCAAATGTCCCACGACGGACTGGCCCGGGCAATAAATCCGGTCCATACCAGCGTGGACGGCGACGTGGTCTTCGCCGCATCGGTGGGTGAGATCGAGACCGCGCCGGACGTCGTCGGGACCTGGGGCGCACGCATGATGCAAGAGTCGATACTGCGCGCTATCCGGTCCTCAAAAGGTTTCCCAGGGGTGCCTTCTTATACCGAGCATACCTCCGGTGCCAGGCATTGATCCACCGAAATATACCCTTACTCCTTGCTGCAAGACATGATGTAAGAGGGGCGGTATGAGCAATCACCGCGCCTCTTACATCAGGAATAGACTATCGTTTGACCATGATTTCAGTTTATGAGAACTGGATGCCGCCGTCGATCATGACTGATTGTCCCGTCATGTAGTCTGAGTCGGGTGAGGCTAGATACGATACGTATGACGCCACATCCTCGGGAACCGAGACCCGGCCCAGGTGGATCAAGTCCGAATACTTCTCGATTGCCTGGCCTTTCTGCAAGCCTTCGTGGTTCGCGAGCTTCTCGTCTATAAGGTCCCACATATCCGTACCAACGATACCGGGACAATATGCGTTGACCGTGATGCCGTACTGGGACCACTCCATGGCGGCGGCCTGGGTCAGGCCCCGCACGGCCCATTTGGAGGCGGAGTAGTGTCCGAGTAGCGGGAACGGCCGGTAGGCGACGATAGAGGCGGCGCCGATGATTTTGCCGCCATCTCCCTGCTCGACCATCTGCCGCGCCGCCGCCTGATAGCAGAGGAAGACGCCCCGGAGGTTGGTGGACATCATGCGGTCGAAGTCTTCAGGGGATAACTCCATAAGCGGCACGACCTGGGCGATGCCGGCGTTGGCCACCATGACGTTTAACTGCCCAAGTTCATCTACGACCTGTCCTATCATTCCCTCGACCTGATCCGCCTGGGAAACATCGGCGATCACGGTGGTCGTTCTGCTCCCGGCCTGACGAATCTCCTCGGCTACTTCTTCGAGCTGGTCGCTATTATCCTGGATGTCGTTGACGGCCACGTCCAGGCCGTCGGAGGCTAGCCGGAGGGCTATGCCACGCCCGATACCTCTAGCGGCACCCGTAACCAACGCAATTTTGCCGGATCCATTTCGTTCCATAAGCTCCTCCTCGTGCAGTTTTTCGGATTACACAGCCCGTGTTCTTCGTTATCTGACCAGCTTTCTCCTCCCATCAGTATGCAAGCGACGAAGATACAAAATCCCCATCACCTCACTCCGCCACAGCGGGCAGGCGCGCCTCGCCCTCCAAAACAGCCCGGCGCTGGTGTCCGAAAGCGTCCGCCGCGAGCATGGCATCCACGACCATCCGCGGGTAGACGTCGAACGGCATGTTGTGAATCGTCTCGCCTTCGGTGCAGGCGGCTTCCGCCACTTGCCGTAGGTCTTCGCGATTCGCGTCTCCGACCCCTATATCTTCAAGCGACACGGGCAGACCAACCTCCAGGCAAAAATCCACCAGCCCCTCGACCACCGCTGCAGGACGCTCTTCGAGCATGAGCATGGAGATCACACCAAAAGCGACTTTCTCGCCGTGCCAGTATTCGTGTGTGCCTTCGAGAACCGTCAGCCCGTTGTGTATTGAATGGGCCGCCGCGAGACCGCCGGATTCGAACCCGAGACCTGAAAGCAACGTATTCGCTTCGACCACTTTCTCGAAGGCGGGGGTCACGGAGCCCTTTTCCGCCGCGAGCCGGGCGGCGAGGCCGTGTTCTAGAAGCGTGTCGTAGCAGAGGCGGGCCAGCGTAATTGCCGCCAACGTGGGTGCACCCCCGGACATCGCTTCTTTGCGGGTCTTAGAAGAAGAGTCCGCCTCGAAGTACGTGGAGAGCCCATCGCCTATTCCGGCTACCAGAAAGCGCACCGGTGCACCGACTATGATAGAGGTGTCCACCACCACCGCATCCGGGTTTCGTCCGAAGAAACGGTACTCTTTGAAAGCCCCTTCCGCGTCGTAAACTACCGAGAGCGAGCTAGTCGGGGCGTCGGTCGATGCGATGGTCGGAGCTATTACGAGCGGCAGTCCCGCCGGATGGGCCACGGCTTTGGCGGTGTCCATCGTTTTGCCGCCACCGATGCCCACCACCGCGTCAGCGCCACTTTTCGAGGCTGCATCCGATACGCGTTCGATCTCTTCCGGGGAACATTCGCCCCCGAACTCGACGCGCTCCGCCCCGGCCAAATTAGCGAGGCTATCACCCGCGATCTCTTGCGCGATGGGATCTTCCAGAATTAGCGGCTTCTGTGAGCCGAGTTGTTCTAATATCTCCCCCAAACGATCTATTGCGCCGCGCCCCTGTACGTAGCGGCCGGGCGCCGCAAATACCGTCGCCAGCGGTCCTCCAGCGTTTCCTTGCATTCTCTTTCCTCCTTTTGCGCTTGGGGCATGACCTCTTATCAGTCGCTTTCTTTACTAGGGCGATGGCCCATCTGTCAGTAGCAGGGCCGTCGCATCCGCGGCCGCCCATTGAACCATCTCGATCAAAGACTCAGCCTCTTTCCCGAAACGTTCACCCGTGGTGGATACACCTACCGCACCTTTGATCTCGCCGTTTCTGCCCCGTATCGGGGCCGCCACACAACACAAGTTCCTCTCGAATTCCTCTACATCCGTGGCGAGGCCTTGGGCCCGCACTTCGTCCAGATGACCCTGGAAACGCTGTGGCTCGATAATCGTGCGCATGGTAAAAGGCTCCAGCCCGAAGTTTTCGAAGTAACTCTCCACTCCTTCGGCTCCGGTACCGGCTATAAGCACTTTACCGAGAGCCAGGGCGTGCGAGGCTCCGTGAAAGCCTTGCACTATGCTATCTGGCGGGCTCTTGAAAGGAGACTTCACCATAGGAACGGTTACGACCCCATCAGAGAGAACCCCTAGATAAGAATGGCGGCCGGATCTCTGTGCAAGCTTTTCTACCATGGGCTCCAAAATGGAGCAGAAGTCTTTCCCGGAATGCCGTTCGTGCAGCGTGGATACCATCGGGCCGAGCCTATACCCCTCACGGGATGAAACTCTTTCGAGATAGCCTTCTTCGATGAGTATGTTGAGCAAACAATAGCAAGTAGAGAGACTCACCCCGAGGTCCCTGGCCAACAGCTTCGCCGTCGAACCCTCGTGACGGCTCACGAGATCCAGAATCCTAAGTACCCGCCGGACACTTCCGAACCTCGCCCCGACTTTTTCGATCTCAGCGATGGCGACGGGTGGATCTACCTGCCCCAAAGCACGGTCGCTAGACTGCATCCGGTTCTCTTCCCCGATCCTCGTGGACACAATGTCCTGTTGAGGAACACTTAGTTCCTGTAATTGAATTTACCTTTGTCGTGTAGCGAACGCAACTAGGCGTTGGATTTTTCTTACATAGTCGGAAAAAGCGTAATTTGTCTCTTGCTCGCAACTACTCCGCAAGCTATGCTTTGCGCCAAGGTACGAGAAGTAGGGGAGCCTCGTCGAGAGGTTGTTCGACTAGCAGATAGTCGTTACATAAAGGAGGTAGCGCCGGGGGATAGAGATAAGCGCTAATAGGTGAAAACCTGACACATACATAAGGGTTTTGCAGGGAAAGGATATATCTCTTGTACGAGAAAGACGGCGAAAAGTATTTCGTAGTGGACGAACACATCCACTTCTGGGATGCGCGTCCCGAGAACTGGAAGAACGTCCACGGCCAGCAGTTTATCGAGTGTTTCCACGACTACCAGACGGCCCTAAGTCCCGACGAGTACAAGTGGCCTATCGAGGAGTTCTACACCCAGACCGAGGAAAAAATCCTGCACGATCTCTTCGAGGTCGGTTACGTGGACAAAGCGATCTTCCAGCCGACGTACCTCACGGACTTCTACAAGACCGGCTTCAACACCACGGAGCAGGACGGTGAGCTCGTCGAGAAGCACCCGGACAAGTTCCTCGTCAACGGCTCTTTCGATCCCCGCGACGGCGAACGGGGCATGGAACCATTCGAGGAACTCGTGAAGAAGTGGAACCTCAAGGGCGTCAAGCTCTATACCGCCGAATGGAAGGGCGATTCCAAGGGCTGGGACCTTCGGGACGACTGGTCCAAGCGGTACCTGGAGAAGTGCCTGGAGCTTGGGGTCAAGAACGTCCACGTTCATAAGGGGCCGACGATCCGGCCGCTCAACCGCGACGCCTTCGACGTGGCGGACGTTGACGAGGTTGCGAGCGAGTTTACGGACCTCAACTTCGTGGTAGAGCACGTCGGGTTGCCGCGCCTGGAGGACTTCTGCTGGATCGCGACCCAGGAGCCTAATGTCTACGGCGGCCTCGCGGTGGCGATACCGTTCATGCACACCCGTCCCCGGTACTTCGCCCAGATCATCGGCGAGCTTCTGTACTGGATCGGCGAGGACCGCATCATGTTCGCCAGCGACTACGCTATCTGGCAGCCGAAGTGGCTCGTCGAGCAGTTCGTGGACTTCCAGATCCCGGAAGACCTGCAGGGCGAGTACGGCGCCATAACCACGGACATGAAAAAGAAGATCCTCGGCCTCAACGCCGCCCGGCTCTACGATATAGAGGTCCCGGAAGAGCTGCAAATAGTGGCTGAGATGGCCGGCTCCGGCGCGGCGCTCAGCGAGAGCGGCGAGTCGGCGGGGTGATCTCCAAAGAAGTCGTCCTGGACGTCCTTACGGGCGTCCGGGACCCCGAGCTGGACGAGCCGGTAACGACGCTCGGTTTCGTCTCCGACGTGGAAATTTTCGACGGGTCCGTAAGGGTCTGGCTGCGGCTACCCACGTACTTCTGCGCGCCGAACTTCTCGTATTTGATGGTCGAGGACTCCCGCGAGGCCATTCTTTCGCTCCCCGGGGTGCGGGGCGCGGAGGTGATGCTCGACGGGCATCACGCCTCCGGCGAGATCAACGCGGGCGTCGAAGACGAGCGCGGTTTCGACTCCTCGTTTACCGGAGAAACGAGCGGTGAGGCCCTCGACGGCGTACGCGCCACCTTCCGGCGCAAGGCTTTCGTGCGGCGCCAGGAGATGCTCTGCCGCGTCCTTATGTCCGGCGGCGCAAAACCCCAAGACCTCGCCCGCATGACGCTCTCCGACGTCCCCGACTCGCCGGAGTCCGACGTGTACCGGGAGCGGAGGATAGAACTTGGGATCGACGTTTCGGCGAACGCGCCGCTTATCGTGGACCCCGACGGCCGGCGCGTCCCGGAGGACGCGGTCGTAGAGCACCTCAAGTTCGCCCGCCTCACGCGGGTAAGCGTCGAGGGGAACGCGGCCCACTGCCTCGGCCTGTTGGCCGCGAGATACGGCACACCAGAAGGCACACCAGAAGGCACACTAGAAGGTATACCCGAGATGGAGGAGGCTAGACTGTGAAAGCGGCCAGGCTGTATGAATACAACGAAGATATCGGTACGGAACCGCTCAAGCTGGAAGAGGTGGAAGAACCGAAGGCCGACGGGCCTCTAGACGTCATAGTCCGGCTCGGGGGAGCCGGGCTGTGCCGGACGGACCTTCACGTCATCGAAGGCCAGTGGGCGCCCCTGACCGGTATACAGCTTCCCTACACGCCGGGACACGAGAATGCTGGCTGGGTAGAGGAGGTGGGCTCGGCCGTCACCAACGTGGAGGTCGGGGACGCGGTGATCGTGCATCCTTTGATAACCTGCGGCCTGTGCCGGGCGTGCCGGGCCGGAGACGACATGCACTGTGAGGTTGCCTCCTTTCCCGGCATAGATACAAACGGGGGATTCGCGGAGCTTCTAAAGACCAGCGCCCGCTCGGTGCTAAAGTTGCCCGATGGTGTGGAGCCGAAAGACGTGGCCGCCCACGCCGACGCCGGCCTGACCGCCTACCACGCGGTCAAGAAGGCCGTGCCCATGCTGCATCCCGGAACCCGGGCGGTCGTTCTCGGGGCCGGAGGTTTGGGGCACATCGGGATTCAGTCCCTAAAGGCGCTGTGCGCCACCGAGGTTATCGTCGTGGACCGTTCGGAAGAGGCGTTGGAAGTCGCCAAGAAGCTCGGCGCCGACCAGACTGTTCTGGCTAACGGCTCGCACGTGGACATGGTTATGGAGATGACCGACGGCAAGGGGGCCGAGGTCGTCGTGGACTTCGTGGGCGAGAAGGGGGCCCAGGCTGACGCGTGGAACATGACGCAGGAGGCCGGATCGCACTTCGTGATCGGCTACGGCAGCGCGGTCGAAGTCGAGACCATCGACATTATCTCCACCGAGCGGAACATTATCGGCAACCTGGTTGGTACGTACAATGACCTCGCCGAGCTAATGGTGTTGCAGGCGCAGGGCAAGGTTAGCTTGCAGACTCATACCTACTCGTTCGACGCCATAAACGACGCCGTCAACGACCTTAACAACGGGCGCATCCCGGGAGGACGGGGGATCCTCATACCGGAAGGCGCCACGGCCTAAATCGTTTATCGTCTAGATTGGGGAGTGGTATCGGCTACCCGCCGGGTTCACTCCCCGTCCGGGTCAAATAGCCCTACGGGGACGGGACCTGAGGAGGGTTCGCAATGCCACACAAGTGCCTGAACTCCGATACCCTCGCGCGCCGGGCGTTGGAGAGCAGGGTAAACAAACTCGCCGGTTCGGTGAAAAAAACACTTGCTTGGACCGGAGGGCCGGTACGTGGTCCTGGGCCAGCCTTTCGGAACGCCCGCCATCACCAACGACGGCGTGACCATAGCCCGCCAGATCGAGCTTGGCAACATCTTCGAAAACCAGGCAGCAATCCCTCCGAATACAAGCTCCAAAGAACCCGGCAAAAGCTCCTACCTATCCTCTTGAAGGAAAATCTTAGCTCTTCACCGCAAGACGTACGCTGATCGAAATGCGTTTGTTCAAATTCAAAGACATGACGGAGGTCGACGAGCACAGCATACAGACGCTCGTGGTGAGGGTCAACGGTCAAGCCCGACCGATAGACGTCCAGGACCGCCCGCTCAAGTCCGGTGGAGCCGGGTAACGACCGGCACGTGGGTGCGCCGATGACGGAGGTCGTGACGATCTCGGCGGGCGAAGGGGAGGAGGTCGGCGCCGGGCAGCAGGTCGGGACCCTCGAGACGATGAAGATGGAGCCGAAGATCAGTGCGCCGGAGGACGGTACCGTCGAGCGGGTTGCCGTACCATCGGGCACGAACGTCGAGCCGGGAGACCTGCTGCTCGTGCTCGGTTGAGGGGGCTGGATTTGGGTATCCTACAATTTTGGTCGAGAGACTGGTGTTGTTGAAATAAAGACCGGTAAGAAAAAGGAGGGACGATGGCCGCGAAGTACATACACACTTGTTACAGGATTCTGGACCCCGAAAAAAGCGAGGACTTCTACGTAGGCAAGCTCGGCATGAAGAAGGTCGGCGAGATGCACTTCGACACCGCGACCAACTACTTCTTCGCGCTGGAAGAGGACGCTTCGGAGCCGATGCTGGAGTTAACCCACAATCACGACCGAGACGAACCCTACGAAACGGGAGACGGCTACTCCCACGTCGCTTTCACCGTCGAAGACCTGGAAGAAACAGTAACGCAACTCGAAGAACAAGGTGTTGAGATTGCTCTCCAGCCAAAGACCATGACCGTCGAAGGCCATGACTACAAAATTGCCTTCGTCGTAGACCCCGACGGCTATCGAATAGAGCTCGTAGAGTGCGGCACGATGAAAGTAGGGAGCATAACCCAGTAGCAAGCCTGAAGAGTAGCTGAACCTTAGACCAAATACATAGCGAAACAAATTGTGAAAGCTGCTCCACCCTACGATACAATTCAGCCCTGAAACAAGCCGACGTAGCTCAGCAGGTAGAGCAGCTCACTCGTAATGAGCAGGTCAGCGGTTCGAATCCGCTCGTCGGCTCTCTCTTTTTTCTTATGATTTGCAGGTAAAATACAATGTAGAGAAAATCCTGGCAACGTCGCCAGGGCCTTTGTACACCAACCCGTACACCAACGTGACTTGCCTAGTTGCGGTCCGCGAGCAATAGTCTCTTCATCTGCGGTCGGGCGGCTCTGACTATATGAAGCGTTAGGAAGGTTCCGCTTACTAGGTCGAATTGGAAGGCGGAAGACCTGTACCC
>JBARZM010000207.1:0-7505 GCA_049650095.1 Rubrobacteraceae bacterium | reverse complement strand
TACTACTCGGCGCTCGGGGCATGTCTGGATACCTCCGGCGACCCTCACAGCGCCCTGGACGCGGCCGAGAGAGCCGTAAAGCTCGACCCGAAGCTCGGCATCGCCTACTACAACCGCGCCTCGGCCCTCGCGGCCCTCGGCCAGAGATCCCGCGCCCGGAGCGACCTGCAGACCATTTACCGCGTGGATTCCGGCCGCACCCTGCGCCGCGCCGCCGGGGAAGCCATGGAGACGTTGGAGAAAAATTAATCAGCCGGTCGGTTGAAGATCCGGGGTGTGCTGGCTTCGCCAGTTCCCCTGTCTACACGAGTCTAAAAGCCGCCCGCCCCACCGACCCACCCCAGTCCGCGGCGCCCTTTTGCTAGGGCTTCCTCACGCTCCGTCTCGTTCTTCTTCGAACGCCCTTTGTTCTGGCGGTCCCCGTTATGAGGACCGGTGTCGTGGGAGTTCAACCGATCCAGGATCTCTTGACGCTTCGTCTTCTTCCCACCCCGGTCCGTCACAGGCATCTCCTTTGCCAACTCATGCAACTTGTTTTACCAGACAGCTCAGCACACCCGGATTTTGCTGAAAGCTACCGGCTAAAGTCGTTGGAGGCGGCGTGCCGCCGACTACCTGACCACTTTCTGGATGTTCTCTTCGGCGCCTTTGATCTCTATTTTCCCGTCCCTCACGCGGGTCTCCCAGCGAGACTGCGGGAACACGGCCGGGCCGTCTTTGGCCTGTCCGGTACAGAGGTCAAAGCTGGAGCCGTGCCAGGGGCAGATGACCATATCGCCGTCGCGCTCCCCATCGGCGAGTGGCCCGGCGAAGTGGCTGCAGACGTTCGAGATGGCGCAGATTCGACCATCAGAGATGCGGCTTATCAGGACATCCGCGCCCTCTAACGAGACCTGTTGCATCCCGTTTTCCGGCAGGTCTTTCTCGTCCATGACCGGCGTAAACTCGTCCGGACCGGCCCACTCGAAGACGTTGCGGTTGACCCGGAGCCCGTAGTTGTAGGAGAGTTCCCCGCCGAGATGGGCCGCGGTGCCGGTGATCGAAAACCCCGCGAGAAAGGCGAGCCTACCGGCGTTCCGGCGGCCGCTGATCCGTAAAAGCAACGAGGCCAGGTTTAACGCGAGCCCGGCGGTGTTTAACAGCCCGTGGGCCATGCCCATCCGGCGCGACCCACCGCTCAGGTACCGCCAGTCGGAGATTCCGGTTACGGCGGCGGCTATACCGCCCAATATACCAACGGCGAGCGTGGCGTCCGCGGCGTTCCGCATGGCGGGCGAATCGGCGACCACGTCCAGGCCGTCGAAGACGATCGCCGCGCTCCAGGCCCCCATGGGCACGTCCGTCAGGGCGGGATGCAGCGGCAACTCCAGCGGCGTGCCGTCCAGGGCGTTGCGGACCGAGATGCCGCCCGCGTTCACGGCCTCTTGCACCTTCGGTTGGACCGCTTCGGAGATACCGTCCAGCCAGGGCATTGCCTCTATTATGCGTCGGCTGATAGTCTGTGAACCCATTTTTCGCCTCTCTCTGCGCCTATGACGAACCTCTCCGAGGCATTATGCCATGCGCCAACAAGCCAGGAGGGCAAACTTTAGCCGGGCGCGGCTTCTTCCCGGGCGGGCTCGCTGGTGGAGGGGCTCTCGGGGGCCTCTTGAGACCTGCTACCGAGCGTCAGGAACGAGAGCCAGTGGGCGACCAGGACGTACAGATAGAGCGTCAGGGCCAGCGTGGCGAGGATTGTGTCCCGGCTGCTCCAAAGGACCGGCCACTGGGGCGGTATGAACTGCAGGGCCAGCAGCAACAGCGCCAGCGGTACCCGGCGCCGGGCCATGAGCAGCAGGATACCGGGACCCAGGAGGATCAGGTAATTGTTCCAGGCGATGGGCGAAACGATTAACGAGGCCGCGACCATCGCCCAAAGCCCGCCCTCCGAACCATCCCTAAACCAATAAGCGGTAAAGAGCACGAGCCCTATCCCTACCGCGTAGGCCACCGGCAGCACCCAGGGCCAGTCGGCGAGCGGACGGGCGAATTCGTTCTCGGTGAACAGGCGCAGCGCCGCCGACGGGAGCGAGGCGTTGTCCCAGAAGGCCTCCAACTCTACGTTGCGAACCACCTCCGCATACTTCAGCGTGGCCTGCGACCCCAGCACCAGGCTCCCAACCAGGGTCGCCGCCGCCCCGGAGATGATGGTCGCGCCGAGCATCTCCCACTGCCGGCGGAATAGCGGCCACAACACCAGGGGCGCGAGCGAGGGCTTCAGGGCGAGCACGAGACCGAGCGCCAACCCGGAGACCAGGAACCTTCCCCGCCGGTCGG
Source organism: Rubrobacteraceae bacterium (assembly GCA_049650095.1). GTDB lineage: Bacteria > Actinomycetota > Rubrobacteria > Rubrobacterales > Rubrobacteraceae > SIRX01. Next base: position 5,189 of record JBARZM010000207.1, on the reverse strand, counting down.
CCACCCAAGCCGCGACCAATCCCAACGCCAGCACCGGATACATCTGCCCCAGGGCGAAGGTAGCCAGAAGCGGCGAGGATACGACGAGCATACCGACCCCCACGACCGCCCAGGCCGCCCGCAACCGTAGCACGTCCGCCATCCAGGCCAGATACCCTATGGTGGTGAGCAGCATGACGATCACGAACAACCGGTAGGCGTTCAGTTCTTCCAAAAGGGTGAACGGCGCCATTAACACGGTCCAGATCGGCGGGTTCAGGTTCACCAGCCGGGCGCCCGAGTCGTAGATGTCTTCCCCTTGCCGCATGGCGACCGCCGATTGCCGGAAGCTGTCGAAGTCCGCGTGGATATCCATGATCTCGGTGGAGATCCTCTGCAAAGTCCCGGCCCCGAGCCGCACCTGCAGCACGACCGCGAGGACCAACACCCCCAGCGCCGCCAGGACCAGCACCCCGCCCCAAACCCACGCGCCCCAGCTTCTGGACTTCCGCACGCTAACAGCCACCCCTGGGATCAAAGATGTACACAGCAGCCATCATACGCACCCGGAGACGAATTCTCATCCAAAACGAAGGCGACGACAACGAAGCGTAGGGCAAAACCCGAAGCGGAGAGGGGGGGATTCGAACCCCCGATGCCGGGGTTACCGGCATAACGGTTTTCGAGACCGCCGCATTCAACCGCTCTGCCACCTCTCCACCAACGAGTTTATACACCCAACCCCGCCTATTCAACCGCCGGACCGAAACACGGCCCACCCGAAACCTTATACCTCACATCAAGCCTCGAAAGCGCGCCGCAAATCGAATAAATCCCTACCAGCCGTCTCTCGGAAAGAAGACCCGCACCGAGCCTGCTGCCCATGCAAATAGGCTTTTTCTAAGTTTGAGCCAAGACTACGAACGAAAACCGTTGATTCAACATTTATTTTGAAGTTTAGGTTTATGCAGTAGTCGAGGTCTCTCGTTGCCCGGCAAAGGTGCTCCCTGCGGGGAATTATGGCGCCGGTTTGCCCTGTGTATAGGTGGTTAGCGGGGGGTGTGTATACTTGACGCGTCTTACGTTTTGGATGTCGGGCGGCTTGGCTCCTGGAGGGTATTGGTTGGCACGGTTTTGGGCGCTGTAGAAAAACCCGGCTGGTCGGCCCGGCATTACGCCATCTTTTCCGTGGTGGTTGCGGTGGTGACGATCTCTCTGAAGCTTGGGGCGTATTTGCTCACGGGTTCGGTTGGTCTTTTCTCGGATGCGGCCGAGTCGGTGGTGAACCTGGTGGCGGCCGTCGCGGCGCTTTGGGCACTAACGCTGGCGGCGCGTCCGCCGGACGAGGATCACGCGTTCGGGCACGACAAGGCCGAATACTTTTCGAGCGGGTTGGAGAGCGCGCTAATCCTCGTGGCGGCCGGTTGGATCGGCTTTACGGCGTGGAACCGGTTGGTAGACCCGCAACCGCTATCGAACATAGGTATAGGGCTCGGTATCACGCTGCTGGCGGCGGCGATCAACGGTGGCGCGGCGCTCGTCATCCTGCGCGCCGGTCGACGCCTGCGGTCTATCACGCTGCGGGCCGACGCCAACCACCTGTTCACCGACGTGTGGACCTCCGCCGGCGTGGTTGTTGGCGTGGCGGCGGTGGCGTTCACCGGCCGGCTCGTGCTCGACCCCCTGATCGCGTTAATCGTCGCGGCGAATATCGTGTGGACCGGCGTTCGTCTCTTGCGCGACACCCTTCAGGGCTTGCTCGATCGCGCCTTGCCCCCCGAAGACCTGGAGGCCATCTCGGACGTGCTCACCCATTACGAGGGGGCGGGCATCCGGTTCCACGCCCTACGCACCCGCGTTGCCGGACAGCGGCGCTTTATCTCGATGCACGTTCTGGTGCCAGGCCGGTGGACCGTTCAAGAAGGCCACGACCTCTCCGAAGAGATAGAAGAAAGCCTGTACGAGAAGCTACCGGGGAGCACCTCCTTCATCCACATCGAGCCGTCTGAAGACCCGGCCTCCTTCGCCGACCAAGCCCTCGACCGGGACCGAGATTCCAAAAACCCTTAGGCGACAAAAGGGCGGACCATGAAGATCCGCCCTCGAAGCCACTTTTAGAGAAAGTGGTTAGCTACACTTGGAGTATCCGCAGGAGTGGCAGACTACGCAGCCTTCCTGCTTGGTGAGGGAGCCCGAGCAATCCGGGCAGGCCCCGATGATCGGCAACTCGCGGGTTTCGGCCTTCTCCTCGACGAGGTAGTGCTCGCCCATCGCCTTGGCGACGCCGTCGGGGACGGAGAGAATCGCGTTGGGTCCGAAGCCGGCCGGGTGTCCGTCCTGGATGCCCCGGAGCTGGTTGATGATCTCGGCCGGCGCCGCGCCGTGGGTCATCGCCAGGGAGATCATGCGTCCCAGCGCGTCCGAGAAGGCCGCTGCCGTGCCGCCGGGCTTGCCCAGGATAACGAAGCACTCTCGCGGGCCAAACTCGTCGTCGTTCATAGAGACGTACAGCGGGCCGTGGCCGGTCTGTATCTTCTTGGTCACACCGGAGAGCGTGCGCGGGCGACCGTTGCGGGCTTCGGCGAGCGAGACGTGACGGATCTCCGGTTCGGGAGCCGCAGGCGAGGCCTGCTCACCTTGCGCGGTCTTGCCGGTGGCGCCCGTGGATAGGACCTGCGCGTCGCGCGAGCCGTCCCGGTAGACCGCGATACCCTTGCAGTTCGTGGCGTAGGCCTGCATGTAGGCGTCCTCCACGTCCTGCAGCGTCGCGTGGTTCGGCAGGTTGATCGTCTTGGAGATCCCCATAGAGGTGTGCTTCTGGAACGAGGCCTGCATCTTGACGTGCCACTCGGAAGAAATGTCGTGAGACGTTACCCACGCCCCCCGCACGTCCTCGGGGACCTCCGGGATCTCCCGAACGCTGCCATGCTCGGCGACCTTCGTCATAAGCTCCTCGGAGTAGAAGCCGCGCTCCTTGGCGAGCTTCACGAACTCGGGGTTGACGTCCGGCATCTCCATATCGGCCTGGCGCCGCATGAAAGCAACGGCGAACAGCGGCTCGATACCGCCAGAACAGCCAGCGATCATGGATATCGTGCCCGTTGGGGCGATGGTAGTGACGGTGGCGTTGCGTACCCGGTCGCCGCGAGCCTCGTGCCGCGATCCCTCGAAATGCGGCATCACTCCGCGCTCTTCGGCGAGGATACGGCTCTCTTCCCACGCCTCATCGTCCACGAACTTCATCATCTTCTCGGCGAAGGCAAGGCCCTCGTTGGAGTCGTAGGTGATGCCGAGCTTTATGAGCAGGTCGGCGAAGCCCATGACACCGAGGCCGATGCGCCGGTTGCCCCGGCTCATCTCGCCTATCTGCGGCAGCGGATAGTTGTTCATCTCGATAACGTTGTCCAGGAACCGGATCGCGGTGTGAACCGTCTCCCGGAGCTCATCCCAATCAACCGAGCCCTCACCGACCTGGTCTCCCGGTACGAAGAACCGCTCCAGGTTGATGCTCCCGAGGTTGCACGAGTCGTAGGGCGGAAGGTGCGCCTCGGAGCAGTTGTGTACGAAGATACCGGACGAAGTAACACACTGTTCGTCCTCGTTGCTAGTGATTACAGCAAAGTTGTGCGTCCCGTCCACGGTCATGTCGTAGACGTCCTCGAAGCCGTCGAACTCTACGGATACAACCTTATGGTTGACATACTGGTTGGCGGACCGGAACAGCCCAAGCTTCTCCCTCTCTACGGAGGTTTTGTAGTTATCGTCGAAGCCAAGTTCGCGAGCGGCACGTTTGAGCATCTCGGTAACGGAGCCTAGCTCGGAGCGCCGCCAGGTCTTGAAGTTGTAGGGCTTCCCGGCTTCTCGGGCGAGCTCGACATATTCCCTTCTCGTAAGCACCGCGCCGACCCGTAGCGTCGCCTCAAGCGCGAAGGCGTACGCCTCCTCGGACTTACCTTTGGCATTGTGGTTGGCGGCGCCAGGAAGGCTCCAGGTACCGTTGGCCTTCTTGATAGCCTGCCACTTGGCGAAATGCACGGGATTGCGCAGCGGGTTGCCGTCGCCGAGCATGCGGTCTCTGTGATGCCGCTCGTGCTCCTCCCGGACCATGCGCAACAAGTTTATCGGGCGGTCGTCCAGCGAGTCATAGTTGATGTGGTGTACGTGGTAATCTCTGGATTCCGACAGCGGGCGGATGCCGTAGTGGTCGGCGATCATCGCATACTGTCGGCGGTCACGTCCGTTGTTTCGAGAGATCTGACGGTACCTGCCGTACCCCTTGGACTCATAGGAGTTGAACGGCATTAGCGAGTCGCCCGGCTTGAGATCCTTGAGTAGCCTGTAATCACCACCGCGTAGCATGATGGGATGGTCCGGGGTGGCCCTGAGGACCGAGCCGTCGTCGAGGACTAGACGCCACACCTCTGCATTCTCACGAGTCTTCCATACCCTCACGGAGTCGCCGACGGCCACCGCGCCATCCTTGATGGTGTACACGGGAGTTGGGTTGTCGACGAGGTCCCTGATCGGCACAGCGTTCCTGCCGTCCGCCACGGCGACGCGAGTATCACCGGTCACGCATGGGTTCGTGGACTCTATCGGGAACTGCGGCGTCGGGTTGTCGTCGTTGATCTTGTCTATAAACACGACGCCCGGCTCGCCGTTGAGCCACGCGCCCTCTACTATCTGCCGGAACAACTCGCGCGACCGGATCGTCTTGATGACCTCGCCATCGCGCGGGTTCTTCAGGTCGAAGTCCGCGTCTTCCTTGACGGCCTCCATGAACTCGTCGGTGATGGCGACCGAGATGTTGAAGTTGTTGATCTGGTCGTTCTCTTTTTTGCAGGTGATGAAGTCTTCGAGGTCCGGATGGTCCACCCGCAGGATACCCATGTTGGCCCCGCGCCGGGGGCCGCCCTGCTTGATCTTGTCGGTCGAGGCGTCGTATATAGCCATGAACGAGACCGGACCACTCGAAACGCCCATCGTGCTCTTTACCAGGTCGTTCTTCGGGCGCAGCCGCGAGAAGCCGAAACCTGTGCCGCCACCGCTCTTGTGGATGATCGCCTGGTGCTTGAGCGTGTCGTAGATGCCGTCTATGGAGTCCTCGACCGGCAGCACGAAGCATGCCGAGAGCTGCTGTAGCTCACGCCCGGCGTTCATCAGCGTCGGCGAGTTGGGCAGGAACTTCCGGCTCGTCATCAACCTCAGAA
>JBARZM010000206.1:0-7293 GCA_049650095.1 Rubrobacteraceae bacterium | reverse complement strand
GGGCTCTAGAGAAGGCTCCGACGAAAGCCCCGGCGCGGGCCCCGGCGCGGGCCCGGATTTCGCCCTTGACGAGGCGGAACTCCGGCGGCTCCGGGATTACCTCGGCAAAGGTCCGATGTTCGTGGTGCGGGTGGCAGGGTAGAGATACAGAAGCCCCTCGGGCGCGTCCTCTACCTCTAGCATCGCCTCCACTGCTCGCCCGGTGCCAACAAAGACATTCTAACGCCGCCGGTTGACCCTGGGCCGGAAGCTCCGGGTTCTTTATACTTCTAGCATGGACCTTTCGAAACAGCCGACGGCCCGGGAACCCGGGGAGCAACATCACCGCAACAGTGGCCTGTTCTCCGACCACTACCTGAACGAGACCCTGCCCCGCCGGACGGATTGGCAGGAACTGATCCCCGAAGCCGGAGCCGTCCTGGATGAGTTGGCCGGGATCTTTAACGACTACACCCCGAGCAACAACGAAGCCCAGACGGAGACGGACCTGATCCGGCCCGTACTGCACATCCTCGGCCACGGACGAAGCTACGAGGTGCAGCCCGCCCTCTCGACCCCGGACGGCACGAAGCGTCCCGACTACGTTTTCTACAAGGACGCGGCGTCCCTAGCCGCCAACAAGAACCAGACCCTCAACGAAGAGCTGCTCTCCGGCAAGTCCTTCGCCATCGGGGACGCGAAGTATTGGGACCGGGCTTTGGACCTGCCGCTCAAGGGAAAGAAATCCGGAGACCCGTTCACGAACAAGAACCCGAGCTACCAGATCTCCTTCTACATGCGCCACGCGGGCACGGACTGGGGAATCCTGACGAACGGACGGCTCTGGCGGCTCTACCACCGCGACACGGCCCACAAGCTGGACCGCTTCTACGAGGTGGACCTGCAAGAGCTGGTCGAAAGCGGCGACGCCGAAAAGTTCCTGTACTTCTACGCCTTCTTCCGGCGGGCGGCGTTCGACGATGGGCCGCTGGGGGTTTCTACGATCCTCCAGGCGAGCGACGACTACGCCCGGGGCGTCGGGGATTCGCTCAAGGGCCAGGTCTACGAGGCGCTGCGGCATCTGGCGCAGGGTTTTCTGGACTATCCGGCCAACGGGCTCGACTCGGAGCCGGACACGCTGAAAGCCATCTACGATAACTCCCTGATCGCGCTGTATCGGCTGCTGTTCGTGCTCTACGCCGAGGCCCGCGAACTGTTGCCGGTGCGCGGCAGCGAGGACTACCGCGCGAGCTACAGCCTGCACAGGATCAAGCACGACGTCGCCGAAGGCTCCCGGCTGCTACCCGACAGCGACATCCTGTGGCCGCGGCTCGTGCGGCTCTTCAAGATCATCGACCGGGGCAGCCCGCCCCTCTCCGTGGCGACGTTCAACGGCGGCCTTTTCGACCCGGCCCGCCACCCGTTCCTGGAGGAATACACCGTTGGGGACGCCCACCTTCAGACGGCGGTGGACATGCTCTCGCGGGTGAACGGCGAGTTCGTGGACTACCGGGACCTGGCCGAACGGCACCTCGGCACGATCTACGAGGGACTCCTGGAGTTCCACCTGGAGGCGTTGGACGAACCCGAAGAGGCGGAGCGGACGGAGCCGGGCTGGACGGTCGCCCTCGAAAACGATTCCGGCGAGCGCAAGGCGACCGGCAGCTACTACACTCCGGACTTCGTCGTGAAGTACATCGTGGAGGAAACCGTTGGACCGGTGATCCGCGCCGCGATAGAAGATGCGGATACCGACGAAGAGAAAGTGGAGGCGGTGCTGGCGTTGGACGTGCTGGACCCGGCGATGGGCAGCGGGCACTTCCTGGTCGAGGTGACGGAGTACATCGCCCGATTCCTGGTCGAGCTGGACGTGTCGCCGGAGGAAGTGCCGGATACGGCGGAGGCCGAGCCCGACGCGGAACTCGCCTACTGGAAGCGGCGGGTCGTCCAGTCGTGCGTCTACGGCGTGGACATGAACCCGCTCGCCGTGGACCTCGCCAAGCTCTCGCTCTGGCTCTCGACCGTCGCCCGCGACCGGCCGCTCTCGTTCCTCGACCATCACCTCCGCTCCGGCAACTCCCTGGTCGGGGCGCGCCTCACGGACCTCCAGCCTGGCAACACCGGCGGCAAAAAACGTAGAAAGACTGCGAAAGCGGTGGATGAATCCCAGCTCTCGATGCTGGCCGACGACGCCTTCCGGCAGAGCATGAGCCTCGCGGTTGGGAATATGTGGGTGATCGAGGAAAATCCCGCAGCATCCGTCGAGGACGTGAAGGAGCAGGAACAACTCTACGAACGCCTCCGCGAAGACCTGACCCGCCGCTACGCCCGGCTCGCCGACCTCGTAACCGCCACCCGCTTCGGGGTAGAGGTGGACCCGACGCTCTGGCAGCCGCTCGCAGACTACGCCACGAGCAAGAACGTCGCCACCCTGCCCCAGTTCCAGCGGTGGCTCGACGCGGCGCAGGAGATATCCGCCGGGCAGCGCTTTTTCCACTGGGAGCTGGAGTTCCCGGAGGTCTACTTCGACCGGCACGGCAAGCCGCTCGGAGAGGAGGCGGGCTTCGACGCGGTGGTCGGCAACCCGCCCTACGTGCGGCAGGAGGCGCTCGGGGACGTGAAAGCGTACTTCAAGGAGGCTTACGCGGAGACGTATCATGGCGTCGCGGACCTGTACGTGTACTTCTACCAGCAGGGTTTGCGGCAACTGCGGCGCGGCGGCCGGATGGGCTACATCGTCACCAACAAGTGGCTGCGGGCGGGCTACGGCGAGCCGCTGCGCGGGTACTTCGCGGAGGAGGACGCGCTGGTGGAGATCGTGGACTTCGGGCACGCCCCGATCTTCCCGGACGCCGACGTGTTCCCCTGTATCGTCGTCCTCCAGAAACGTGCATCGGAGAAGAACAACGAAGCCGACGGCGAGGTGCGGGTCGCCGCCGTCCCGCGCGAGGAGCTTGGCGGCATGGACCTGGGCCGGACCGTGGAGGCCCACGCCCACACCGTCCCCCGCGAACGCTTCGGAAAGGAAGCCTGGAGCCTGGAGTCCTCGGCGGTGGACGACCTGATGGCGAAGATCCGGCGAAATGGAGTCCCGCTCGCCGAATTCGCGGGCGTGAAGCCCGCCTACGGCATAAAGACCGGCCTGAACGAGGCGTTCCTGATCGGCACGGAGACCAAAGACCGGCTCGTGCGCGAAGACCCGGCCTCGGCGGAGGTCATCAAACCCTACCTGCGCGGCCAGGACATAAAACGCTGGTCCCCCGACTGGCAAGACCTGTGGATGATCGTGCTAAAGTCCAGCGGCGACCACGCCTGGCCCTGGAGCAACGCCGGAGACGACGCCGAAGAAGTCTTCCGGCAGACCTATCCGTCATTGCACTCGCATATGAAGTCGTTTGAGGCGAAGCTGCATAAGCGTCAGGATCATGGCCGCTACTGGTGGGAGCTTCGATCCTGCGCGTATTATGAAATCTTCGAGCAACCGAAGATCATCCACACGGACATCACCTGGCGACCGCAGTTCGCCTTCACCGAAGAACCGACGTATCTGGTAAACACCGCTTACATGTGGCCCACGACGGACTTGTGGGTGTTGGCGGTCGTCAACGCTCCGCTGCTCTGGGCCTACATGTGGCGCAACGCAACCCACGGGAAGGACGAAGCTCTCAGGCTCATCTACTCGTTCACGGAGAAGCTACCCATCGCCCCGCCCACCGACGAGGCACGGACGGAGGCGGAGCGTGCGGTCGGGCGGCTGGTGGAAATTACCCGGGCGGAGCAGGAATCGCGCCGGGATGCCCTGGACTGGCTGCGCGTCGAGTACGGCATACAGAAGTCGGGCCAGAAGCTCTCGGACTTCGCCGCGCTAACCGGCGACGAGTTCGTCGAGGAAGTCCGCAAGCGGCGTCCCAAAGGCGCGGGGCGGCTCTCCCCCGCCGGGCTCAAAGAGTTGCGGTCCGGTTACGCCGACCTCGCAACCCCCGTGCGCGAGGGCCGCGCCGAGGCCGCAAAGCTGGAGCAACGCCTCTCCAACCTCGTCAACGAAGCCTACGGCCTCACACCGGAAGAAGTGGAACTGCTCTGGTCCACCGCCCCACCCCGCATGCCGCGGTTCTGAGCCGGTAGAGTTTCTGCGTGAGGGTAACGGACCATTTCGAGCAGGACGTGTTGGAGAATCCCAAGCGGACGGGCATAACGGTGGCGCTCTGTGAGCGTATCGCGGAAGCGGCGGAGTATACTAACCAGCAAGATGACGGGCTGTGGCGGATCTGGGGTTACGTCCCGGAGACGGGCTATTGGGTACGGGTAGTAACCAGCGAGGACCGGCAGGCACTCATCACCGCCCACAAAGACCGCAACTTCACCCGCAGAATAGAGCGGGAAGGAGGATAGAACGGTGAAAATCTACTACCATCCCGAAACCGACAGCGTGGCGATCCACCTAAAGGACGGCTCCGAAGGAGTTGTCGGTGAGGTCATGGGCGAAGACCTCAACGAGAACGTGGTGCTCCACCGCGACGACGCCGGAACGCTCTACGAGATAGAGGTCGTCGGGAGCGCGAGCAAGGTCTTCGACCTCTCCCGCCTGGAGGTCGAAGGTTTGCCAATCAGCGCCTCTCAAGCGGTTCGTCAAGAGAGCAAAGCGGGCTAACAACACGACCGGCATCCAGGTTACGGCCTCACACCAGAAGAGGTGGATCTGCTCAGGTCCACCGCGCCGCCCAGAATGCCGCGGTTCTAGGAATAATGTCCGTCCCCGATAGCATCCCGATTTACCACTTCACAGATGCTGCTAACCTACCGGGCATTCTCGAACCAGGCCAGATATACATACTGCAAGTCTAGGCTTTCAGGCGCACAGAAGATCGACATCTCTCACTACGACATACAGCAAGTGCGGCAGAGAAAGAAGGTTCAGTGCGGGCCGGGCGGCGTACTGCACGACTACGTTCCGTTCTACCTTGCGCCTAGTTCTCCGATGATGTTTGCAATCTCCAAAGGGAATGTAGAGAAATGTAGCAGTAACACGGAGCGGCTTGTCTACTTCGTCTCCAGCCTGGATAAAACTCGTGAAGCTAACTCAAATTTTGTATTCTCTGACGGACACGCCACAAAGGCATTTACGAGGATTTATGATGATCTGGTGAGTCTCAACAAAATTGATTGGCCGCTTATGCAAGAGCAATATTGGTCGGATACGAAAGAAGACCCTGACCGGAGCCGCCGCAGACAGGCTGAGTTCTTGGTACATGAAACGTTTTCCTGGGAGGCCGTAGAGTATTTGGCTGTTAAGACCCCCAACATGAAACGCAGATTGGATAAGTACTTGTCTGAGGAATGGCCTCATAGAATCAAGCCGGTCAGGGTAGAATCGGACTGGTACTTCCCGTAAACTGCAGCGAAACGCAACGAAACGTGGTGTTTTACAACGTGGCGTTGCACTGTATAACTACAGTAGGTTCCTATCGGAGGATAATGGGAACAACCAAACTATGATCGAATTTCGCAAAGATAACCTTTTGGGGGCCGATGCCGAAGCCCTGGTCAACACGGTGAATACCGTGGGGGTCATGGGCAAGGGCATCGCCCTGCAATTCAAGAAGAAGTTTCCGGGCAACTTCAAAGCCTACGAGCGCGCCTGCAAGAACGAAGAAGTCCGGGTCGGCAAGATGTTTACCATCTCTTTAGACAGCCTCACCAACCCCCAGTACATTGTCAACTTCCCGACCAAGCAACATTGGAAAGAAAAATCGCGTATCGAGTACGTGCGCGACGGGCTGGAGGATCTGCTCCATGAAATAGAGCGTCTGGACATCCACTCTATCGCCCTGCCACCTCTGGGCTGCGGCAATGGAGGCCTGGATTGGGAAAGTGAAGTACGCCCGCTGATCGAAGCAACTTTCGCCCGAGTACCCGAAGTCCGGGTCCAAGCCTTCGTACCACATACGGAAAACGAGTTGGTTCAGCTAGACTCAGGCGAGGCACGACCTCCTCTTACTCCGGCACGGGCTGCGATGATTTACATGCTCGGAAGCTACAAAGCTTCGCACTACGTTGCGGGCCGCATCGTTGCCTGGAAATTGGCCTACTTCGCGCAAGTTGCCGGTGTAACTTCTTTGGACCTTGAGTTTCAGGAAGGCCCGTACGGTCCGTACGCAAACGACCTGAGATTTCTCCTGCAGACACTCGAAGGCCATTACATCAATGGTCTTGGCGACCTCAGTGGCAAATCCGATATCGAGCTACTCCCCGGAGCGAAGGACGAAGCGAGGAGTTATCTTTGGGATCACCCGGAAACGGAGGAACATCTTAGGAGGGCGGCTCGACTCATAGAAGGTTTCGAGACCCCTTACGGTATGGAACTCTTGGCGACGGTTCACTGGACTGCGGAACGTAAGGAAGCAGCGTCTCTAGCTGAAGCTGTGCAAATCGTTCAGAATTGGACTTCTCGGAAGGGAGACCTCTTCGACGAGCAACACATCGAAGTTGCCTGGGAACATTTAGAAAACGAAGGCTGGATCTCCAAAAGATCTATCGCTTACGGCTAATTTACAGTCTGCGACAACTTCACTCCATCCACAGCACAGGGCAGAGCGGGAAAGAGGATAGAACGGTGAAAATTTAGAATATTCTCGTCGCGTCTCCGGGAAGGCGGTCCCTACAGCCACTAGACGTCCGGCGACTCAATAAATCAGCATCTCGATCACGAACACCGAGATGAAACCCGTGAAGAGCACTAGCGTGTGCCAGGGCGTTTCGGAGACGTTTCGGATGCTAACGAGTAGCTCCTCCGTCACCAGGTAGAGTAGCGCGATAGAGCCGAAGGCGAGCACCGCGATCACGAGGGCTTCGGGGGCGTCGCCCAGGAGCGTTACGCCTCCCAGGGCCCCGATCATGACCAGGACCCCCAAGCCCACCCCGACCCCGATCATCCACCACCGCGACTTGCCGGACTGGCCGACCGAACCCGCCGCGCTAAGGGCGAGGAAGAATAGCTCGACCCCGAGCGCCAGCGCGAGCAGCGGTCCCGCCCCGCCGCCAACCACGAACCCCAGCCCGATCACGAGCCCGTCCACCAGCGTGTCGACGCCCGCCGTTACGCTGAGACCGAGGGGGCTGGGGCCGCCCTGGCCTCCGCTCTTCTCCGTGGCATGGCTGAGCAGCTTGATGCCGAGCATCACTATAAGCCCTGCAACAAAGCCAAATATCGCCCCCGGCACGTGCTGTCCGCTCTCGGCGACCTTCGGGAGCAGCTCCCCGGTAACGGCGGCGAGCACCACCCCGGCCGCGAAGTGCTGGATGTAGCTCCGGGAC
>JBARZM010000205.1:0-7403 GCA_049650095.1 Rubrobacteraceae bacterium | reverse complement strand
GATGTCCCAGGCCGGCTACACACCCGAAGAAGCCGAGGATATCCATGCGGAGGTAGTCCACTACGAGAAAGTCCGCCAGGAGATAAAAGTAGCCAGCGGCGACTACCTGGACATGAAGAGCTACGAGCCGGCTATGCGGCACCTATTAGACACCTACGTTCGGGCCGAGGAGAGCGAAAAAGTCTCCACCTTCGACGAGCTGGGACTGGTGGACCTGCTGGTGAGCCGGGGTAAGGGCGCGCTCGAAGAGCTCCCCGAGGGACTCCGGGAAGACGCCGAAGCCATGTCCGAGACCATCGAGAACAACCTCCGCAAGGTCATCGTTGATGAGCAGCCGGTAAACCCCAAGTACTACGAAAAGATGTCCGAGTTGCTAGATGCTCTCATCCAACAACGCAACGACGACGCCCTGGATTACAAGACCTATCTGGACAACCTGGTAGATCTCGCGAACAAGGTGCAAAATCCGTCGGGGGCGGGTGAATATCCGGGATCATTGAATACCTCCGCCAGGCGCGCCCTCTACGACAACCTGGACCATGACGAGGCGGTCGCCGTCCGGGTGGACACCGCCGTGCGGTACACACGAAAAGACGACTGGCGCGGCAACAGGTTCAAGGAGAAAGAAGTGTTGAACGTCGTGCGCGAAGAGTTGGGTGAGTATGGGCCGCGGGCGGAGGAGATATTCGAGATCGTAAAGAACCAGCGTGAGTACTAAAAACGCGACTATCGAGGTGAGTGGCATCCGGGTAGAGGTCGTCCGCAAGCCCATAAAGAACCTGCACCTGAGCGTCCATCCTCCGGAGGGCCGGGTACGCGTTTCGGCGCCGACCCGCACGGACGATGAGGCGGTGCGTTTGGCGGTCGCCTCTAAATTGCGTTGGATCCGGCGCCACCAAAAAACCTTCGCCGAGCAACCTCGTCAATCCCCGCGCGAAATGGTCGGCGGCGAGAGCCACTACTTCCTCGGTCGTCGCTACCGGCTACGCGTCCGGGAGCATGACGGTCCGCCCAGCATCCATCTGAAAAACAACTCGGAGCTAACGATGCAAGTCCGGCCCGGCGCGGACCGCGACAAAAGAGAGCAGATCCTCAACGACTGGTACCGCAAGCACATGAAGTCCATCATCCCCGGCCTCATCGAAAAATGGCAGCCGATTATCGGCGTAGACGTAGCCGATTGGGGCGTCAAGAAGATGAAGACCCGCTGGGGAAGCTGCAACATCCGGGATCGCCGCGTCTGGCTAAACCTCGAGCTCGCCAAAAAGCCGCCCCAGTGCCTCGAATACGTCCTGGTCCACGAGATGGTCCACCTCCTCGAACGTCACCACAACGACCGTTTCCAGGCTTTCATGGACCAGTTTATGCTCCAATGGCGAATGTACCGGGATGAATTGAACCAGGCGCCTTTGGCGCAAGAAAAATGGAAATACTAGCCCGGAAACTCCCAGTAGCGCACCCAGGCCGAGACGCTATACTAAGCACATGAGTGAGCCTGCGGCGCCTCAAGAACCTCTCTCCGTCGAGGAGTACCTGGAGCTCGAACGGATTAGCGAAGTCCGCCACGAACTCGTGGCGGGGGAGGTACACGCGCACGCCGGGGGTACGCGGCGTCACGACGTGCTCTCCGTCAATATCTTGGCCGCTCTGTGGAATGCGGCCCGCGGCGGCCCGTGTCGGGTACACAGTGGTGACCGTATGCTCCGAACAGCCGGAGACGTTTTCTACTACCCGGACGTGATGGTTGTCTGCCCGCCGGAAGACGAACCGGGTAGCGATGAAGCTCTTTTCGAGGATTCTCCATGCCTGGTGGTAGAGGTAACCTCTCCCTCTACCGAGAACATAGACCGGCGCGAGAAGTTGCTCGCTTATCGGAACACCACCTCTCTGAAGGCGTATCTGATCGTGGACCAGCGAGAGCTTCGTGTCGAGCGCCATTGGAGGGACGAGTCGGGCCGGTGGTGGCGGGCGGAGGCTGTCGGTACGGAGGGTGTTGTTCCTATCCCCTGTCCCGAGACTGAGCTTACGCTGCCCCAGATCTACGAAGGACTCTAAACCACGCTCCCAACCTGGAGTGTGCATCCCGTGAGACGAAAATGCGCGGGCACGCCGCGGGCACGCGACTGGTTACAGAAGACGCCGCCGGCGTGGCCTGGGCCGCCACCCTCCCCGGCGACGGACCAACAGGAGGTTTCTTCCGCGACGGGGAGGCGCTACCCTGGTAAGCGTGACGGAATTTGTACTTTGGTTTGCGTATGGTTTCCGCGCACCCAATCGGCACTTCGCCAGCGACTATAGATCCGGGGGTATGGCGTTGCAAAGTAGATCACAGCCTCGTTACCCCAAACACTTTTTCGCAGTCTTCACCGTTCTGTCGTTTGTCGCCGTTACCTCGGGCTGCCTCGCCGTCGCTCTCGATGGTGCTTCTGTCGGACTGTGGCTACGAAATCTCGCTGCATGGGGTGTGGGTGCGGTTGTGGCGCTAGTCGTTTTCCGGTTCGCCTCACCCGTCTTCGCGCGCGTCATGATCTTCGCTGCTCCTGTAGGGTTGCTAGCCAGCCTTACCAGTCCAGGCCAGATGAGTGTGCATCGCTGGTTAGATATCGGTTCCGTCCAAGCCAATGTCGCCGCCCTGCTACTGCCGGCCTTCGTTGTGGCGATGGCTAATTTTGTCCACGATGCGCGCTGGATATGGCTCGCGTACGCCGTGTGTGCGGTAGTGCTGATCTTGCAGCCGGACGCATCGCAGGCAACCGCTCTCGCTGCGGCTGGCCTCGCCATCGTGGCGCGCCTGCCGGTGGCCTGCGTCATCCGCATCGGTGCCGGGACCCTGGTCTCGTGCGGTGCCGTGGTGGCATGGTTACGCCCAGATCCACTCACGCCCGTTGCAGAGGTCGAGGGCATTATCGGCCTCGCTTACGCGATCTCTCCCCTGCTCGCCATTATGGCCGTTGTTGCGCTTGGCGGCACGATCCTGGAGCCCATGATGATTGCTGTGCGGCCCGAACTGCCGGCTGTGCGAACCGCCGCGCTTACGCTCAGCGTTTATTTCGTTCTATCAGCCCTCACGCCGCTGTTCGGCGCTTTCCCGGTTCCGCTCGTCGGTATCAGTATGAGTCCGGTCGTCGGCTTTTGGCTGGGCGCCGGTCTGCTGGCGGCTATCGGCTCTTGGGAAAAGTCCACCGCCGACGTTTCGAACGCATGATGCGTATGCGCCGGTAAGCCGCTATCCTGGTAAGCGTGGCTGGCCACATACTCACACGCTCCGAGAACCCGACCGGTCGAAGCTGGCTTGTCAGGTGATGTGTGGAGCAATTGACGCTGTACCGGCTGTAAGGACGGGGTGAGTTGGCGAAAGACTTCCCCCGGGCCCAGGTCGAGAGTCGAGAGGAGTGGCGGGCGTGGCTCAATGCCAATCACGAGAGTGCGGAGAGTATCTGGCTTGTCACCTTCAAAAAGGACAGCGGCAAACCGTATGTGTCCTACGATGATGTGGTCGAAGAGGCGATCTGCTTCGGTTGGATAGACAGCCTGCCGCGTAAGCTGGATGATGAACGAACCATGCTGCTGCTATCACCGAGAAAACCCGGCAGCGCCTGGTCGAAAGCGAATAAGGACCGGGTGGAACGCATGAACGCCGCCGGCAAGATGCGTCCGGCCGGACGGCAGAAGATCGAGCAGTCAAAAGCCGATGGCTCCTGGACGTTCCTCGACGATGTAGAAACCCTCGTGATCCCGGACGACCTCGCCGCCGCGCTCGCAGAATACGAGAACGCCGAGGAGAACTTCGCGGCCTTCCCGCGCTCGGCCAAGCGCGGTATCCTCGAATGGATCAAACAAGCCAAGAGAACCGAAACCCGCAGCAAGCGCGTCCGGGAGACCGCTGAACTGGCTTCCAAAAACGTCCGGGCGAATCAATATCGCCGATGAAGAACGCCCTGTCCACAACTACCCGATGTCGGTTCACTCTTGGGTAGACAAGGTAGAGCTATAGGCATCCTGGCCTACGGTTCGCTCGGCGGCGATCCGGGCGTGGAGATTGGGCCACTTGTCGTAGAGAAGATTGAGGGTGTAGAGACTCCTTTCCGGGTGGAGTTTGTCCGCGAGAGCAAGACGCGAGACGGAGCACCGACGCTGGCTCCGGTTTCGGAGGGTGGGGCTGCGGTGTACGCGGGTATCCTGGTTCTGCAGAACTCCGTCTCAGAGCATGAAGCAACGGACATATTGTGGCGCCGTGAAACCCGGAAAGAAGGAAGCGAGCAGCGCTACAACCCGTCATCCGAGGTGACGGTCCGCCGCTTAGAGAACTTCGAAGGCCTGGACGTCGTGTTGTACGTCGAGGTCCACGCCAATATAACAACTCCCGACCCTCGCAATCTCGCGGAGCTGGCGACCCGTAGCGCCAGGTCCGATGCCGGCAGGAAAGAGAAAGACGGAATAACTTACCTTATGAATGCCAAGAAAAACGGCGTTGAAACACTGCTGATGCCGGGGTACGAGGAAGAAATACTGCGGCTCACGGGCGCGGATACACTCGAACAGGCGCACGCGAAGCTCACGACGCAGAAGCCTTGAACGACTCGGAAAGTTCGGCGCCGCGCGTCGTCTCGACCGCGATGTCTGGGATGTGCGTGAAGGCGATGCGCGACGGGGCCGTGTGCAGTGAACGGTGCATGGCGGCGAGATAGACGGTGTTCGCCCCAAACCGATTGTTTACGGCGTCCATCGCCAGGGTCAACTCTGGCCCCCGCCCGTCTTCGACGAACAGGGGAGGCGTCCTGCAAGCGTCGTGAACCAGGTCGTAGAGAACTACCGAGACCTTCAGCGGCGTCCCCGCTGAAGGTCGATGCTTCCACAAAGCGGAGAGCGCCTGGACCATCGTCCGGGTATCCTGGCAGGGCGTCAGGGGCGTTGAGGATTTCCACTTTTCCCGGCGGGCGCAGGAGAGACTAACGGCCAGGCCGCCGGCCCAGTATCCCAGCTTGCGCAGACGGGCGGCGGCCTTGTGAACGAGCCTGACGAGCACGGCCTTCGCGCCCTCCGGCGTGCGGAACTCCGGCGGCAGCACGTGAGAGTGGCCGAGCGTCCGGCGGCGGGTCTGCTGCTCCGGAAGGTCGTGGCCGCGCAAGGCGTACCACCAGCGCTCCCCGACAACGCCATTCCAGATGAGCCTCAACTCATCCTTCGAACAGGCGCACAGTTGTTCGACGGTGGAGACGCCGGCGCGCTCCAGGCGGGCGTGCATGCGGCCGCCGATGCCGGTCAAGTCTCGCAGGGAGAGCGAGTACAGCTTGTGAGGCAGGTCCTCTGTCGAGAGCGTCGTCAGGCCGTCCGGTTTCTGCATCTTGCCGGCCATCTTGGCCAGGAAGCGGTTTGGCGCCAGGCCGATAGAACAAAGTAAATGTTCTCCTACCTGATCCTGGACGGCTTTTTTGACTTGCCGGGCCACGGCGATAGCCGCGTCCGGCTCCCGCTGTCGCAGGCCCATCTTGCATAACATCTCGTCTATGGACGTGACCTTGTCTATGGGTAAGACTGAATCCACTGCCGCCAGGATCTTCTCGTGAGTCTGGACGTACAGCGGAGGACGAGCCTCGACTATCTCCAAGTCCGGGCAGAGCCCGCGGGCTTCGAAGACCTTGGTGCCGGTCCCGACGCCGTACCTTTTGGCCTCGTAGCTGGCGGCGATGCAGCTCGTGTTGTCGGCCTGCACCGGAACGACCGCCACCGGCCGGCCTCGAAGTTCCGGGCGGAGTTGCTGCTCCACCGAGGCGAAGTACGAGTTCATATCCAGGGACATCCACGTGAGGCCCCCGACGCTCCCTGCGTATCTCTCCACGGCCATTTTGACAGCGTAGATAGCCGCGATGAATTCCCGATGAATCCGAGCCGGTGCGTGGCCGATCAGCCGCCGGGAGATACGAGTTCCGGGCTCGGCCGGCCGAGAGAAAGTAACATAGAGACTCGTCGCACCGTAAGAATACGAAACCGAAGAGAGAAAAGCATGCTCCTGACGGTAACCAACCACCATCCACCGGCTACGGATCTGGGATACCTCTTGCATAAGAACCCCGTCCGGGCGCAGGTCTTTGACCTCCCTTTCGGCGAGGCGCACGTCTTCTATCCCGAAGCCACGGATGAACGTTGCACGGCGGCGCTGCTTTTGGAGTTAGACCCGGTAGGTTTGGTTCGGGGGCGGGGACGGAGGCTCAGCCAGTACGTCAACGACCGCCCCTACGCGGCCTCCTCGTTTCTTAGCGGGGCGATCTCACGGGTCTTCGGGACCGCCCTAGCCGGCAAGAGCAAGGAACGTCCCGAACTGGCCGAAACT
Source organism: Rubrobacteraceae bacterium (assembly GCA_049650095.1). GTDB lineage: Bacteria > Actinomycetota > Rubrobacteria > Rubrobacterales > Rubrobacteraceae > SIRX01. The sequence continues at coordinate 1,072 of JBARZM010000205.1, read as the reverse complement.
CCTTTGCCCCTGACCGCCCGGCTCGCGGTCGTGCCCTGCCGGGACGGCGAAGATTTCTTGCGGCGGCTCTTCGAACCCCTCGGCTACACGGTCCACGTCCAATCGCACCCGCTGGACGAACAGTTCCCCGGGTGGGGAAAGAGCCCGTACTTTACGGTCGAGTTGTCCGGCGAAGTCCGGCTGGGCGAGCTTCTGTCCCATCTGTACGTGCTGATCCCGGTATTGGACGATGATAAGCATTACTGGGTCGGCGATGAAGAGGTCGAGAAGCTACTCGACCGTGGCGAGGGCTGGCTCCCTACGCACCCGGAGAAGGAGACGATTGCCAACCGGTACCTCAAGCGCCAGCGGCGACTCTCCCGCGAGGCGCTCTCCCGGCTCGTCGTGGATGAAGACCCGGAAACCGACGTGGCGAAGGACCTCGAAGAAGAAGCCGTCGAGGAGCGGGCGGGCCTCGGCGAACAGCGTATCGGGGCGGTGATGGCCGCGCTCCGGGACAGCGGGGCGCGGCGGGTACTCGACCTGGGTTGCGGCGAGGGACGGTTGCTCCGGGCGCTCCTGACGGACGAGAGCTTCGAGGAGATCGTCGGCGTGGACGTCTCGGTCCGGATGCTGGAGATAGCCCGCGACCGCCTGCGCCCCGAACGGATGCCCCCGGGCCGGGAAGGGCGCCTGAAGCTGCTACAGAGTTCCCTTACCTACCGGGATCGCCGGCTCCACGGCTATGACGCCGCAGCCGTGGTAGAGGTCATCGAACACCTCGACCCGCCACGCCTCGACGCCTTCGAGAAAGTCCTCTTCGGCTCCGCCCGTCCCGCCACCGTAGTCCTGACGACGCCAAACGCGGAGTACAACGCCAACTTCGAAACCCTCCCCGCCGGAGAGTTTCGCCACCGGGACCACCGCTTCGAGTGGGACCGGAAAGAGCTTCAAACGTGGGCAACTGGCGTGGCGAACCGTTCCGGCTACGAAGTCCGCTTCCTGCCCGTTGGGACGGAAGATCCCACGGCGGGCTCCCCGACCCAGATGGCGGTCTTCACCCGCCGGCAAGGGGAGATCGCTTGAACATCTC
>JBARZM010000204.1:0-9323 GCA_049650095.1 Rubrobacteraceae bacterium | reverse complement strand
ACCCTCGCCAGCAACTCGGAGAGGGCGAAGGGTTTGGGCAGATAGTCGTCGGCCCCGGCGTCAAGTCCCTCTACCCGGTCCTCGACCTGACTACGGGCGGTGAGCATGAGAACCGGGGTGTGGATATCCGCCGCCCTTAGTCCCCGCACGATCTGTATGCCGCTGCGCTCCGGGAGCATCCAATCAACGATCAGAAGGTCGAACGAGTCGTCCAGCGCCCGCGAGAGACCCGTCCGTCCGTCGCCAGCCGTCTCCGCGCCGTAACCCTCCTCGCGCAGAACGCGCGCGAGCATCCGGGCCATCTTCTCTTCGTCCTCTATGATCAGGATTCGGGCCATACTCGACATATTAGCCGAAATTTCATAATCCAGACCCTGTCTGCAGCGTTTTCTATGAGAATTCATATCCGGGACAAAAGTCTCTCAAATCCGCAAGTCGCATACTGATCTCAAGTAGTCAAACGACAGGATCAGGAGGCGCTTGCAATGACCCAGCAGCTACAACGGCAATCGGAACGGCACCTAGACGAGAGACGCCTCGACCGCGTGGAGGATTCAACGTGGTCAGGGCGACCGGGGTGGATAAGAAGGCTCCAGCAACGAGTCAGCCGAGGATTTGTACGCCATCAGGAGCCCGTAAAAGAGTTGCAGGCGACACTTGCACCCCTGGGCGTGAGTAGGGTGCTACGCCGCCATACCAGGGAGATAGAGTGGTGCCTCCGGGAGGTTGGGGCCGAGGCTGTGCAGTTAAGCGGAACCTTATCTCTGGACACACGGATCGGAGACGGGTTTTCCGACGCGTCCATCTACATCATAGCTGCTGACAATCGCATAGAGCGCATGGAGACGTTACAGGGCTTTGACGACGAGCAGAGCTTTGCAGAGCTGCTACCCGCCGACGCCGAACTGATCCTGGTAGTGCCGTATTCGACCTCCTCCAAGAGAGACGCCGCACTATACGAGGTGGAGGAGGAAGCCCGCCATGATATCTGGCACGAGGCTGCAATAGCTACTCGCTAAAGACTCGCCGATTACTACAGAGGTCCACAGAGATTAGAAGTGGAGGTTAGAAGTGGATACCACAACGATCACGACGAGCTCGGAGAACCACCGGACAAGAAGGACGGAATCCAGAAGGCAGGCGGTGCGGACGAACGCTATCTACCCATCGGACGACCCTAAAGTCGGCGTATTCACACCTCCAACAACGAGAAGAAGACCGCACACCGATTACGTATCAGCCGCTTGCCTGGAAGTTAGGGACGTCACGGACGAAGAAGCATGTTACGAGGTGATGTTGCTCCGACTCTTCGCTAGAGAGTACGTGGAAAAGTTGCCTGACGGAGCGCAGAGGATCTCCGACTATCACGAGAAGGCTCCATTGGTCACCCGCGCTATTGAAAGCCATCCCGCATACCTGGAGATCTACGTGGATCTCTACGAGCGTTTTATTGGACGCTTAATCGAAAGGATTCAATATGGTCGCTGGGAGGAGGCTCACGAAACCTTCGGGCGAATGCGGGAGAAGATCGAGAACCGCTTTCTGCAAAGAGATCCCACCTGTCTCCAAGGTGTGGTCTCTTGACTGCCGCGAACCTCCGAACCCGCAAATGGCACTGTCTGGCCTTACTCGCCGCAGCGTTGGTCGTGGCGGTCCCTGCTCTCTACACGGCGGGCGTGGGAACTTCTGGGGTTCTCGAACAGATCGACGTGGAAGCGATGCAGGATTTCGTGCGGGGATTCGGCGTCTGGGCTCCCTTATCCTCCGTGGGCCTGATGATCGTACATGGCCTGGTTCCGTTCCCGATCGAGGCCCTCACGGTCGCCAACGGCCTACTCTTCGGTTTCTGGGAGGGGGTGGTCGTGACCTGGACCGGGATGATGCTCGCCTCCTGGACCGGCTACCTTGCGGCACGCTACACAGCCCGACCGCTGGCGCTCCGGTGGGTCTCCGTCGAACGACTGGAGGGGATCTCGGACCGGGTCTCCGGCGCTCCCTGGAAGCTGCTAGCCATCCGTCAGGTCCCTGTCTTCTCGTTCTGTCTGCTCAACTTGGCGCTCGGGCTTCTCGACGTACCGTTCCGCCGCTTCACGTGGACGACGGCGCTAGGAAACCTCCCTTACATCATCGTGGTAGTGCTGGCGGCCGACACGCTTGCAAGCACGCTTTGAGTAGACCCATCAAGAGATACGTCCAGAGAAGGTCGTACACGACCGTATCGAACATCGAATAGCAAAACACCCGTAGCCCACAATGCCAACGAACGCGAAAGGATTTCCTTCAATGCTCAACGAACTTGAAAAGCGCCCTCGTTTTTGCGAGCCGATACCCAAAGACTCGCTAGACCTGGAGGTCGTCATCCCGGTCTACAATCGGGATAAGGAGCTCGCAGAGAACATTCCCGTCCTCTGCGACTACCTGGAGGCCTACTCCCCGTATCGCTGGTCAGTGACGATAGTAGACAGCGCCTCCACGGATGCCACCGCGGCCGTCGCGGAAGGACTTGCGGCCCGCTATGGTCATCGCATCACCGTCCTACAACTGGACGGGAAGGGACGCGGGATAGCGCTCAAAGCGGCCTGGATGACCTCCGGCGCGGACGTAGTTTCCTACATGGACGCGGACCTTTTGGGTGGACTGGAATCGTTCCTTCCGCTCATCGCACCTCTGGCGAGTGGATACGCCGACCTGGCGGTAGGGTCGCGTCTACTCAGCGGCGCAACCGTGACCCGCGGATGGAGACCCAGGCTTGTCTCCCAAGGATACAACCTGCTTCTCAAGGCGCTGTTCGCAGCCGGCTTCTCCGACGCCCGGTGCGGGTTCAAGGCAATAAGAGGAGAGGTAGCCAGAGACCTGGTGCCGTTCGTAGAGGACGATGGCCGCCTCTTCGACACCGAGCTTCTGCTCCTGGCCGAGGAGGAAGGCTACCGCATCTTCGAAGTGCCCGTGGATTGGAGTCAGAGTCAGACTGATAACCTCAAGAGCCACCCCAACACCGACAAGAGCCTCGCAGAGGAGTTACGCGGGCTGTTGAGGGTGCGCATCGGGCGACTACGACGCAGGCTCAAGCGCCGCTATAGTCGCTTTACAGGTAGAGCCTCGTGGCGGGCGACGCCCCTCGGGACGGAGGCCCGCGAGTACGAAAAAGCTCCGTACGAGTCCATGGCGGTTTGGACCGACGACTCGGTTCTGCCCTACTGGGACGATTCTTAGGTCGTGCTTTGCACCGGCCAAATATTCAAGTGAGTCAAGAGAGTTCGTACGAGCAAGGTGGATAGAGAACTATGCGTGGATTGGCTAGAGGTATTTCCAATAGGGCAATGTACGTGCGAGGGATGTTGGCGAGTCCTCCAAGACGGAGGATTGCGCTCGCCGTGCTAATAATGGTTCCTTTATTGCTCGCCTATCAGGTGATGGGCCAGGCTTGGAGTGAAACGAGAAATCCGAGCATCTCCCCGGTAATGGCGACAATTTACAGCGAGGAGCCGGTGGCCCGGGTTGCGCTACCGGTACGTGAAGGCGTCGGCGGTCGAGAAACCAGAGATATCGTTCAAGAGGTCTTCGTCTGAAGCCTAACAAGCCAGGTGTCGAACTCTCGAACACGCGAGGTCGGGACATTAAAGCGCGAAACAAGGTCGCGCCGCGCTCACCCAACCAGCGGTACAGCAACCGGCGCAAGGCTGCGGGGCGGGCGGTTCGAGGGGTGTTTCGAGTCCTCCTTTACCTGGGGATGACCCTCGCCCCACTCGTCCTGGCCTGGTCTGGGATAGAGCCGGGGAGGGGGTTTCTGATCGACTTCTCGGTCGCCCTGGGCTTCGTGGGACTGTCCTTGATGGGCTTACAGTTCCTCGTCGCCGCCCGCTCCCGGTGGGTCGCGGCGCCTTTCGGCACGGATGTCTTGCTGCAGTACCACCGCCAGATAGGCTACGTAAGCCTCCTGTTCATCCTGGCCCACCCGTTGCTCCTGTTCGTGGTCGACGCCGGGTATCTTGCGCTACTGGATGTGACTACAGCCCCGTTGCGGGCCCAGATGGCGGTCATCTCGACGGTAGCGCTGCTCGTCTTGGTAACCCTCTCCATATGGAGAAAGAAGCTACGCATCAGCTACGAGTTATGGCAGCTAACGCACACTGTACTCGCCTTCGTGGTCGTAGCCGCCGCCCTCGCACACGTTCTTCTGGTCGGGTACTACGTGAACGAACCTCTGGAAGTAGCGCTATGGCTCTGGATGTCGGTGGTATTCGTCGGGCTGATCCTGTGGGTTCGCGTCGTCCGGCCGCTGGTGACCCGCAGTAAGGCCTGGCACGTCGAGGACGTAATCCCGGAGCGGGGCGACATCCACACCATCATGCTCAAGCCTTCGAGGTTTCACGCCCGCGAATTCGACGGCTTGCGCTTCGAGCCGGGACAGTTCGCCTGGGTCAAGGTCGGCAAATCTCCTTTCGCGGTGACCTGGCACCCGTTCTCGATCTCTTCGAGCGCCGAGAAGTCCGGGCAGGTGGCACTGAGCATCAAGGCCGCCGGTGATTTCACCCGAACGATAAGCTACTTCGAACCCGGCACACCCGTCTATCTCAACGGCCCGCACGGCGCGTTCTCCATGGACCGTTACGACGGTCCCGGCTTCGTCTTTATCGGCGCCGGGGTCGGAATCACCCCGCTACTGAGCATGATCCGCACGATGGCCGACCGGAACGACCTCAGACCTTGTTACCTGTTCTTCGGTAACCGCGAGTGGGAGAGCGTCGCTTTCCGCGAGGAGATCGAGGATCTCGGGAATAAGCTCAACCTGGAGGTGGTGCACGTGCTTAGCCGCCCGCCCGAGGGCTGGGAGGGCGAAGAAGGCCGTATCGGAGAGGCGGTGCTCGCGAGGCACCTGCCCGCGCGGTACCAAAACCTGCAATATTTCATCTGCGGTCCCGAACCATTGATGGACGCCGCGGAAGATGCCCTGGCCGAACTCGGGGTACCTAAGAGGAGAATCCACTCCGAGCGGTTTGTCATGGTGTGAGTACAAGGAGATTCGATAGATGCGAAAAATTTACACAACGATCTTCACTGCGCTAACCACAGCGCTGCTGATCCTTGCTTCCGTACTCTTTGCATTGGATCAGGGCGGACCTCAAAGACAACTAGCCGATGCTCGACCTCCTCTGGCACACCACGCCCCGCTGGAAGCTCCGTCCTCTTCCGCGTAGCGGTACCATTCCGGGCAGCCTGTTGAAGAAGGCGCATGGTGTGTCGTGCAGGATGCCACAACCTCAGCCGCCGATGCGGGACTCCTCCAGGTCCAGGTCCCGCTCGATGTGGCGCATGGTCTCCGGGCTGATCTCGCCCCGATCACGTAGGGCGAGAACGGCTTCGCGTTCGGCTGAGATCAGGTCCCTGCGCCAGCTCTTCCAGGCGGCGGACCCTCGCCGGTACTCTTCGGTCGCGCCGCCGGCTTCGAGACCCTGCGAGTAATTCCTTATGCGCTTTTGGTACTCCTCTCGCACGTTCTCTTGAGCCTCCGGCGGTACCCCCGCCTGCTCGCTGGTACTCTCCAGCTTCTCCAGGGCGGCATGGGCGCCGGCGAGCCGCGCCTTGAGCTCGGAGAGACCCTCACCCTCTCCTGTGCCTCCCCCGAGTCGTAAAACCCTCACGAGGGGACCGAGGGTAAGACCTTGGACGACCAGCGTGGCGAGGATCGCCGCGTAGGAGAGCAACACGATGAGGTCTCGGCCGGGGAAAGGATCACCCGTCCCCACCGTCAGCGGAACGGCGAGCGCCGCGGCCAAAGAGACCGCCCCGCGCATGCCGCTCCAGCCCATAACCAGCCGCTCCTGCCACGGTGCTCTAAGGTACCGCGTGCGAAACAGGCGGTCGAAAACGGGATGGAGGTAGGGCACGCTGAAAAACCAGGCGAAGCGCGCCCCCACGAGGACGCCGTAAACGAGCACCGCGTAGAAGAGGATTTCCATCGGGTCGTAGTCTCCGAGGTCGGCCAGAATAGTTGGGAGTTGCTGTCCGACCAGGACGAAAAGGAGCGACTCCAGCAAGAAGACCAGCACACCCCAGAACGAAAGGGCCTGCATGCGCGCCGAAGCGAGGGGAAACAGTCTCGGAGATCTCCATCCCTGGTAGAGCCCGTAAGCGACCACGGCCAAGATGCCTGAGATACCCAAAACCTGTTCGGCCAGGACGTAGACGGCGTAGGGGATCAAAAGCGAGGCGGCGACGAGGACCTGAGGGTCGCGGATGCGCGCCCACACGGGAAGTATCGTCACGGCGAACACGAGGCCAAAGAGCAGGCCGCCACCGCCTGATACCACGAAGTCCAACCCGGCGCTCCAGACCGAGAACGAGCCGGCCACCACCGCCGCCACGGCGACGTTAAAGATCACCAGGGCGGAGCCGTCGTTTACCAGGCTCTCGCCGCCGACCACCGTGCCTACGTGCTCCGGGACACCGAGACGCCTGAAGACCGCCTGGGCTGCCACGGGGTCGGTGGGCGCGAGGATGGCCCCCAACACGAAGGATGCCGCCCAGGGTAGCCCCACGACGTAGTGGGCCACCAGCGCGATGGCAGCCGCGGTCAAGAGGACGAGCCCCACGGCGAGCAAGATAATGGGACGCAGGCGGGCGCGCAAATCTAATGGGGAAAAAGAGAAGGCTTCGGAGTTAAGGAGCGGCGGCAGAAAAGCGACGAAGATGACCGCGGGGGAGACCTCCACCGTCGGTAGTCCTGGGGTGAAGCCTATTGCTAGCCCGCCCAGTACCAGGAAAACCGGGTACGGTACGTTCGTAAGCCGGGCCAGTTGCGCGAGGAGCACTGCGGCCCCGACCAGAAAAACCAGCGATTCTATCTGCCCCATCTACCGGTCCATTTGCCGCTTCGGCCCTCGTTCCCCATAGGGGCAGGTTAGCATGTACCAACCGCATCCAAGCCCATCGGAGGTACGACCACGATGGGCACTAAGACCCGAGAGTTCACCTCGCTGCCCGATCTTCACCCGAACAGCTTATCCCGAAAGACAACTCGATTTTACCGATCGACGTGGGAGTGGAGCGGGGAACTCATCGCAGAGCTTCCCAAGCGACATGCCTTTGAGCTGCCAGCCGCTTTGCTCAATGAGATGGATCGGCACCCGGCGCACATCAACTCTTGAGCACCCTCGCTCCACCAGCAACCAAATATGACGACTTCACCTGGAGTTCGGCAGAATCCGCTTCTATGGCCCGGTCTGAGTTTGACTTTCCTCGACGGACCCTACAAAACAACTGAGCACGGCATTCTCTTCGGGTGGATTTGCGTGGTAGAGGTATCCGAGTTCATCAGTTGTGTGCCCGCCACAGTAGTCCAAGTCGGATGGCGCCTCACCTTGCACGGGTGACCGGAAGCAACACGTATCCTTACCGACAATTTTCCCGAAATCATGCGATGACACCCCTAAGGCGGTAAACAACTATATCCGGGGAGAGAGCAGGCGCGGCGCCGTCAGGCATACGGCGACGGCCAGTATGACGCAGATGATCGTCGGATAGACAAACACTTCCAGCGGGGTCGTGTTGGCGCCCAAGCCGAAGATGGTCTTTAGGGCATCGTTCATGTAAGCGAACGGGACGAAGTCTCTGAGGAAAGCTAGTAGGGGGGTCGGGTTCTGGTTCCGGAAGAAGCCGGAAAGGTAGATCAGGGGAAAGAGTATCGCCGTGGCGTACAGGAGCACGTCCGCCGGAGAGGTGGTGAAGTTGGCGATGAATATGCCGATGCTGTTCGCCGTCAGGAGCGTCGCAAACACCCCGAAGGTCGCCGCCAACACCCACATGAGCGGCGCCGGGTTGAGTAAGTAGACCACTACCAGGGCCGGCAATAGCTGGATGAAGTCCAGGATGGCGTTCACGACGAGGACCTCGAAGACTATCCGCTGGGGCCGCAAGGGCGTGAGGGCCACGCGGCCCAGGATGCCGTCGTTCAGGTCTATCGTTAGGCTTTCGCCGGCCCCGAAAGTTCCGGCCATGATCGCAACGATCCCGATCACCGCCGCCGCGTACTGTGCCGGGATGCCGCCCGCGGCGACCGGCACGATGATGGCGACCGGGTAGATCATCTTTATTAGCAACGCGAACCTCTTCGAGAAGAACAGCGCCACGTCTTTCTTCCAGTAAGCGTCCGGCGGGTTAACCTTCAGCATCGTTCAGCGCCTCCCCGGTCAATTTAACGTACACGTCTTCCAGGTTCGGACGGCGCACCGAGAGGTCCGTAATGTCGCCGCCGCACCGGACGATGCCCGCCACCACGTCCTCGACGATGCCGGGCCGGTCTTCGCAGTGGATCACCAACTTCCTGCCTTCCGGCACCACCCGATCCACGCCCGAGACTTCCTCTATCGCGGAATACTCGACGGGGTTGCGTAATGTCGACACAATGCGCCGCACGCCTTTGATGGAAGAGATCAGGCCCTCCGGCGTCCCCTCGGATACGAGCATGCCCCGGTGCAGGAACGCGACCCGGTCACACAGCGCCTCGACCTCGTCTACCTGGTTGCTGGCGAGGAGTATCGTCACCCCGGCGGCGGCCAGGTCTCTAACCTTCCGCTGGTAGGCGAGTTGGGAGGTGTAGTCGAGGCCGAGCGAGGGCTCATCCAACATCAGGAACCCGGGACCGTGGGCCATCGCCTCGACGAGCGCGAGCTTCTTGCCCATGCCGTAAGAGTACGTCTTTACCTTGTCGTCCTTGTACTCGGTCAGGTCGAAGTAGTCGAAGAGCTCGGCGAGCGCCCGGTTGGCGTCCTTCTCTTCCATCCCGTAGGCGCTGGCGAAGAAGTAGGCGTTGGCCCAACCGGTCAAGTCCTTGTAGTGGGTCGGACGGTCCACCATCAGGCCCATCCGTGCGCGCACGGCCCGTTTCTCTCTAATGCCGTCCCAGCCGCCGACGCCAAAGTTGCCGGAATCGGGGTTCAAGGCGGTGGACAGCACGCGCAGCAGGGTGCTCTTTCCGGAGCCGTTCGGGCCCATGAGGCCGAAGACCTCGCCCGGACTAACGTCCAGGTTCACGTTCTCGATACCGCGCCCGCTACTCTTGTACCGGAGCGTTATGCCTCGCGCTTTGAGGGTGGCCGGTCTCTCCACGGTCTCCTTCCTCGGGACGACGGGCACATTCTAGCCCCATCCCGCGGGGCGCGTTGTTAGGCGGATTACCGCTGTTGCCAGCGTTTACCGATTCCCGGGAAGTGGTAGCTTTATAACTCACTATCCGATAAGAGGGAGACCGTGAAATGGCAGACAACGCTACGGTGGCCGTGCTGGGGACCGGGATCATGGGCGCCGGGATGGCCCGCAACCTG
>JBARZM010000203.1:0-2765 GCA_049650095.1 Rubrobacteraceae bacterium | reverse complement strand
GAGTTTGGACCACGCAGGTAACGAAACCTTGTGATGAAGGCGATATTGTTGTTACGGTAAGGGCTCCTGTCGGTTATGTTGGCGTTGCTTCGGCGCATTCATGCCTAGGCCGTGGTGTTTGTTCTGTAAAATTCGCTGATATTGAACAACAGTATCTTTTTCATGCCCTCGTAAATGCCGAACCAGAGTGGAAGACCCTTGAGCAGGGAAGCACGTTCACGTCCGCTAACTCAGATCAAATCTCCAAGTTTAAAGTCATGCGTCCAAAATCTAGCGAAGAACAAACCGCCATCGCCGCCGTGTTGTCGGACATGGATGCGGAGGTTGCGGCTTTGGAGGGGCGGCGGGAGAAGACGCGCCGGATCAAGCAGGGCATGATGCAGGAGTTGCTCACCGGTAGGACGCGGTTGGTGTAAGTTCTCCCGGTGCGCTGGAGCGTCGCCGTCAGGGTCTCTCGCCGGGACCTTCTACATAGAGTCGGGTCTTACGGCTATCCAGGATCTCCAGGCTTGACGGGTCTCGCAAAAGATCCGGAAAAACCACCAGGTTGGTTCCGAGTAGGGTCGCCGAAGGTACGAGGAAGGCTTCCGCTCCTCGTTCCCGGAGCGCCGCGGCGAGGCTTTGCGGGAGGGAGTGGTCGCGGTCGTCTATAAGGTCCTTGCTGTTGATGCCAAGCTCTTGTGGATTCGAGAGGTCGTAGATCTCTTGCAACCGGACGTGAAACTCGCTAAGAACCTGGTTTTTCATTTGCGGAAGATTGCCGGACGTCAGGTGTCGCTGCTTCTCGCCCAGAGAGACTTCCGGGGCGGTCGCCAGGTACAAGGCGGGGAAGACGGCATCCTCTTCAAAGAAGTCCCGGCCCCGGTTGTACCGACCCGAAACCCTATACGAGCCACCGGGATCATCGGGCGCATAACGGGCGGCGTGCAGCCTCCATGCCCTTCCCTCCCAGGCAATCGCCTCCCAGGAAGAGACAAGCGCAGCGAGAGCAGACCCAGATATATTCCCCCCGGTAATGCCGGTACGTCAGACGAGCCTAGAGAACAGCCCCGGAATCCAGGGCCTCCAAGGCATCTTCTACCCGGTCCATGCGGCCCGCCCGCAGAGCTTCTATCGGCTTCAAGCCACCGAGATAACGGCTGTCGGCTTCGAGCCACTCGTCGGCATGCTTACCAAAAGTCTCCTCAAGACGCCCGGAGAGCGCGACGAGCCTCGCCAGGTTCGTACGGGACTCTCTCTGAGGATGACTCTCTCCCGAACTCCAACGTCGGAGGCTCCTCGGGCTGATGCCGAGCGCACGCGCAACGTCCGAGTCCGTCATGGTAAGGCTGCTCTCTAACTCGGCAATGGCTCTCTCGGGTGTGATATTGAGCCTGGGTCGCGTGGCGTCCACGTAAAATCTCCATCTTTGACTGACAATCTTTGTCCACTAAATTGTAGCATCACCCCGTATGTTATGCTTTTACCGTACACTCCTGTACGGACAAAAAGAGGAGTTCGGTATGAGGACGGAGCGGGTAGAGGTGCGGCTAGACTCTGAGGCGCGGGGCAAGCTCGAAGAGGTTGCGGCTGCGCGGGGAACGTCGGTCTCGGAGTTGGTGCGGGACTTGATCGAACGCTCCCACGAGGAAGAGGTCGCGGGCGCGGCGCGGCTGGCGGCTGCGGAGAGGATCGGGACGCTGGAGGTCGAGGATGTGCCGGACCCTGCTGAACTGAAACGTCAGTTCTCGGAGGCTTACGGGCCGGTAAAGGACAGCTAGGCCGCCGGTGGGTCGTCTGTTCCTGGACGCCAACATACCGACCTACGCGGCGGGCCGGGACCATCCGCTAAAGGAATCCTGCAAGGAGGTACTGCGACTGGCAGCCCGCAGCCCGCGCTCTTTCTTCACCGATGCGGAGGTACTCCAGGAGATGCTTCACCGCTACCTGTCCCTGCGGCGGTGGTCCGATGGCAAGCAAGCCGTGCTCGATTTCGCCGCCCTCATGGACGGTTCGGTCGAGTCGGTTCTCCCCGAAGACATAGTCCTCGCGTGCGAGTTGGCCGACCGGAACGCTACGAATCCGGACGCCCGGCTGGCCGCGCGAGATCTCCTGCACGCGGCGGTGATACTCCGCGCGGAGGAGACTCCCGCCAGGATCGTAACCGCCGATCGGGATTTCGATGATCTGGCCGAGGAGGGCATCGAGCGCCTGGATCCAGCCGACATAGGATCTTGGCGGAATATGCTCGAAGAGGACCGCGCTTGATGTTCCCATCAATGCCGGTCAACGGCAGTCGATGCATTGTAATGACACGTGCTACTGTAAATGCCACATAGAGTACCGGAGTGTCATCGTGTTGTGGAGAAGGAGTTGCAGATGGGAACGGCGCCGACGGTCAGGGTAGGTCCGCAGGGTAGGATCGTTATACCGGTGGCGGTTCGTGAGGAGTTGGGTCTTGGGGTCGGGGACGAGCTCTCCACGCGGGTCGAGGACGGTCGGCTCGTTCTGGAGCGTCGCGAGGACGTGGCGCGCCGGTTGCGAGAGCGGTTCGCCTCCGTGGCGCCGGTTAGGAGCCTCTCCGGAGAATTGATTGCCGAGCGCCGCGAAGAGGCGAAGGCCGAGGCCCGGGCAGAGGCACGAGGGGCGGACGACGTGCCGTCTGACGACCCGGCGGGTGCTTGAGCGAGGACGGAGCATCTTGTGTGATGGATGCCTCGGCCCTGCTCGCGGGGCTGCGGGAGGAGCCGGGGACGGAGAACGTGGAGCGCGTGTTGGACGGGGCG
>JBARZM010000202.1:0-1532 GCA_049650095.1 Rubrobacteraceae bacterium | reverse complement strand
GCCCTGGCCGGCGGCGGCGCCACAGGCCATCACGCCGTCCCCGGCTATCCTGCCCGGCGCCACGAAGACCGGGTCCGCGCCCCGGCGTTCCGAGAGGACGCGGGCCTGCTCAAATCCAAAGACGCGGCGGGCCCGGCGGGCGTAGCCTTCGAGGTCTTCCCGCGGCACACCCCGGGCGAAGGTCCACAGGCTGGCGCGGGCTCCGCCCAAAGGGTTGAGCTGCGCCCGCCAGCCCGGGGCGAAGCTTCCGAAACGTACCTCGAAGTGGGGAGACTCGCCGATACCCGAGGCTTCTAGGAGCTGGTCGAGCCCCCACGCCACCTCCCGCGGGTTGCGCATGGTTGGCATGACCTTCCGCACGGCCGAATTGGCGCCATCCGCGAAGATGGTGACCCGTGACCGTATGGGACCGGAATCCGTTCGGACCCCGGAGGACAATGCCGCGTTCACCCGCACGCCGCTTCGAATGATCACCCCCGCGTCGGCCGCTCTCGCGGCGAAGGCCCGGTCGAAAGCGCGGCGGTCCAGGTGGACGGCGCGGAAATGGAAGAGCGGACCGGCGCCTGATGGGCCGCCCAGCCTCAGCCCCGAGAGCTCTCGCCCTATAGCCTCCGCGGGAATGGGAAGCCCGGTGCGGCGCCAGATCGGCTCCATCAGGACCGTTGCGGGATTAGGCCGAACCCCGACCTCGGGCGCGGCGTCTATCAGCAAAGTCTCGGCGCCATTACGGGCGGCTTCGTAGGCGGCGCAGAGCCCGGCCAGGCTCGCCCCGACCACCAGGACCTCGGCCTCTACGCCCGAGTGATTTAGCGGCACGCCGGGTCTCCAGAAGAACTTCCCGAAAGTGGCCCGGCGTCATCCCTCGGGTTGTGGCGCCAGACCTCGACCGGGTAACAGATAGCAGGGTTACGCCGGCCCGCCAGTGGCCCCGCCCGAAACCTCTCCCACGGGCCTCGACGGCCGCGATGCCGCATAGCCGTCGCTGGAGCCGTTCATGCCTTCCATGAACGGCTTGAACAGGTCCATCGGGACGGGCAGGATGATCGTCGAGTTCTGCTGGTTGGCTACCTCGTTCAAGGTCTGGAATAGCCTTATCTGCATCGCCTGCGGGGTTTCCAGCGTGTCAGCGGCCTCCCGGAGCCGCTGAGAGGACTGGAACTCACCTTCGGCGGTTATGATCTTGGCCCGCCGCTCCCGCTCGCTCTCGGCCTGACGCGCCATCGCCCGCTGCATCTGCTGCGGGATCTCCACGTCCTTGACCTCCACCACGCTTACCTTTATCCCCCAGGGGTCGGTCTGCTCGTCGATGATGCTCTGTAGCTCGCTGTTTATGGACTCCCGGTTGGTGAGCAGGTCGTCGAGGTCTTTGTTGCCCAATACACTGCGGAGCGTAGTCTGGGAGATCTGGCTGGTCGCCAGCACGAAGTTCTCGACTTCGACGACGCTGTTGTTGGGGTCCACGACCCGGAAATAGACCACGGCGTTGACCCGGGCCGGGACGTTGTCGCGGGTTATGACGTCCTGCGGCGGCA
>JBARZM010000201.1:0-5401 GCA_049650095.1 Rubrobacteraceae bacterium | reverse complement strand
GTCTATGCGGACGGCAGAGCGGTCGGGTACGTGACCAGCGCGGCGTACGGCTACAGCATCGGACAGAGCATCGCTTACGCGTGGGTGCCGCCAGAGCTTGCCGAGGAAGGTATGAAGCTGGAGATCGAGTACTTCGCGGAACGGCACGCGGCCACGGTGTCCGGGGAGCCGCTCTTTGATCCGGAAATGAAGCGGATGAGAGACGTTTCGCTCGCGAGGGCGACTTGAGAAAGGTAGAGGACGTGTAAGACGTCTGGACACATAAAGGACCGGCGCGGTTCGCGTGAGTTTGGCGACCGAACGAACCGCCCGGCAAAGCATCACAAGAGAAGGAAAATCCCTTGCAACAGATCGATTCTAACAACCTGACGCTCAAAACACGAACTCCGGCCTCGCGCCGGGCGGGGCGAACGAGGCCTGTTTCCGGCTCCGGAACCGTGCTCGACGGCATCGGGGATACCCCGCTCGTCGAGGTCGAGGGCATCTGGGCCAAGTGCGAGTTCCTGAACCCCTCGGGCTCCGTAAAGGCCCGCATCGCGAAGTACATGGTCGAGAAGGCCGAGCAGGAAGGCTTGTTAGAGCCCGGAGACACCATCGTAGAGGCTTCGAGCGGTAACACCGGCAACGCGCTCTCGATGGTCGCCGCGGCCAAAGGCTACCGGATGCTCGTCGTGATGCCTTACGGGATGAGCTCGGAGCGGCTGGTCATCAGCCGGGCGTTCGGGGCGGAAGTGTTGGAGGTCGGGGATTTCCACGTCAACGAGGCGCTGGCTAAAGCGCGGAAACTCGGGCAGCAGGACGGGTACTTCTGTCCGGCGCAGTTCGATTCGGAGTGGAACGTGGAGGAGAACCGGGAGTGGCTGGGGCCGGAAATTCTTTCTCAGTTGCCGGAGGGGATTGTGCCGGATGCCCTGGTCGTCGGGGTCGGGACTGGTGGGACCCTGATCGGGGTCGGCCAGGCTTTCCGGAAGGTCAACCCGGACGTGAAGCTCTTCGGCGTCGAGCCGGACGAATCCTGCACGCTGCTGTGCGGGGAGATCGGCCGCCACCTCATAGAGGGCATCTCCGACGGCTTCATCCCCGGTATCTTCGAGCGGCACGGCCACACGATAGACGGCGTCATCCCCGTGGAGAGCACGGAGGCCATCCGGGAGATGCGGCGGCTGGCGCGGGAGCACGGCATTTTCGTGGGACCTTCCAGCGGGGCGCATCTGGCGGCGGCCCGCCGCGTCCGGGAGGAGCATCCCGGGTTCGAGGATGTCGTGACCATCTTCTGTGACGAGGGCGAGAAGTACATGAGCGAGCACTTCTATGAAAACGGTTCTGAGGAGCGGTGATGCGACGAAGTATTTAGCCCTCGACGTTCAGTGAAGTAAGAGTCCCGAAGAAAGATAAGGAGAACGACATGACCGAAATGCAGACAAACGGAACCCGCCTGGGCAACGTAAACCCCAGCCCGGAGATCCTGCAGTACACCCGGATAAAGAAGTCCCCGTACTTCTACGGCTCGCGGCGGCACGGGGTGGCGATGTACAGCGTCTACAACCACCACTACCACCCGCGCCACTACGGCGACCCGGTCGCGGAGTACTGGCAGCTCCTCGAAGGCGTGACGATGTGGGACGTGGGCGGCGCCGAACGGCAAGTCGAGATCACCGGCCCCGACGCCTTCGAGTTCACCAACATGCTCACCCCGCGCAACCTGCACAAGTGCAACGTCGGCCAGTGTAAGTACGCCTTTATCACCGATGAAAACGGCGGCATCATGAACGATCCGGTGCTGCTCCGGCTCGACGAGAACCACTTCTGGCTCTCCCTCGCCGACAGCGACGTGCTGCTGTGGGCGAAGGCGCTCGCGTACACCATGAAGCTGGACGTAACCATCAGCGAGCCGGACGTCGGGCCGATGCAGATTCAGGGTCCCAGGTCCAAGGATGTCATGATCGACCTCTTCGGCGAGAGCATCCTGGAGATTCCCTACTACTACATGGTTCAGAAGGAGCTTGACGGGATGGACCTCGTGATCTCGCGTACCGGCTACTCGGGCGAGCTTGGCTACGAGATCTACCTGAAGAACGCCAGCCGCGACGGCGTAAAGCTGTGGGACGCGGTCCTGCAGGCCGGCGAGCCACATGGCATCGGCCCCATCGGACCCTGTCACATCCGGCGCATCGAGGGCGGCATCCTCTCCCAGGGCTGCGACATGACGCTGGAGGACAACCCCTACGAAGTCGGCTACGGCTACAAGTGGATGGTCGAACTCGACCAGGAACAGGACTTCATCGGCCGGGAGGCTCTGCGGAAGGTCGCCGAGGAAGGCGTCAGCCGTAAGCTGGTCGGCGTGGAACTCGGAGGCTCGAACCTCGGCTCGTTCAACGACGGCTCCATGATCGACTTCTTCCCCGTCTACGCGGGCAACGAGCACATCGGCAAAGTTACCTCCGCCTGCTACTCGCCACGCCTGGACAAGAACATCGGCTTCGCGATGGTGCCGGTCGAGTACAGCAGCATCGGCGTGGAGCTCGAGGTCGAGCGTCCCGGTGAAACGGTTTCCGCGACCGTCGCCGACCGGCTCTTCTTCCGGCCGGAGCACGCCGAGCAGCAGCTCTCCGCCACCAGCTCCTCCAAAGGCGCGTAAAAAAGGGATCGGCGCCGCGAGGGAAATTCTCTCGCGGCGCTTCCCGGAGACCTGAGAGGTTCTCGATGACAGAGATGAAGAACAGACAAGATCGGTCAGTATCCCTGGCCGCGGCCCTGGAGCGTCCGCGCTACGAGGTCATTCCCCTGCCGGGTGTCGCGGAGCGCGTCCTGAAACAAATCCCAAAAGAGGTGGAGCTTACGGTTACCGCCTCACCGACTAAAGGACTTGGTCCTACCGTGGAACTCACGGAGTTTCTGACGGGAGAAGGGTACCGGGTAATACCGCATCTATCGGCCCGTCTGATCTCCGACGATTCCCACCTGAAAGATATTGCTTGCCGGCTGCACGAAGTCGGCGTGAAGGACGTATTCGCGATCGCGGGCGACGCCCCGAAACCCGCCGGCAAGTTCGCCGGGTCCGTGGATCTTCTAGCGGCCCTATCGGAAATGGGTACGGAGTTCGAGCACGTCGGCATCGGCGGCTACCCGGAGCGTCATCCCCTGATCAGCGACGAGACCACGGTCCAGGCCATGAACGACAAGCTGCCCTACGCCACGTATATCGTTAGCCAGATCTGCTTTCAGCCCCGGCTCATAGAGGCGTGGGTCCAGAAAGTACGGGATCGGGGCGTTCAGCTCCCCATCTACGTCGGCATCCCCGGCTCCGTTAGCATGACGAAGCTCATGCGGATCTCCGGCAGCATCGGCCTCGGCGACTCGGCCCGCTTCTTGAAGAAGTACGGGAACCGCTTTCTGCGGATGCTGCTGCCCGGCGGCTACACCCCCGACAGTCTGGTCGCGGAACTCACCCCGCAGCTCGACGACCCGCAGAGCAACCTCCGCGGCTTCCACGTCTACACGTTCAATGAGCTGGAGCGCACCGAAGCCTGGCGCCAGAGCATGTTAGGGCGCCTCAAGGCAACGGCGTAGCCAATCCCCGCAAGACTCCAAGGAGCTCGAATGCTAAAACCAACCGAGATACCCTCAGACCTCCAGATAGCCCGCAAAGCCCGTCTCAAGCCCATGGAAGAGGTGGCCGAAGAGATCGGGGTGGGCCCGCATCACCTGGAACACTACGGCAAAGACGTGGCCAAGATCAAACTAGACGCCATAGACGAACTGGAAGACCGCCCCCGCGCCAAGTACGTCGTGGTCTCCGCTATCACCCCAACACCTCTGGGCGAAGGTAAGACCACCACCACCGTCGGGCTCGGCCAGGCATTCCGGCATCTCGGCAAGACGGCCACGGTGGCGGTGCGCCAGCCCTCTATGGGACCGACCTTCGGCATCAAGGGCGGCGCGGCGGGCGGCGGCTACAGCCAGGTCGTCCCGATGGAGATGCTGAACCTGCACCTGACCGGCGACATGCACGCGGTCACGGCGGCCCACAACCTACTCTCCGCCATGATCGACAACCACATCCACCAACACGACGACTTCTTCGACGTGGATCGCCACTCCATCACCTGGCGGCGCGTTATGGACGTGAACGACCGCTCCCTACGAAACATCATCACGGGCCTGGGACCACGGGTAGACGGCGTCCCCCGCGAGGCAGGCTTCGACATCACCGCCGCCTCCGAGGTGATGGCGGTGCTGGCGCTCTCTAATTCCTTGAAGGACCTGAGAGAAAGACTCGGCAGGATCGTCATAGGCTCCTCCATCAAAGGCGAACCCATCACGGCGGAAGACCTCAAAGCCGCCGGCGCCATGACGGTGATCCTCAAAGAGGCCATAAAACCGAACCTGATGCAAACCCTTGAAAACACGCCGGTACTGGTCCATGCCGGACCTTTTGGGAACATCGCCCACGGGAACTCTTCCATAGTCGCCGACCGGATCGGCATCCGGGGCGGAGACTACCTCATAACCGAGGCCGGCTTCGGGGCGGACATGGGGGCCGAACGATTCTTCAACATCAAGTGCCGCAACTCCGGGCTCAAACCTGACGCCGCGGTCCTCGTAGCCACCGTAAGAGCCCTAAAGGTCCATTCGGGACGCCACAAGGTCAAGGCCGGCCAGCCTTTGCCCGATGAGCTTCTAAAAGAGAACCCCGACGACGTGCATGCGGGGGCGGACAACCTGCGCAAGCAGATCGAAAACATCAGGGTCCACGGCGTCTCGCCGGTAGTAGCCATAAACGCCTTCCCTACCGACCATGACTCCGAGCACGAAGCCATCCGCGAGATCGCCGAGGAGATGGGCGCCCGGGTAGCCGTCTGCAACCACTTCACCGAAGGCGGCGCCGGAGCAGTGGAGCTCGCCGAAGCCGTCGCCGAGGCCGCCGAGGAACCCACCGAGTTCCAATTCCTCTACCCGGACGAAGCATCTCTCAGGGACAAGATAGAGGCCGTGGCCACAAAGGTATACGGGGCTAAAGGCGTCGAGTACGACATAAAAGCGGGGGCCCAGATCGACTCTTACGAAAAGAACGGCTTCGGGGACCTCCCCGTGTGCATCGCCAAGACGCACCTCTCCATCTCCTCCAACCCGGCGCTCATGGGCGCACCTACGGACTGGACGCTGCCGGTCCGCGAGGTGCGGGCCTCGGTGGGAGCGGGGTTCATCTACCCGATCTGCGGCGACATGCGCACAATGCCGGGCCTGAGCGCCCACCCCGCCGCCGAGAGCATAGACATCGACGAGAACGGCGAAACCGTGGGGCTGTTCTGAACGAACCCGACACAAAAACCAGCTACCTCGACCTCCCGCTGGGCCGGTTC
Source organism: Rubrobacteraceae bacterium (assembly GCA_049650095.1). Taxonomy (GTDB): domain Bacteria; phylum Actinomycetota; class Rubrobacteria; order Rubrobacterales; family Rubrobacteraceae; genus SIRX01. The sequence continues at coordinate 38 of JBARZM010000201.1, read as the reverse complement.
CTGGACCTCACGGCGTCCGGCGAACCGGCCCCCGGCGG
>JBARZM010000200.1:0-9260 GCA_049650095.1 Rubrobacteraceae bacterium | reverse complement strand
ACGAGGAGTTGGCGGACCCGATGACGCGTTGGGGCGCGAAGTTTTTGGAGTTCGTACAGTTGGAGGGCGACGAGGCGGTCGTGGACGCGGGTTGTGGGACGGGCCGGGTGACGGAGTTGCTTCTTGGGCGGTTGCCGGATGGGACGGTACTCGCTGTGGACGTCTCGGAGAAGATGGTTGGGGTGGCCGCGGAGCGATTCGCTGGTGACGGGCGCGTTACGGTGGAGCGCCAGGATCTCCTGGAGTTGGACGCCGGGGGGCTGGCAGGTGTGATCTTCTCGACGGCCACGTTTCACTGGATCCTCGACCATGACCGGCTCTTCCAGCGGCTTGCCGGAAACCTCAAACCGGGAGGACTCCTGGCCGCCCAATGCGGCGGCGCGGGCAACGTCACCCGGGTGCTGGAGACTGCCCAGGAAGTCATGGACGAAGAGCGTTTCCGGAAGACCTTCGAGGGCTGGTCCGACGCAAAGCACTTCGCCAGCCCCGAAGCGACGAAGGAGCGGTTGGAAAAAGCCGGGTTCGAGAAGATAGAAACCTGGTTGCACGAAGAGCCCACGGCGTTCGATTCGGTAGAGAAGTTGGCGCGTTACCTGAAGACCGTGATCCTGCGCCAGCACGTATCGGTGTTGCCGGAAGGCGAACGTGACGATTTTGCCCGGGCCGTGGCGGGGCGAATGGCGGAGGAAGGTGCCCCGGTAGTGGACTACGTGCGGCTGAACATGCTCGCGCGGAGGGCCGCATGAGCGTCGGTACTCTGTTTGGCGCGGCTGCCAGAGACTACGATCGGGCCCGCCGCCAGCTCGTGCCGGACTTCGACAACTTCTACGGCTCGGTCTTCGAGCTGCTGGCTTACGAAAGAGACGAGCCGATACGGGTCCTGGACCTCGGCGCCGGTACGGGTCTGCTCAGCGCCATGGTCGCCGAAAGGTTCCCCGGGGCCCGGATCACGCTGGTAGATATTTCGGATGAGATGCTGGAGGCGGCCCGGCGGCGGTTCTCGCCGGACCCCGCGCGCTTCGAATTCCGCGTCATGGACTATGTCGGAGAAGAAGAGTGGGGTGAGTTCGAGGTTATCGTCTCTGCACTCTCCATCCACCATCTGGAAGACCCTGACAAGCGGAGAGTTATCCGCAGGGCCTACGAAAACCTTTCTCCCGGCGGAGTCTTCGTCAACGCCGACCAGGTACCCGGGGCGACGCCGGAGATCGAGGAGCGATACCATGAGTACTGGCTCCGGCGGGCGAGAGAGGCGGGCGTCGCGGAGCGTGATCTGGACGCCGCGCTCGAGAGGATGAAACAAGATCGGTATGCCCCGCTGTACTCCCAGCTAGTCTGGTTGGAGGAAGCCGGCTTCGACCCGGTCGACTGCGTATACAAAAACCGTCAGTTCGCCGTATACGGTGGCTATAAGCCCGGCGCGAAAGACGCCGGGTCAGGAACAACGAAGGAGAGAGCATGAGTCGTCCGAAGACGTTGGCAGAGAAAATCTGGGATAGGCACGTGGTACGAAGTGTGGAGGGAGAGCCGGATCTCCTCTACGTGGACCTGCACCTCGTCCACGAGGTAACGAGCCCGCAGGCGTTCGAGGGACTGCGGATCGCCGACCGTAAGGTACGGCGCCCGGACCTTAGCGTGGCGACGATGGACCACAATGTCCCGACGTGGGGACCGGACCGTCCCGTGGAGGACAAGGTCTCCGCGAAGCAGATGGAGGCGCTGCGGAACAACTGCGAGGAGTTCGGCATACAGCTCCATTCGTGGGGGACTATCGGGCAGGGGATCGTCCACGTCATCGGGCCGGAGATGGGTTTGACCCAGCCGGGGCTCACCATAGTTTGCGGCGACTCTCATACCTCGACGCACGGGGCGTTCGGCGCTTTGGCGTTCGGCATCGGGACCAGCGAGGTCGAGCACGTGCTGGCGACCCAGACCTTGCAGCAGAGCCGGCCGAAGACGATGTCCGTCACCATAGAGGGGGAGCCTTCGCCGGAGATCACGGCGAAGGACATCATGCTCGGCATTTTGCACCGCATAGGGACCAACGGCGGGGTCGGGCACATTATCGAGTACCGGGGAGAGGCTATAAGGAACCTCTCGATGGAGGGCCGGATGACGGTCTGCAACATGTCCATCGAAGGCGGCGCCCGCGCCGGACTCGTCGCCCCCGACGAAACCACCTTCGAGTACCTCGAGGACAAGCCCCACGCCCCGAAAGGCGAGGACTGGGACATCGCGATCGAAGAGTGGAAGTCGCTCCGTACCGACGAGGGTGCAGAGTTCGACAAGGAAGTCGTCATACAGGCCGAAGACCTCGTACCCTACGTCTCCTGGGGCACGACCCCGGCGCAGACCGTCGGGCTCGACGAGGCGGTCCCCGAGCCGCAGACCGAGGGCCACGAGCGGGCGCTCAAGTACATGGACCTCGCGCCCGGCACGCCGATACGCGAGATCGAGGTGGACACCGTCTTCCTCGGTTCCTGCACCAACGCCCGCATCGAAGACCTCCGGGCCGCCGCCCGCGTCCTCGACGGTCACAAGGTAAAAGAGGGCATCCGGGCGATGGTCGTCCCCGGCTCGATGCGCGTAAAGCAGCAGGCCGAGGAAGAAGGTTTGGATGAAATATTCACGGAGGCCGGCTTCGACTGGCGCAACGCGGGTTGCTCGATGTGCCTCGGCATGAACCCGGACATCCTCGCGCCTGGCGAGCGGTGCGCCTCTACCAGCAACCGCAACTTCGAGGGCCGTCAGGGCAAGGGTGGCAGGACGCACCTCGTCAGCCCGGTCGTGGCGGCGGCGACGGCGGTAATGGGTCGGTTCGCCTCGCCCAGTGAACTTGGTGTACCCGTGGAGGTGAGCTAGATGGAAGCCGTAAACAAAGTCGAAGGCAAGGCGTTACCGCTCGGCTGGGACGACGTGGATACGGACCAGATCGTCCCGAGCGACGCGCTCAAGCGCATAGAGCGGACCGGATTCGGGCAGTTCCTCTTCTCCAGTTGGCGCGACGACCCGGACTTCATTATGAACCGTCCCGAGCACGAGGGAGCTGTCGTGCTGATAGCCGGGGAAAACTTCGGCAGCGGTTCGAGCCGGGAGCACGCGCCCTGGGCCATCCAGGACTACGGCTTTGGGGCTGTAATCGCCAAGTCTCTCGCCGACATCTTCAAGAACAACTGTGCCAAGATCGGGCTTCTAGCCGTGGAACTCCCCGAAGGGTCCGTAGATGAGATCCTCGCCACCGTGCGTGAAGACCCGGAGGCCGAAGTTTCCGTAGACTTAGAGGGCCGCGTCGTAAAAGCCCCCGGCCTGGAGGAGCCCTTTTCATTCGACAACTTCGCCCGCTACCGGCTCCTCAACGGCCTCGACGATATAAGCCTAACGCTAACGCACGAAGACGACCTGGAAGCATTCGAGAAGTCGCGGCCGGGGTATTTGCCGAAGGTGCTGTAAATACTCGTGATTATTACCGAGCATGAGAACAGAAACTTTAATGTGCTACATAATAACAAGTCGTAGCCAAAAACTTGAGCTTTGGCTACCAGAGCGAATAGCTTATCTTCGTACCGTCCACACGTACTCCCAGGTAACCTTTGGACGCGAGTTCGCTCAGTATGCGGTCCGCCTCGGAAGTGTTGAGAGAGGTTTCCAGGGCGGCGTGGGCGGGGGTGAGTTCCCCCCGGACCTCCAGCGCCTTCAGCAGCTCTTTCTCGCCGTGGTTCGCGGCGTGCAGCGCCGCGTGCGCCTGTGGAAAGCCCGAGATCCGGCTGCCCACCCCGACGGCGAGCGGCAACGCTACCCCGAAGATCAGGACGAGCCACCAGAGTACCGTGACGGCGGAGAGAGGACCGGAGATCAGTAAGATCAGACCGCCCCACATCATCAGCCCCTTGAGGGAGACCTTTATGGACATGATCTTGGTGTTCAAGCGGGCGATCTCGATAGGACTATTGCCCATCGTCGGGACGGAATCAGCGACTCGTTGATCTCTATACATGACTCAATCTCCACCGCAGTATTTAACCCTTTCACGGAAGTATAGCGCAAGCGGACTGCGAAGAAGTACCTGCGGGAAAGCGGGAGGTGTTCGGAGACCCGGTCACAGCCCGCGCTGCGAGCGGAAGTATCCCGTCTAAAGCCCCGGAGCCGATGAGTCTGTCGCTAAAGTGAAACGCCCTAACCGGCCTCCAGCCTCTCCGGTATGGAGCCGCAGACCAGATCGCACAGGTCGAAGATGGACCCCTCGACACCCCGATAGTAGGATCTCAGGCCCTCCTTGCGGCGATCCACCATGCCGGCGTCGAATAAAATACCGAGGTATTCGGACACGTTCGCCTAGGAGCCCTCCCGTCGCCTCGACGAGCTCCGTAACGGTCTTTTACCCGTCCATCAGGGAGTAAGTCAGTCTCAAGCTCACCGGTTCAGAGCGAACCTTGACACGCCCCACCACCAGATTCAGGGCGTCATTGGACAACGCCTGAACTCCTTCTACGCCATGGCCGACGAGTCCGTCTTCAAACTCTGCGTTCAAACTCTGCGATCTCATGTGCAACTCCATCCAGGAACCCCTCTCCGCCGACCTCCGGAACTTCCCTACTCCCGCCTGAAAACTCGATACGCTGCCGCACCCAGCTGACCGCCCTCTAATATTACTCAATTGACATATGAGCATTTAGACGATAATATCTAGTTTGCACTGCAAGAGTTGGAAACTTTGAGAGGAGCGAGTTATGTTGTTCGAGCGGATCTACGACGAGGATCTGGCGCAGGCCAGTTACTTTATCGGGTGTCAGGCGACGGGTCAGGCGGTTGTGGTGGATCCCCGGCGGGACGTTCGGGTGTACCTGGACAAGGCCGAGGAAGAAGACATGGAGATCGTGGCGGTCACCGAGACCCACATCCACGCGGACTTTCTCTCCGGTTCGCGGGAGTTGGCGGAGGCCACGGGCTCCACGCTCTACCTCTCCGATGAGGGCGACGAGGACTGGAAGTACGGCTTCGAGGGCGCGTTGCTCTACGATGGCAGTGAGTTCAAGATCGGCAACATCGTCCTAAAGGCGGTCCACACGCCGGGCCACACCCCGGAGCACATCTCCTTCCTCGTAACGGACGGCGCGACCACGGACGAGCCGGGCTTTATCCTCACGGGGGACTTCGTTTTCGTTGGGGACCTGGGACGTCCGGACCTGTTGGACGAGGCCGCTGGTGGTAAGGACACGCGGTTCTTGGGTGCCAAGCAGATGTTCGAGAGCCTGCGCGAGAAGTTCCTGAACCTGCCGGACTACGTGCAGGTGTGGCCGGGGCACGGCGCCGGTAGCTCGTGCGGGAAAGCTCTCGGAGCAGTGCCGACCTCGACGGTCGGCTACGAGCGGCTATTTTCCTGGTGGGGCCGGCTCGTCGAGGATGACGATGAAGAAGGTTTCGTCGAGTCGTTGCTCGCGGACCAGCCCGACGCGCCGGTGTACTTCGGCCGGATGAAGCGCCAGAACAAGAGTGGTCCGGCTTTGCTGGGAGAGCGCCAACCACTGGCCGAGTACGAAGCCGGTACGCTGGGGGAGGGGCTCGACCGGGACGAGGTAATCTTTATAGATACCCGGGCGCCCGGGGACTTCGCAAAGGGCGCGGTACCCGGCTCTATAAACGTCACGGCGGGCAGCAACTTCGCCAGTTGGGCTTCGTGGGTGATCGACCCGGAGAAAGACGACCGGCCTATCGTGGTGCTGGCAAACAGTGAGGAAGGCGCGGAGCAACTGCGCGACAAACTCTCCTACGTGGGCATAGACAACGTGGTGGGCTACATCACCAGCCTCGAAGGTTTGGAGAAAGAGACGGTCCCTACCGTCTCCCCCGACGACCTGGAGAAGCTAGAAGATCCGTTCGTGTTGGACGTACGGGCAAAGAGCGAGTACGAGGCCGGGCACATCCCCGAGGCCACCCAGATCCACGGTGGACGGGTGATGTGGAACCTGGACGAGTTGCCCGAGGACAGGCCCATCGTTACTCATTGCCAGACCGGAGCCCGCAATGCGGTGGTTGCGAGTGCTTTGCGCGCCGCCGGTTTCGAAAACGTGATCGAGCTGGAAGGCAGCTATGAGGGCTGGGAAGCGGCCAACAAGCAAACAGTCTCCGCGTAGAGACTGGTGTGTAACGGGAGCCGCGGGCCATTTTCGGTCTGCGGCTCCATTTTTTGCCCTGGTTTTATAGACTATCCGAAAGGTGTTTTGAAATGTATGAATACGAAGAAATCCTCCCCGGAGAATTAGAGAAGTGGCAGAAGAGCGGCGCGCAGCTCGTAGACGTGCGCGAGCGTTGGGAATACGAGGATGCTCACATCCCGGGCGCGAAGAACGTACCGCTCGGGGAACTCCCCGGAAGGGTGGATGAGCTGGAGGAGCCGGTGGTCCTGGTGTGCGCCAGCGGCAGCCGTTCTGAGCGGGCCGCCCATTACCTTACCGAGCATGGCATCCTCGAAAACGTCGCCAACCTGATGGGCGGCACGGCGGGTTGGCAGGCTCGTGGCCTGCCCGTGGAGTAGGCCGCCATGTTGGAGAGAATAATTCCCGCCGCCGGGTGGCTCCGGCGCTACCGGCGCGAGGATTTAGGGGGAGACTTCTCCGCCGGCCTGATCGTCGCGGTCATGCTCATTCCGCAGGGGATGGCGTACGCGATGCTCGCCGGTCTGCCGCCGGTCGTAGGGCTCTACGCCTCGACCATCCCGCTCATCATCTACGCCTTGTTCGGCTCCTCGCGCCAGCTCGCCGTGGGTCCCGTGGCCCTCGTCTCACTGCTGACCCTGACCGGCGTCTCGGCGCTGGCGGAGCCCGGCTCCGGCGAGTTCGTCGCCCTGGCCGCGCTGCTGGCGCTCATGGTCGGCGTCATACAGTTCGGACTCGGCCTGCTCCGCGCTGGCTTCGTGGTCAACTTCCTCTCCCACGCCGTCATAAGCGGGTTTACGTCGGCGGCGGCCATCGTCATCGGCCTGAGCCAGCTAAAGCACCTGCTCGGCGTAGATTTGGAGTCTACAAACTCGGTCTTCGTCCTCCTCTGGGATGCGGCCCAGAAGCTCGGCGAGGTCAACCTTATAACGCTCACCATCGGATTGGTGAGCATTGCGGCGCTTGTGTTTTTGAGGAGGATCGCACCGCGCTTTCCGGCTCCTCTTCTGGTGGTAGCCCTGAGCGCTACAGCGGTCTACGTTTTCGGGCTGCAAGAACGTGGGGTGAGCATCGTGGGCGACGTGCCACAGGGCGTTCCGTCCTTCGCGTTGCCGGCTTTCGGCCTGGACTCGGTGAGTTCACTGCTGACCATCGCGCTGACGATCTCCTTCGTCGGTTTCATGGAGTCCATAGCCGTCGCCAAGTCCATCGCCAACCGGGAGAAGTACAAGGTGGACGCCAACAAAGAGCTGGTCGGTCTCGGCCTGGCGAACGTCGCGGGCTCGGTGTTCTCGGCCTACCCGGTTACCGGCGGGTTCTCCCGCTCGGCGGTAAATTACCAGTCCGGAGCCCGCACCCCGCTGGCCTCGGTCATAACCGCGGTTCTCATCGTCCTGACGCTGCTCTTCTTCACCCCGCTCTTCTACTACCTGCCGAACGCGGTGCTGGCCGCTATCGTGATGGTCGCCGTCTACGGGCTCATAGATTTCCTGGAGCCGGTCAAACTGTTCAAGGTCAAGAAGGTGGACGGGTGGACGCTCCTCATAACCTTCGCCGCGACGCTCCTGATCGGTATAGAGCAGGGCATCCTCGTCGGCGTGGCGTTCTCGCTGGCCCTCTTCATCTGGCGCAGCGCCTACCCGCACACCACCGAAGTCGGCTACCTGCCGGAAGAGGATGTCTTCCGCAACGTCAACCGCTACCCCGAAGCGCAGACTTTCCCGAACACGCTCGTCGTGCGGGTGGACGCCTCGCTCTACTTCGCCAACACGGCGTTCTGGGAGAACTGGCTGAACGAGGCGGCCTTCGAGCGCCCGGACCTCCGAAACATGGTCCTGGACTTCTCCGCCGTCAACGACGTGGATGCGGTAGCACTGGAGACGCTGGAGGACTTGATGGAATCCCTCAAGGAGCGGGACGTCGAGGTACATATCGCCGGCATGAAAGGCCCCGTCCGGGACGTCGCGGAGAAAGCCGGCTGGACAAAGAAGTTCGGCACGGACATCTCGCACCTGTCCGTGCAGCACGCGCTGGAGACCCTCGGGGTGTGGCAGAAAGCAGGCAGCACGGCCCGCTCCTCGTAGAAAACAAACAGGAAGTCGAAAGCGGCGGTATCCCAAGTTTCAGGATACCGCCGCTCATTACGTGGGGTCTTCCAGCCGATTACGCCGCCGGTTCGTATCCTTCTTTGAGGGCGCTCACCATGGCGTCCACGTCGCAGCTCGCCGCCCGATTGTAAGGAAGTTTGGAGAGCACGGCGGCCATCCCGCAGGTGTCCGTCACGCCCGCGAAGAGTAGCCCGCTACCAACAAACGCCGGCAAGACTCCGAAGCGCCGGTTGACGGTCAAGGCCAGTAGACCGCCCAGAGCCGCCATACCGCCGGCGGCGATCCTGACCTGCCGCTCCATGGAGATCCGCTCCGGACCACGATTCACCGGCTTGTCCGAAGAGACCCAGCCGTTCACGCCGCCTTCGAGCACGTGCAGGTTGGGCATCTTCGCCCCCTCCAACGCCTCCCGCGCCTTTCGCGCCCGCGAACCCGACTGGCAAACCAACACCACCGGCTCATCCACGTTCTCCTGGATCTCCCGGGCGTGCTCGCCCAACAAGTCAAGAGGAACGTTGTAAGAGCCGCGAATGTGCATCGTCTCATACTCACCCGGCGTCCTCACGTCGAGCAACCGCACGTCGGAACGCTCGTCCATCAACTCGCCCAACTGCTCCGCATCCACAACCGCCGGAATACTAGAACTCATCGATTAGCCTCCTAAAGTCAAACCCTCTACAACATATCAATTTCAATTACTATATCATAATATAGATAGTTGACGTGCCGCTGTCAAGGCGTCTTTTTGGGATTATTCGGCGTGGATAATCTTGGTCAGGTTCGTGTGTTGTCGCGGGTTCGAGGTCGAGTGGGCCAAGGACGGGCTTTCGGGCGAGCGCCGACGAGTTGGGAGGGCTCGCCGCCAGCTTGAACGTCCTGGCGAAGACTCTCCAGGACACCGAGCACCGCAGGCTCGACCTGATCTCCGACGTCTCCCACGAGCTGCGCACGCCGCTCTCCACCATCGAAGGCTACATGGAAGGCCTCATGGACGGCGTGA
>JBARZM010000199.1:0-9805 GCA_049650095.1 Rubrobacteraceae bacterium | reverse complement strand
CTCTACGAGGCGTACTACAAGAACGTCCGGGAGGCGGCTTTGTCGGGGCGTTTCGATGTGCTCGGCCACCCGGATCTCATAAAAATCTTCCGCCGCTTCCCGGACAAGGACATCACCCCGACGCTGGAGGAGACCGCCGACGCCATCGCCGAATCCGGCGTCGTGGTGGACGTAAACGCCGCCGGCCTGCGGAAACCTATAGGTGAGATCTACCCCGCGAGAAACTTCCTGGAGATGTTTCACCGGCGCGGCGTGCCTATAATCCTCTCCTCCGACGCCCACGCCGCCGACCAGGTCGCCGCCGGCTACGAAGAGAGCCTCAAGCTCGTCCACGACGTCGGCTACCGGGAAGTCGTCACCTTCAAGGACCATGAGCGGGGTACGCTGGCGCTTTGACCGAAGAGCTATTTCTGGAAGACGCCTACCTGCGAGAGTTCGAGGCCCGGATAGTAAAGAACGCCGGGCGCGAGCTAACGCTGAACCGTACCGCCTTCTACCCCGGCGGCGGAGGCCAGCCGCCGGACAAGGGACGCGTCGGCATCGGACCCGTCGAGGCCGGCGTGGTCGACGTAAAGCGGCGCGACGGCGAGATCGTCCACGTCCTCGACTCACCGATCCCGGAGACCGTGGAGAATATAACCGCGACGCTCGACTGGGACCGGCGCTTCGCCCACATGCGCTACCATACCGCCCTGCACGTGCTCTCCGCCGTGATCTGGCAGAACCTCGACGCGAAGGTGACTGGAGGAAAAATGAAGGCGAATGGGGCCCGGATGGACTTCTCTTTCCCCGGCGAATGGACTACGGAAGTGGTGGATGAGATAGAGCGTCTCGCAAACCAGGCCTTGTCCGGGAACCATCCGGTGAGTGTCTATGAGTTGCCCCGCGAAGAGGTGTCGCAGGACCCGGATTTGATCCGAACTCGAGTAGAGCGCGTACCCGAGTGCGGTAGTACTGTGCGGATAGTAGAAATAGAAGGCTTGGATGCCCAGGCCGACGGCGGAACACACGTCGCCAATACCCAGGAGGTGGGAACATTGAGTCTAACCGACCACGAAAGCAAGGGCCGCGAGAACAAACGTATAGGGTTCGTCCTGCGATGAGATACACGGGGATACTACTCATTCTTTTTTCTCTGCTGCTCGCCGGATGCGGCGGTACGGATAACGCGGGCTCCGGTACCACGGCCGCCTCGAACCCCCGCCCGCTGACCATAGACGCTTCGGGCGGCGAGACCGTCAAGCTACAAGTGGAGATCGCCGACAATGACGCCGAGCGCCAGCGGGGTCTCATGGAGCGCACCGCCCTCGGGTCGAACCGGGGCATGCTCTTCGTCTTCGAGGACGAGCAGACGCTCTCCTTCTGGATGAAGAACACCCTGATACCGCTCTCCGTAGCCTACCTGGACTCCGAAGGCCGCATCATAGACATCCAGGACATGCAGCCCCTGGACGAGACCCCCCACCCCTCCGCCGAGCCCGCCCAGTACGCCCTGGAGGTCAACCAGGGGTTCTTCGAGGAGCGCGGGGTAAAGGTGGGGGACAAGGCGAAGCTCCCCGTAAAGGAACCCGCGGCTTAGCCTTACCGCAAAGTTTCGGCCACCCGGAACGGGTCTGAGGCGACCACGCTGGCGGCGTAGAGCTCCATCGCGCCCATGTCCGAGGTGCGGCTCGCCGGGTCTCCCCGGTCCACGAGATGAACTATCGTTGGAAAGCCGGACCAGTCACTGCCGTCGGGTGTTAGCGGCGGGGTGTAGAAGGCGACGTTGAAGCTGCTCACGCCCAACGCTTCCACGTAGCTTCCGAGTGCTTGGGCCACGGCCTGGTGGAGAGCCTCGTCTTCCAGGTCCTCTCCTACTAGAACCAGTTCTTTCTCCTTGATCGGGGTGAGGCTGGCGAACCCCCGAATACTTCCGGGGCAGGGGAAGCTCAAACCCAAAGAGTCGTGAACGTTATAGAGGTCGTCGAAGTAGTTCGAGGCGTGCTCGGCGGCGTAGGAGAGGGCCACGCGGCGGAGGTGCTCTACCTTTGGATAGTGGAGGTTCCGGGTGGCGGTCGCCTGGGCGTGACCGTGGATCAGGGACCCCCCGGCCCGCCAGAGGCAGTTCCACATCAGGAAGAAGTAGCGGGCCTCCGGGTCGGTTTCGATGGCCTCGCGGCCCCACTGGAGGCCGACGTTTATGTAATCGGCCACCTTTTCGGGGGTGAAGTGGAGCGGGTTGTGGTCGTCGAAGACGACGACCCCGTGAAAGCCGTCGTACTTGGCGATGTTCGAGGCGGTCGTTGAGTGGCGGCCCCGGACGCGGCCGAAGGTGTCGGCGGGAGTTCCTTCTTCAGGGTGGCAGAACGGGTCGCCTTCGGTCCCGGCTATCTCCTCTTCCAGGTCCAGGTCCGTGCCGGTGTCGGAGGGACGGGAAGACCGGAGTCCGTTGAAGAGCGTGCCCTGGAGGGTTATTAGGTTCGTTATCTTGACTATCCGCTGCTCCCGGACGGCGTCCACGGAGCCGAAGGAGGACTCGATCCAGCCGTGCATGCTCTCCGGGGGATCCAGCCTCCCGGTGGTGGCGCTCACGTCGAAGATGCGTCCGAAGAGCGCCTGGTCTTCGGAGGATAGGTTCTCTATTAGCCGCGGGAGGTCCGTTATACGGGCGGGGTTCGCGCTCACCGGGTCACGCTTTCCGTCCGGCGGCGTCCAGGCGCTCGTAGACCGCGCGCCGGTCGATCATGCGCTCGATATGGCCTTCGACGCTTAGTTTGAGCCGGGCTACCTCGTGGGCGAACCTGACGCACGTCGGCCAGTCGTGCCCGTCGAGGTGGGCGACCAAGAGCCCGGACCAGAAGGCGTCCCGGGCCCCGGTTACGCTCTTTATATCGGTCGTTGGAAGAGGCCCGATCTCCTCCACTGAAGAGCCATCGGAGACGGTAACCATCCCGCCGCTGCTGGTGAAGATCACCACTTCGGCCCCGAGGTCGTGGAAGTCGTGCAGGCAGGTTTCCTTGAGGCTCTCGTCGTCCATGTTGTAGTCGAAGAGCCGCCGGGCGTCCTCCAGAGAAGGTTTGACCACGGTCACGTAGGGGAGCACCTCGGCGAGAACCTCCCAGGCCTCTTCTTTGTCGGGCCAGATGCGGGGATCGTAGTTCGGGTCCAGGGTGACGGTCTTGCCCAGGCGGTGTCCCAGCCTCAGCGCCCGGCGCACGGCGAGCCTCGCGGGGTCTCGCGAGAGGGCGAAAGCCGAAGTGTGAACGATTTTGGTTCGTTCGATCAGCTCGTCCGGCACGTCGCGCATGTTGAGCAGGGCGTCGGCGCCGCGGTTGATCTGGAAGTCCGGGATGCTAACGGTCCGGGTGACGAAGGCGTTGGTGGAGGCGGCGGAGTTGGTCCGTCTTATTGCCTCGGTGTCGACGCCGTGGTGCTGGAGCTGTTCTTCGAGGTACTCCCCGAAGTGGTCGGTACCGACTTTCGAGAGCACCGCCGAGCGTCCCCCGAGTTTGGCGACGTAGACCGCCACGTTCGCCGGCTGGCCGCCGACGTACCGGGTGAAGCTCCGCGCCGTCCGGAGCGAGTGGGCCATCTCGTGCGAGATGAAGTCCACGAGGGCCTCTCCGACACCCAGCACGTCGAGGCTGTAATACAGCTCGTCTAGCTCTTCGACCGAGACCCCACCGGACTCCGGGTTCGTGAAGAACGCCGGGATCGGTAGCCGCGGCGTACCCTGAAGGCCGTTTTCGGAGGCTGCCTCACCGTTGCTTTTCTGCTCACCCGAGACCAGGGCCGTCGATTGGTCCTCGTGCTTGCCGGCGGTGGTGTCCCGGTGGTGGCCGGAGATCGCCTCCAGGTAACCTTCGGCGGTTTTCTCCCAGGTGTAACGCTCGATCACCCGGTTGTAGCCGGCCTCGGCATATCGCCGCCAGCGGTCCTGATTCCCTACTAGCCTGTAAAGACCCGCGCCGACCTCTTCGGGATTGGCGGGGTCCACCAGTATCCCGTACTCTTCTTCACCGCTCCGCATGCTCTCGCTGGGGCCGCCGTATTTCGTGACCACCGCCGGCAGGCCCGCCGCCATGGCCTCCAGCGGGGCCAGGCCGAACGGCTCGTAGTTGGCCGTCAGGGCGAACACGGAGCGGAGCCCGGATAGCTTCCGGTAAGCCGCGGCCAACTCCCGCTGGTTGTGCAAAGCGAACATGGAGACTTTGCCCCGGAGCCCTTCCCGATCGATGACCTGCATCAGGCCGTCCAAGACTTGCCGCTCGCCCTCGTCGGCCTCTTTGTAGCCTTCCAGAGGGTCTTCCAGGTCCCCGGTGAAGATGACGAGGTTCGCGTTTTCCCGGAGTGTCGGGCTGCCGGCGAATGCCTCGACCAGCGAGAGGTGGTTCTTCTTCGGGTCGAGCCGGCTGGAGGCGATCACACCCGGCAGGTCCAGCCGGTCGGGGGATATGTCCCGCTCCAGGCACGCTTGCACGTGTTCGTGGACCCGCTCTTCTCCCTCGTACGCAGTGTTTTTGTCGAAGATGTTGAGCGCCACGCCGGGCGGTACGGCCGCGAAGCGTTCGTCGTCCGTAGGGTCCACGGCCCCCCGGTACGCGTTGTGGGTGTACTGGTTGTACCTCTCTTGCATCGTGCTGGTAACGTTGACCGCCGAGCGGTTCATCGCCAGACGCTCGGCGACTATGCGCCGGGAGAACCGGTAACGTTCGTCGATCCTTGCGATGTCCTTGCGGGGTATCTCCATTTTATCCATCTTCTGGGCGCCCAAGGAGTGGGCCGTGAAGCTAAACGGGATGCCTGTCTGGGCCTCGATCAGGACGGCGCAGAGACCGCCGTCGCCGTAATGGGAGGTCGTCAAGTCCGGGTAAGAGCCCTCTTCCTCGTAGTGTCCCAGCAAGTTCGGCACGAACTCCGTGCCGAGGTAGGGCCAGAGCTCCTCTTTGGGCAAGAAGTGTTCCGGGCCGAAAGGAATGCGTAGTATGCGGACGTTCGGGGCGTCCGGGTAGAAGTCGGTCGCGCCCCCGAACTCGGGCCATTCGGGGTCGATGATGCGGCGGGTTACGACGTCTACCTTGTGGCCGATGTTGCCCATCGCCAGGGCCAACTCTTTCACGTAGACGAGCTGGCCGCCGAAGTCCGGGTGGGCCGTCCAGTAGGAGTCCTCGGGATCGAAGTTCCCCTGGGGATTTATAAACGCGACGTGCATTTCTCTGTCCTTTCTATCGCCGGTTACGATATTTCGATGTCGGGTCCTGATGAGGTCCAACCTTGCAAACGCGGTATTCCCTCCTCGGTAGGCTTGCGGAAGTAGTCCGGGATGGGTATTTGGTGGCCGCCCGGCGCCGGTGGTTTCTGTCGGGCATGCTTCGCCAGGTTCAGGTAGCCCTCGGCCGTTCGCCGCCAGTGGTAGTTTTTGGCTACGCGTTCGAGACCCCGCCCTGCGTAAGCCTGCCAGGTCTCGCGGTCGTCGAGCAATCGGAGTAGTTGCCGGGCTATGTCCGCCGGGTCCGTAGGGTCCGCAAGGAGTCCGGCGCGGCCGTTGGCCGTGATCTCCGTCGGCCCGCCGTTGCTGGTGGCGACCACCGGAAGGCCGACCGCCATCGCCTCGATTACGGCCATGCCGAAGGGCTCGTGCTCGGCGGGTAGGCAGAAGACCCCGCCGCCCGCCGCGCCCCAGCGGTAGAGCGCCGCCAAAACCGTCTGGCCGGAGAGGCTGAAGGCCGACACGCTGCCCCAGAGATCCTCGCGGTCTATCTCGTCGACCAGGGTCTGAATAACCTCCCGTTGTCCCCCGTTTTGTGGCGGGATCTCCCGCAATGGGTCTTCCAAACCGCGCGTGATCATTACCAGGTTAGCCTTTTCCCGCAGCGCGGGCTCCACGGCGAACGCCCTCACCAGGGCCAGATGGTTCTTCTTCGGGTCCAGGCGGCTCCAGGCGATCACCGCCGGCAGGCGCCGCCGTTCGGCGAAGATGTCGCGTTCGAGGGAGGCCTGAATTTTTTTTCGCACCTCGTCTTCCCAAGGGCTGAGGGTTTCGGGGCCGAAGATGTCGGGGTTTACGCCGGGAGGTATTACGGCGTAGCGCTCGTCGGCCTCACCGGCCGCGTCCCGGTAGGCGGCGTGACTGTATTGTTCGTATCGTTCCACGGAGCTGTTCGTCACGATTGCTGTCGCCCGGGCCATGGCCGCGCGCTCGGCCGAGATCCGGACGCCGAAGCGGTAGCGTACGTCGAGCGCCGCGAGCGCACCTCCGTTGGTCTCGCCGGTTTCCCGCATCAGAAAATCCAGCTTCGAGGCGCCGAGCGAATGTCCGGTGAAGGTGAAAGGAACGCCGGATTCCTCTTCCAGCAGCGCGGCGCAGAGACCGCCATCGGCGTAATGCCCGGTCCAGAGATCCGGCCACACGCCCTCATCCCGGTAAAACTCAGCGATCCGACCCACCCAATCTCCTAAATGAGGCCAGAGATCTTCTTTCGGTAGAAATTCGTCCGGCCCGCACCGGAAGCGGAGGATTCGGATGTTGTCGAAATCCGGGTAGGAGTCTGTTTTACCCTCGAACTCGGGCCATTCGGGGTCCACGATGCGGCGGGTCAAGATGTCTACTTCGTGGCCCAGCCCGGATAGCGCGCGGGCGACCTCCCGGACGTAGACGAGCTGACCGCCGAAGTCCGGGTGGGCGGCGAGATGGCTGTTGCCCGGATCGAAGTTCCCGTGGGGGTTTACGAAGGCTATACGCACCGGCGCGCCCCCCGTGAAGCCTCCGGCCTCACGCTAACCGGACTCTGGTTGCTGTTTGCTCTCCGGCTCTTTCTCTAACTCTTGTTCCGCTTTCTTGACCTTGACGTAGATTTCCTTGCTGTCGATTTCGAGGGGCAACGGGCCGACCCGGGTCAGCTTCATCTCGACTACTTCGCGGGCGAAGAGCGCGCAGCGTTCGAGCGGCTCACCGTCGAGCAGCGCCACCAGAAAACCGGCCCAGAAAGAGTCGCCGGCCCCGGTAGCGTCGGCGACCTTGACGGGCCGGGTCTGCAGGTGGCAGACTATATTCCCATTCTCTGAGACCAGAAGCCCATCCGCGCCCATCGTCAGGACCACCACGCCGGCCCCCAACTCGTGAAACATGCCAACGTACTGCTCCGGCTCGTGCCCCGGGCCGAATATCCTGCGGGCGTCATCCAGGGAAGGCTTGGTTATGTCAACGTATTGATACATTTCCTCTATTACCTGGAGGGCTTCTTTGTGATGGGGCCATATACGCTGGCTGTAGTTCGGGTCTAGCGACACTTTTTGGCCGTTCTCGTGGGCGGCGCGCAGCACCTTTCGGACGGCCGAGCGGCAGGGTTCGCGGGAGAGGGCGAAGGTCGAGGCGTGGACCACGCGGGCCCGGTGAATCGAATCTTCGGTTATCTCTTCGGGCCTTAGCAGGTAGTCTCCGCTGCGGGCGATCTCGAAGTCCGGCTTGCCGCTGGTCGAGGAGACGAACGCCACCGTCGTCCGGGTGCGGTGGTCCATTACCAGGTAGTCGGTCGAGACGCCGTGACGCTGGAGCTCGCTCTTTATGAACTTGCCGAAGGCTCCGATGCCGGTCTTCGAAAGCACCGCCGCACTGCCGCCTAGCTTGGAGACGTTGACCGCTATGTTGGCCGGGGAACCTCCCAGGTAGCGGCGGAACGTGGAGGCGTTGCGTAGCCAGTCGGTTTGTTCCACCGAGATAAAGTCGATCAACGTTTCGCCTACGGAGAGTAGGTCTATCGGTTCTTTGACGGTATCTATGTCCATGCGTCCCCTCAAAGCCGCCGACGGATCGGCCAGCCGTTGTGTGCGATTCCAGCCGGGGCGTGTTTCACGCCTCTATCCACTGTCGTCTCTTACAAGTATCCCAACCTACCAGCTTCAGGGCAAGAGAGAAGGCCCGGGGCAGCGGGTTATACCCGGTTGGGCGGTTGGGCTACAATAAGCCTCCGCGGAGTCTGAGGGCTCCAAGCAGCACGCAAGCAGCACGCAGGAAAGGCTCATAGGTGTCGTCTACAACCCAGACCGTATCGTTCGAGGGAGAGCAACGCCGGTTGAAGGCTTACCTGGCCCGCCCCGAAGCGGAGGCCACTGAATCGCCTGGTGTCGTGATCATCCACGAGGCTTTCGGTCTCAACGACAACGTGAAAGACGTCGCGCGGCGGTTCGCGGACGCCGGGTACGTTGCGTTGGCGGTGGATCTCTTTTCCGGCCGCAACCGGGCTGTGTGCATGGCGCGGTTTATGCGGGGCATGCTTTTCGACTCGCTCGACCACGGGGCCTTGCGGGACTTGCGGGCCGCCCTCGACGGCCTGGCCCGGCAACCCTACGTAGACGAGGAGCGGCTCGGGGCCATCGGTTTTTGCCTGGGAGGAGGACTGGCTATAGCCTGGGCCTGCACCGATGACCGCCTGGGGGCTATAGCTCCGTTCTACGGGATGAACCCTCGCCCGCTAGAGGCCGTCGCAAGGTCTTGCCCGGTCGTTGGCTCCTATCCTGGGAAAGACTTTACCGCCAAGGCCGGTCGCAAGCTCGACGCGGAGCTGAGGCGCCACGACGTCCCGCACGACATCAAAATCTACCCCGGCGCCCGGCATTCCTTCTTCAACGACCGGGGCCGCGCCCACGATCCGGCGGCCTCGGAAGATTCTTGGCGCCGGACGCTGGCGTTCTTCGAGAAGCATCTCGGCCGCCGGAAGCCAGCGCCCTAGAGGTGGAGACCTACTCTCACTCGTTTTTGACCTGGGCGCTCGCCAAGCATGGGCTAAAGGCCGGACGGGCGGCCGGTATAGCCGGCGCCGTCGGCGCGGCGCTCCCGGACCTACCCTCTTTCGCCGGAACCGCGTACTACGTCGGCACAGCTTATCTAACCGAAGGCTGGTCTTCGGTGCATTCAAAGGAGATGCTGGAGAAGATCTACTTCAGCGGGCCTTTCGGCGGCCCGGGCTCCGCGCTACATTCCGCCGTGCCGGCAATGGTCTTGCTCGGGACCTACGGTTTGCTGAGGTTTGGGTGGTTCGACCGGCGCGGGATGTTGAAGTGGTTCCTGATCGGCTGGCTCGGCCACACCTTCGCGGATTTCCTGACCCACGTCAACGACGCGCGACCGCTCTTCTGGCCGATCTCCGGCTGGGAGTGGTCGAGCCCGGTCTCTTACTACAACAGCGCCTACTACGGGCAAGAATTCTTCGTAGTCAGTCACGGTTTTATGTTCTTGATCTTCGCCGCGTTGCTGGCCAAACGCTTGCGGGGCCGTAAAGATCCCGCTCCCGAGCCCTGGAAATAGCTAAGGCCGGCACGTAAGCTGTCCCGGATGGATTTTCTAAGACAAAAAGCGACCCGCACTTGACGAACGTGAACCTCGCCCGCCTCGGGGGTGCCGCGGCTGCGGCCGGCGGCGTGCTCTGGTGCCTGAGGGTTGTCCTCGAAGAGATCGGGGGCGATGTATCCACCCTCGCTGGACGGTTGCTCTTCGTCTTGCCGGTGCTCTTTATCCTCGGGCTGGCGGGTTTTTACGTCAACTACTCGGGGCGCATGCGGGGGGAGGGAAGGGCCGGCTTCGTGCAAGCGGTCGTCGGGCTCGGTTTCCTGGCGGCCGGCTTCCTTATAAGCCTAACCTTCGGGATCGAAGAGGGAACCCGGATCTCCTCTTTCGGCTTCATAATCCTGACGCTCGGGCTGGTGATCCTGGGGTTCGTGACGCTAAAGACCGAGCCGATGCCCGCGTGGAACTTCCTGCCGCTGGCCCTGGGGATGCTCACGCTCGTCAACGTCATCGCCACCGGCTACGACTCCGTGCGGGTGGCGA
>JBARZM010000198.1:0-4412 GCA_049650095.1 Rubrobacteraceae bacterium | reverse complement strand
ACTATGTTCGGATGAGACAGGGCCGCCGCGTTCTTCGCCTCCCGCCGAAAGCGCTCGACGAAGTCCTGGTTCTCGGCGTGCTGGGGCCTGAGAACCTTCAGGGCGACCTCCCGGCCCAGCAGCTCGTCCCGGGCCAGATAAACCTGTCCCATGCCACCGCCACCCAGGGTACCCAGTACTGAATAACGTTCGTCTACGAGATCCCGCTGCATAACTTCATTCTATACCCACGGGAATCTTCCGGAAACCAAATCTACGGGCCAAATTGGCTTTTTATCCCACATATAGCGTTTTTGTTACTAGGGGCTCGTGATGGAGACTTTCCATACACCCTTTAGTAACATCCTTGCAATGTCAGGTCTTCTAAGATCCATGCTCTCGATCTCGGCGGCCACCTTTCTCTCGCGGGCCACGGGATATGTCCGGATCATGGTCTTCGCGGCCCTACTAGGCACCGGCGTAGTATCCCAGGCTTTCTCGGTGGCGAGCGCCCTGCCGAATTGGATCTA
This sequence comes from Rubrobacteraceae bacterium, assembly GCA_049650095.1. Classification (GTDB taxonomy): domain Bacteria; phylum Actinomycetota; class Rubrobacteria; order Rubrobacterales; family Rubrobacteraceae; genus SIRX01. Next base: position 3,903 of record JBARZM010000198.1, on the reverse strand, counting down.
CGAGCTCTTTCTGGGCGGCATCTTTTACTCGATCTTCATCCCCATCCTGATAGAGAGGATCACGAACCACGGCGAAGAGGATGCCCAGGCCCTGACCAACGCCCTCTTTACCGTGGCCCTGCCGCTACTGGCGGTCGTGGCCGCCTTCGGCGTCGTGTTCGCCGAGCCGCTGGTAAGCCTCGCCACGGACTGGCAGAACGCCGAAGATCTCTCCCCGGCGGGGGCGCGGGAGCAGTTGGAGATATCGGTGCTGCTCTTCCGGATCTTCGTGCTCCAGCTCGTCTTGTACGGGATCAGCACGATCGCCACCGGCGTTCTCCAGTCTCACCGGTATTTCTTTTTGCCGACCTTCGCCCCGGTGCTGAACAACCTCATCATCATCGCTTCCTTCGGGGCTTACGAGTTGCTCGACGGCCGGGACCAAACCCTCGCCATCTACGTCCTTGCACTCGGGGCCACCCTGGGCGTCGCCGTGATGGCCTTGTGCCTGGTCCCGACGATGCTGCGCCTCGGCTACAAGCCCCGGATACAGTTCGGACACCCGGCGCTCGCCTCCGCCGCCCGGCTGGCCGGGCCCATGCTGATCCTGGTCGCGGCCTCGGTTGGTTTGCAGGCCGTAGGGTATTTCTTCGCCACCCAGTTCAACGCCGCGACCCAGCTAGGGCTGGCGTTCGTGATTTTCTCTCTCCCCTACGGCATTTTCGTGGTAGCCATAGCGACGGCCCTTATGCCGGACCTCTCGGAGCAACATTCCCGGGGCGACGTGGACGGCTACCGCGATACTTTCTCGTTCGGGCTCCGGCTGGTTTCTTTCGTGGTGGTGCCGTCTACTATTGGTATGTTCGTCCTGGCGAAGCCGATCGTCGGGCTGCTCTACGAACGCGGCGAGTTCGTCGCCCAAGATACGCAGGTAGTCGCCACCCTGCTCCAGGCTTACGCGGTCGGCCTGCTCGGCTACGGGGTGTATTTCTTGCTCGTCCGGGCGTTCTACTCCCAACAAAACACCCTCACCCCCGCCCTCCTAAACGTGGTCCTCTTCGCCCTCTACACGGGCTTCGTCTACGTGCTCTCGGATGTGATCAGGGTCGTCGGCGTGGTGCTCGCCCTTTCGGTGGCCTACACGATCCTGGCCGCGCTGGGCCTGGCGGCGATGAGGCGGCGCATAGAACGTATCGACGGCCGGCGGCTGCTGCGGTCCCTGGCGAAGATCCTGGCCGCGGGGGCCGCGATGTACGCCGTCGCCTGGGGCGGCGTAAACCTGCTCGGTCTTGGAACGGGAACCCTGGAACGGGCGCTCGTTATCTTGGTAGTGGGCAGCGTGTCGGTGGCGGCTTATCTAGGGGTGGCGCTCGCGCTCCGGGCGGAGGAATTACAGGCGGCCATAGACCTGGCGCGCCGCCGGCTCCGGCCGAAGGAAGGCTAGGCGGAGGACGACTTACAGGCGGACGGCCTACTTGCCGCCTTGAATCTCCCAGACGCCCTTGGATATGTCCTGGAAGGTGGGCTTCGCGATCTCCGGGTCCGGGCCGTATTTGGTGAGGATGGCTACGGAATAAGGACGGTCCGGGTGGGAGACGATCCCCACGTCGTCGTAGACACCGTAGAGCCAACCGCCTTTTTGGGCAACCTTGGCATCCTCCGGTAGGGCGTCCTCCAGCCAGGAGTCGAGATCGTTGGACTGCATGAGCTCCGTCATGTACCGGCAACTTTCCTCGCTCGCGGCTTCGCCCCGGGAGATTTGGTCCAGCATCACGGACATGTCGCGCGTCGTGGTGCGGTTGTCGTACGTGGGGACCACGCCCCGCTCGCTGGTTACTTTCTGGTAAAGCTCGGTATCCTTCGCGCCCATCGAACGCGCCACCTCGTTTACCTGGTCGGCGCCCCCGGCGATGCGTACCAGGGCGTTAGTCGCCACGTTGTCGGACTGGGTCATCATCATGTAGAGGTAATCCCCCACGGTGTAGGATTTCCCGGCGTCCTCCCACTGCATCCACCCGGCGCCCGCCGCCCAATCTCCGGGCTCCGTCGGGAAGCTGTCTGTGAAAGACAGTTCGCCGGAATCGATTTTCCGGTAGACGGCCACCATGATCGGGATCTTTATAACCGAGGCGCTGAAGAATTGCTCGTCGGGCCGTATGCCATAGCCCCAGCCGCCCTTCGTGTCCTGGACATATACACCGGCGACGCCGTCGTAGGCTTTGATCTTCTTTTCGAGCTTTTTGAGGCCTTCCTCGATCCGGTCGCGCTCCCCGCTCGGCACGTCTTCGAGAACCGGGTCCGCCGGCGGATACCGCGACTCCCCGCCCTCCGGCAAGCTGCTCTTGTCGAACGATTCCGCCACGAGCTTGGATGTCATGTAGGTCCCGTTCTCGGACTCCGGCACCGTGTATAGGGTGCCGGCGAGGTCATCGGGCACGCCGTCCAGAACGGCCTGTTCGTTCTTTTCGTAGTCCGGCTCGTCGGTCAAAACCGAACGCCGCAACTCCCAGGCCCCGCCCGCTTTCTCCATAAAGAGCACGTAGTCTCCCTCTTCGTCTTCGAGGTCGAAGCGAACCGCGGCCCAGTTGGAATCTTCCTTACTCTTGTAGACGCCTTCGATGTCTTCCTTGGACACGTTCGGCAACTCGCCGGACACGGCCAGAAACGCCGAGGAAGCCGGGGTCTTCTTGAGTTTCAGCGCGTCGGGAGTTTCGAGGGGCTTGCTGTCGGCCAGAGGTTCGTCCAGCAACAAGACTTTTTGCGCCGGCCCGGAAACCTCGTTGCCGGAAGACCCGTCTTGCCCGGATGCCACGGCGTAGATCACACCCGCGCCGAGCAGCAATGCCAGTACGACGAGCCCGCCGCGCCGCCGCCGGTAACGCCGCCGCTTGGCCTTGGCGAAGATCACCCGCCGCCTCTTCGATATGGGCGTTTTCAAGAGGCCGCTTCTGTCGATGACCGGCCAAGTCCTCCGAAGACCGTCCGACGACCTCCGACCTCGTTTGGATGTCTTGCGTAGATCACTCGTACATCCCTTTGAACTTTTGTCCTCAGAACTACGTCATGAAACCAGAAAATACTCGTATATTCTAGATCGAGAAAAGATATTTTAACCGAGGTCTCCGATGGACTTCGTCCGCCGGCTACTCTAAACTCTGCCCCTTCGCACACTAGGCATCCGTGCGGCGACCCGTCAGAAGATCCTTGGCGCACCGAAAGGAGCCCGGTAGTTGAAGGCTACGGTACGGTCTTTCGAAGACACGGAACTCGATAGGGCGGAGCTGGAAGAGAAGGTCGGGGCGCTACGAGTCCTGGCTTACCCTCACATGCCCGAAGTTCGGGAGGCGGATTTCTACGCGGGCGTTTACGACTGGTTCGGGAACCATCCGCTGGCGGATCAGGTTCACCGGTGGGTCGCGGTCACGGAGGAAGGCCGGGTGGTTGGGCACCTGTCCGGCACGCCCCAGTTTTACCGGATAAACGGCCAACGGGTCGTGGCCCACACGCCCGGCGACTACATGGTCCACCCGCAGTACGGCTTCTACGCCGTCTCGCTCATGCGGAAGTTTTTTCGGACGGCGGAGAACTGCGTGGCCTGTGACATGTTGCCCTCTGTCATAGGGGTCGAGACCCGTCTCGGGGCCGTCGAGGCCGGCGAGATGCAGTACGGGATCAAACTGCTCGACGTCTCCCGGCTGCCGACGCCCACCCTCCCCGCCTCACTGGCCCGGCTCTTGAACGTCCAGGAAGGTCAATCGACCGGCGAGACTTCGGACGACTCTCAGGAACAAGAAGCCCCCCGAACGCGGCCGCGGCTGCCGCTCCCGGAGCCGGTAAAAGCTGTCCTGAACGGCGGCCTGAAGGCGCTCGACGGCGCGCTCGGCCGTGCTTTTGGCGGCGACCTCGAAGCGGAGGTCATCGAAG
>JBARZM010000197.1:0-2677 GCA_049650095.1 Rubrobacteraceae bacterium | reverse complement strand
TCTATCTCCTGCAGGTAGCCTTGCATCTGCTCGATCTCGGCGGACTGCTCGTCGATGATCTTGCGGGCGAGGTCCTTGATCTCGGGACGCTCGGCCCTATCGAGCGCCTGCCGGGACATGTCGATGGCCTGCTGGTGGTGCGGGATCATCATGCGCAGGAACATCGCGTCGGTCGCGTCGCCGCCCATCGTCTCCTGCATCGAACCGCCCATCATCTGCTCCATCGTGCCGGTGGACATGTCGTATGTACCGTATGCTGACCCGGCGTCGGGGTACCACTGCTGGCGCCACTCCTGCATCTGATCTATCTGCCCGGACTGGCTCTTCTGGATGTCGTCCGCGAGCTTGCGGAGCTCCGGCCGGTCCGAGTCGGAGATCATGTATTCGGAGGACGTGATCGCCATCTGGTGGTGCGGGGTCATCCGGTCGATGAACTGGAGATCAAACGGCCGGCTCTCGTCAAAGTTGCCGGTCCGCGAGCCACCGTACATGCCTTGCCCGCCCATCATCGAGCCGGCGCCGCTCATCATGCCCTGGCCGTTCCATTGACCGTTTCGGGGCGCCGTTCGGTCCCCGGCGTAGGCCGTCCCGACCCCCGCCAACAGGATCGCCAGCACGGCCAGTATGGGAACCAGATACTTCGTCCGCATCTCAGACACCGCCTTTCAGATAGTTCTTCTCGCTCTTCAAGACCTCCAGGGAGCGTTCGTACTCCCCGGCGTCTATCTCGCCGCGGGCGAAGCGTTCCCGAAGGACCTCCTCCGCCGGCTTCGCTGGCGTCCCGGAGAAGTTTGCGCTATCCCGCTGTCCCGGGAAGACCCGGACTATGGCCCAGACTATGAGGGCGAGCAGCCCGCCCCAGAAGAGGAGCGGGATCAGCATCCACAGCCAGCCGAAGGCGCTCCACCCCCCCATCACTCCATCGAATCCACCCATCATCTTCGATCATCTCCTCTCTCGAGTAGCTTTTGTTTACAGCCTTACTCTAAAAGACGAACCTCAAGCTACCTTCAGAAGAAGGTCAAGCTCCGGTCAAGATTTCGCGGAAGGGCGAAGCTATCGGGGCCGCGACGCTGGCGGAATCACCCCAAGAAGTAACCGCTGGAGACCAGGTACTTGCCCATCAGGCGATGGGTGAGGGCCGGCCGGGCGAGGATCCGGCCCGCCGCGGCCAGCAGCGGCTCCGGGGTACGGGCCACGACGGCCTGCATCTTCATCAGGCGTTCGTGGAAGCGGTCCATGCCGCGCACCTGTTCCCGGTAGAGGTCGCGGGCTTCGTCGGACGAGAGCTCGCCGTCCAGGGCGGAGGCGATGGCCCGGCCGCAGTGGACGCCGTGGAAGATGGCCGCGCGGATGCCCTCGCCGGTTACCGGTAGGCACTGGCCGGCGGCGTCCCCGACGACGAACATCTCCTCCGCGAGCGGCTCGCTCCGCTCGATGGCCAGCACGCCGCCGCGGGTCTCTCCGGCCCGCAACCCGAAGCGTTCCAGGAACCGCTCCAGCCGCGGCCGCAGGCGCAGTCCCTCTTCGAAGCTGCCCAGCCCCAGGCGAACGGTCTCCCCGCAGGGGAAAGCCCAGACGTAGCCGTTGGGCATGAGGTCTTTCTCGAAGTAGAAGTGGAGCCCCGGAGAGAGGTCGAGCCGCACCGGAAGCTCTGTCTCCAGGCCGTAACCGAAGCGCCGCACGGGGCGTGGCGGCTGCAGGCTCCGTCCCCTCTGGGAGCGCCAACCCGCCGCGTCTACTATAAAGCGTCCTTTCGCCGGTCCTTTGGTGGTCTCGACGACATCGCCATCCAGCTCCGTGACCCGGGCGAGCCGCACCTCGGCGTCGGTCTGCTCCAGCATCGCCCCGCAGAACTTCTCGTAGTCGAAGGTGACGAACGGGTCGCGCAGCGGGAAGCTCATCTCCCGTCCGCCCGCGTGCATCACCAGCGCGGGATGCTCCTCCAGGATGGCCGCCTCCGCTCCGACGGCCTTTGCCGTGGGCAGCGGCGTGCCGCAGGAGGACATCTGGTGCGAGCCGATGGGGTGCTGGTCCAAGACCAGGACCCGCCGGCCGCGCAACTGCATGGCGACGGACAACCCGGCGAAACTGCCGCCCACGATAATTACGTCGTACGCGGCATCGTCGGCGCGGGCGGAAACCCTATCGCTCATCGGCCTTCTCCGGGGACTCTTATCTCGTCCAGCTTCCGGTCCAGCAGCCCTATGCGCCGCTCGACATCATCGGTCTCGTTTTCGAGGGTCCAGAAAGTGCACACCAGCCTCTCGTCGGTCAGCTCGTAGGTCTCCTGGAGGTCGTGATCCACCTCCTCCTCCAGGTGCTTCCGGAGCTCTTCCAGGGAAGACGCTTCGATGTCCTCCGGGACCTCGCGGTGTACCTCGATGTGCCGGCCTTTGCTCTTGCACGGGTTGGCGGGGTCGGGCGTCGTTTCCGTAATTCTGTCCGGCTTCTCCGTCATGGTCGGGCTCCGATTCTCTCGCGTCCGGTTTGCTGACATCAGTATGACAATCTTACCTGAGAGCGGGCTGAACGCCGGCTGACGGTTGTCTGAAAACTGGAGGGTCAGGTAGCGGCGAGCGGCAGCCTCACCGTGACGATGGCGCCTTTGTCCGGTTGGCTGTCTAGTTGGATCTCACCGCCGTGCTGCATGACGATCCAGCGCGCTATCGGGAGC
>JBARZM010000196.1:0-9409 GCA_049650095.1 Rubrobacteraceae bacterium | reverse complement strand
CGCTGGGCACGCTTCCTGGAGGAAGCCGGACACGAAGTGATCGTCGAAGAAACCTGGGACGGGGCGGAAGCGGAGCTCATGATCTCACTCCACGCCCGCCGCAGTCACCCTTCCATCTCCGCCTTCGCCACCCAGCACCCGGACCTTCCCCTCGTGGTCGTCCTGACCGGCACGGACCTGTACCGGGACCTCCCCGCAGACGAGAACGCCCGAGAATCTCTCGAACTCGCAACGCGCCTGGTCGTGCTCCAGGAGGCCGGCCTCGATGAGTTGGAGGACCGCCACCGGAAGAAAGCCCGCATGATATACCAATCCGCCGAACCGCCCGAACCTTCCGAACCTTCCGGTCCGGCCGCACCCGACGAACGTTTTTTCGACGTGCTCGTCGCGGGCAGCTTGCGCGGGGTAAAAGACCCTTTCCGGGCGGCGCTCGCGGCCCGGATTCTACCTCCGGATTCCCGTATAAGGGTTCTCCACGCCGGGAAAGCCGACGACGGACGGTTCGAGAGAGAGGCGCTGGCGCACATGAACGCTTCGCCCCGGTACCACTGGCTGGGAGAGTTGCCGCATTCCGAGGTTCGGCGGCTTATCTCCCGCTCCCGGTTGCTGGTGCAGAGCTCCCTGATGGAGGGCGGCGCGAACGCGATCTGCGAGGCGCTGGCGGCCGGGACGCCGGTGATCGCCTCGGGCATACCCGGCAATATCGGGATGTTGGGCGAAAACTACCCCGGTTACTATCCGGTCGGCGACACGGAAGCCCTGGCGGCGGTACTGGAAAAAGCCGAACACGAGGCAGGCTTCTACAAGTCGCTGAGGGCGGCGTGCGAGGCGCGCCAGCATCTCGTCCTGCCGGGGCGTGAGCGTGGCGCATTGGAGGCGCTGGTGGCGAAGATCGCCGCTGAGAGCAGAAACCGGGCCGGGGACATATAATTGTTTGTATGGACGAACGAACGCGTATACGACTGACCAAATATTCCACCAAGGCTGGTTGAGCCTCCAAGTTCGCTCCAGGGGACCTGGAGAAAGCGCTCGAAGGACTTACCCCCGCCGCGGCTGACGGCTTCATGAGCGGCATGGAAACCCGGGACGACGCCGGGTACATACCGTTCGGCGGCGGCCTGCTCTTGCAATCCGCCGACTTCTTCACGCCGATCGTGGACGACCCGTACCGGTTCGGCCAGATCGCCGCGGCCAACGCCTTCTCGGACATCTACGCCATGGGCGGCGAGCCGCTGACGGCGATGAACCTCGTGGCCTTCCCCTGCTCCCTGGACATGGGGATACTGCGCGAGATCCTGGCCGGCGGACAATCCAAAATCGAGGAATCCGGCGCCAGGCTCTGCGGCGGCCACTCCGTCCAGGACGAGGAGCCGAAGTTTGGCCTCTCCGTAACCGGCTTCGTCGAGGAGGACCGGGTAGTCCGCAACGCCGGCTCCGAGGTCGGCGACGCCCTGGTGCTAACGAAGCCGCTCGGCACGGGCATCCTCACCACGGCGGTAAAGCGCGACATCTTCCCCGAGTCGGAGATCGAAGAGACCATCGAGGCGGCGGCCACGCTCAACAAGGCCGCCTGCGAGGCCATGCAATCCGTGGGGGTCTCGGCCGCCACGGACGTAACCGGCTACAGCTTCCTCGGCCACCTCTCGGAGATGCTGGAGCCGGGCGGCGTCGGCGCGGTGATCCATCATGGTGACGTACCGGTCTGGGAGAAAGCCCTACCGCTGGCGGCTGACGGCTGCTACCCCGCCGGTCTGGTCAACAACCGGGATTACATCGGAGACGCCGTGACGGCTGACGGTGTATCCCAGGAAGACTTGCTACCGCTCTACGACCCGCAGACGAGCGGCGGGCTGCTCATCGCCGTGCCGGCGGAGCGTAAGGATGAACTGGTCCGGGCCCTGGAGCGGGGCGGTACGTTGGCCTCCGTGGTCGGCGAGGTAGTCGAGGGCGGCGGCATCCGGGTAACGCGCTAGTAAGACCCGCCGGGGCTGCGCCCAGGCTGTATAGTGTCCGGGCGTTGGAGACGATACTAAACACCGCGCTGCCGTTTTTCGCCCTGATCTTCTGTGGCTACGGCGCGGGCCGCTTCGGGCTCCTTAGCCCGGCGGCCGTCTCCGGGATAAACAGCTTTGTCTTCTACTTCGCCCTGCCGGTATTTATCTTCAACCTGATGGCGACCGCGCCCCTGGCGGACGTCCTGAACGTGAAGTTCATGGCGGTGTACCTGGGCGTCGGCCTCGCGGTGTACGCGGCCTCGGCAGTCTCCGGCCGGCTATTGTTCGATACCCGGCTCGGGGAGTCCGCCATCCAGGGCGCGTCGGCGGTGCTCGGAAACACGGGCTACATGGGGCTGCCGCTGGTGGCGGCGGCGTTTGGACAGGAAGCGGCGATACCGCTGCTGCTCGGCCTGACGCTCGAAGCCTCGGTCATTATTCCGCTGACCATAGCCATTATCGAGTCGGACAAAGGGTTCGGCGGACAGTGGACGGAGCTGGTCTCCACGGTTTCGAGCTCCCTGGTCCGGAACCCGCTTATCGTCTCGATCTTCGCCGGCGTCCTGGTCTCGGCCTTGAGCCTACCCCTCCCAACCCCAATCGCCAATTTCACCGACCTGCTGGGCAACGCCGCCGGACCCTCCGCCCTGTTCGCCCTCGGCGCCACCCTGGCCTCCTTCCCACTTTCTACAGGTCTTCGACAGACCTCGTACATGAGCGCCTTCAAGCTCTTCGTCCATCCGACCGTCATGTGGCTCGCCATGACCCAGGTATTCACCATAGATCCACTCTGGGCCACCGTCGCCATCCTGGGCGCCTCACTCCCCGTCGCCGCCAACGTCTTCATCCTCGCCCGCCAGTACGACACCCACCTCGAACGCGCCTCCAGCGCCATCCTCCTCTCGACCATGATCTCCGTCATCACGGTCTCTACCCTGCTGACGGTCCTTCCACTGCAATAAGAGCTCACTGGGAGATTCCGGTTAACGGGGATCTCTCGCTTCTTGCTGGTGTGCCTCCATTGAAGACATAAGATCGGCCAAGAGGCTCGCAAGATGTTCGCGTTCCTGCTCACTCAGCGCAGAAAGCAAACGTTCTTGACCCTCCACGTGCGCCGCTACCGCATCCTCGATCAATTCGAAACCCTCTTCGGTTAGTCGTATTCTTACGCCACGTCGATCTCCGGGGTCGGGCTCACGTACAACTAGTTCTCGCGCCTCCAGACGGTCTATGCGATTGGTCATAGCCGCGGAAGATAGCATCATCGAGCGATAGAGTTCTGTCGGCGTGAGACTGTAAGGTTTGCCGGATCTTCGCAAGGTCGCCAATACGTCGAATTCCCCACCGTTAAGACCATAAAGACCAAAAGTCTCGGCCAGCAATTTATTCACCAACCTGGAGACCCGTGAAAGTCTGCCAAACACCCCCATAGCCGATACGTCGAGGTCCGGCCTCTCTTCCGACCACTGTCTTAGTATCTGATCTACAGCGTCGTTTCTTTCGATTCCTCGGGCATCGTTCTGCACGCAACCATTCTAACCGTCATCACCACATATTTCGATATCGAGACGTTTTTGTGATATTGTCTCGATATCAAGATATTCGATGTAAAACAAAAAGGCGAAGTATGAATGGATTCAATTCGAGAACAGGCTTGTTGCTTGCCACGGCGTTGGCCCCGATTGCCTGGGGTAGCACGTACGTGGTAGCCACTGAAATGTTGCCCGCTGAGAGACCGCTTCTAGCAGCGGCGATGAGGGCTCTGCCGGTGGGTCTCTTGCTGGTCGTTATTTTCAGACGGCTACCCAGGGGCAGTTGGTGGTGGAGATCCTTCATCCTCGGGTTCTTGAACATTGGGATATTCTTCGCGCTATTGTTCGTAGCGGCCCACCGTTTGCCGGGTGGGGTCGCGGCTACGGCAGGGGCTGTTCAACCACTTTTGGTTGCCTTTCTGGCCTGGTCACTTCTGGGAGAGCGGCTTTCGTGGGGAAAGGTGATGGCAGGGTTGCTCGGGGTAGCGGGAGTAGCGCTGCTGGTGTTGCGGGCGGGGGCGGCCCTGGACCCGGTCGGCATTCTCGCTGCTCTTGCGGGGGCCGTCTCTATGGCTGCGGGCGTGGTGCTTACAAAGCGGTGGATCGGAAAACTAGGCCGTCCAGCGTCGCTTTTTGCGTTCACGGCCTGGCAGCTAGTGGCGGGAGGAACGGTCCTGGCGGTGTTGGCCCTAATTGTAGAGGGATTGCCGACACGTCTTACGGCCGTAAACGGTGTGGGCTTCATCTATCTCGGGGTGGTGGGTACGGCTCTAGCCTACACAATTTGGTTTCGTGGCATAGAGGGCTTGCCGGCATCGGCGACTTCTTTTTTGGGTCTTATGAGCCCGGTAGCAGCGAGCGTGCTGGGCTTTGTAGTGCTCGGCCAAACGTACACGATTCAGCAGGGAATCGGCGTGGTTCTAGTGTTCGTAGCTGTCTTCCTCGGACAGTTCAGCGTTCGCAAGGAAGATAGTGGCGGAAAGGATGGAAAACGGGCGAATGCCGTTGCTATAGCGCCACCCACCATCAAGAACCGCTGGGTGAGACCATGTGATATTGCAGAGACCAGCCAGCCCCGGTGGAGAAAATCCTGAATACACTGCGAACTCTATCTTGAAATCCCCCCTACCAGAGTTAAAATTAGTTAGCTGGCTAAATAATATTTGCAAGGAGGGATGATGAGTATTTCGGAGAGAATTCGGGACGAGGTTTCGGGTTGGGAGGGTACGGAGTCGAGGCTGCATCGGTTTGGTGGGGTCGAGTTTCGGGTGAATGGGCATGAGATCGGGCACCTGCACGGTGACCGGTTGGCGGATCTGCCTTTCCCCCGCAAAGTGCGCGAAGAGTTGGTTTCGGAGGGCAGGGCGCAGACGCATCACGTGCTACCGCGGACCGGGTGGGTTAGTTACCGGATCCGGGACGAGGAGGATGTTGATGGCGCGCTGGAGTTGTTCCGGCGCAACTACGAGCGGCTGACGGCGCGGGAAAAGAGCGCGAACGCTTGATGGACGCGGTTGAGGATGGGACGTCCCGGCGGCATCCTATTCGGGAAACGACCGGCTACACGCTGGCGAAGGTGTGCCGGGCGCACCGGGGTAACGTCGGGGAGTTATTGGCGGAAGTTGGGCTACACGTGGGACAGGAGATGGTCCTTATAGAGCTTTGGGAGAGCGACGGCCTTCGCGGCGGCCTGCGCGGCGGCGAGCTCGCCACCCGCCTCGGCGTCGAACCCCCCACTATCACCAAGATGCTCCGCCGGCTTGAAAAATGCGGGCTCATAGAGCGTCGACAGGACCCCGAGGACGCCCGGAGCTTCCGGGTCTTCCTTACCAAAGAAGGCCGCGCGTTGGAGGAGTCTGTGGTCCGCTGCTGGGACCGGGGCGAAGAGAAAACCCTCTCCGGCCTGGACCACGAGGAGCGCCGCGTTTTCAAAAAACTTTTGACAAAAGTGCGGGCGGGGCTGGACCCGAATTTCGAGTCCGCGTAGCCCAAGCTTCACAAACTAGCTTCACAAACTATTTAGACGGCTTACAATACAGACTGTTTTTGAGAAGAGGATAAGTTTTGAACATCGAACATTTAAACGTCGTCGGTATCGGCGGCACGCTCCGCGAGAACTCCGCCAGCCGGGGCGCTTTGAAGCGGGTGCTCCAGGCGGCGGAGGAGGCCGGGGCGTATACAGAGCTTCTGGACCTTCGGGAGTTGGACCTCCCGATGTACGTGCCGGGCAAGAAGCTACACGAATACGACGGAAACGTGGAACGGTTTTTGGAGGGCATCCGGGCGGCCGACGCGGTAGTTATCAGCACGGCGGCCTATCATGGGACGCTCGCGGGCGTTACGAAAAACGCCCTGGATTTCGCGCAATTCCTCGCGCGGGACGAGAGACCGTATCTGGACGGCAAGGTAGTAGGGCTCGTGGCAACGGCCGGCGGGGACCAGGCGGCGACGAACGCGACGGGAGCGCTGGTACACGTCGTCCACGCGCTGCGGGGGACCGTGGCGCCGCTGATGGTCCCGATCCCTAAAGCCTGGCAGCTCTCCGACGCCGAGGGGAACATAACGGACGGCAATTACGGTGGCCGGCTGGACCGTCTCGGCGGGCTTCTCGTAGACCTGGCCTCGAAGCTGCGGCCCGAAGCAGAGTTCTCGGGACGACAGGCTTTACGGGCGGGACGGAGCTAGTGTCTGAAGTCCGGGTGGAGGAGGGCGGCGTCTCCACCCGGCTCGTCATGGCGGTCGTGGCGGCGGCGATCTTTGTCTCCGTACTGCAGCAGACGTTCGTGAACGTCGTGGTGCCGGATATCGGGAAAGAGTTCGACGCCTCGCAGGGGCAGGTTGGATGGGTAATTACGGGCTACCTGCTCGTCTTCGCCGTCGGCATCCCGCTCTACGGCCGCGTCGCGGACCTCTACAGCCTGCGAGGCACGTTTACCCTGGGATTATTGGTACTGGCGGCAGGGTCGCTCGTCTGCGCCTTCGCCCCGAACCTCTCGGCGCTGGTGGCGGGGCGCGTCTTGCAGGCGGCGGGCGCGGCGGCCATACCGGCGCTCGGGTTTGCCTCGATCGCCAAGCTCCTGCCGCCCGGAGAGCGCGGTACGGCGCTTGGCTTGCTCTCCTCCAGCGTCGGGGTCGGGGCGGCCATCGGGCCGGTAGCCGGCGGATTCATAGCCGGTGTCGCCGGTTGGCAGAGCCTCTTTTTCGTTACGCTGGTTCTGGCGCTACTACTGGCCGCCGGAGCCTGGCGCGTTTTGCCGGACGCCGTCTCGGACCACCCGGTTCCGGGCAGTTTTCTAGAGGCCTTGCACCACTTCGACGTGCCGGGCGGGCTTCTGCTGGCCTCGGCGGCCGGGCTGGCGCTCTTCGGCGTTACCGAAGGCCAGGTGGCGGGATTTTCTTCGCCCCTTACCTGGGGCAGCTTCTTGTTGTCCGCGGCGGCTGCAGTTGGTTTCGTGTGGCGCATCCGGTCGGCGCCGGACCCCTTTGTGTCGCCCGGGCTGTTTCGGCATCCGGGTTTTCTTGCGGCGGTTGCGGTCGGGTTCTTCATGATGTTCGCCAACGTGGGGACGCTGGTGCTCACGCCGTTTCTCGCCTCCGAAGTGAACGGTTTGTCGGCGGCGGGGATCGGGCTGGTGCTCGCGCCGGGGGCCGCGGCGGTCGCGATACTCTCTCCCGTCGCGGGCCGGCTTTCCGACAGGTTCGGACCGCGGGTGCTGATCCGGGTGGGGCTCGTCGTGATGTTGCTCTCGACCCTGGGAATCTCCACGTTCGGGGTCGGGGCTTCCGCCGTCGTGGTCTCTTTGGGCGTTCTGGGTTTGGGACTCGGTTTCTCCATCGTCAACTCCCCCACCGCCAACGCCGCGGCGGCCACGCTCTCGGCGGAAGAGAGCGGCGTGGGGCTCGGCATCTTCCAGCTCATCTTTTTTCTGGGCGGCGGGTTCGGACCGGCGGTAACCGCCACGTTCCTAGCCGCCCGGCAGGAGATCGGCGGGACGGCGATCAACCCGCTCTACAGCCTGGACGCCGCGCCGTTCTCAGACGCTTTCCTGCTTATAGCCCTCTCCGCCGCTGTGGCGCTCGTGGCTACGTTCGGCATAAAACAGCGGGCGAAAAGTGCCTGACTGCGGATGTGGGCCGGGGGTTGCACAGACAGGCCCGGAGGGGTTCGAAACCCTGCCGGGAGACCGCGCTACACTTAGAAGGGCTGTCGGGGAACGATAAAGGAGGCCGAAGATGTCGCAAGACATAGGGCGAAATGAATTGAAAGAGAAGATCGAACGCGGCGACGATTTCGTACTCGTGGACGCCCTGGGCCAGCAACACTACGAGAGGAGCCACCTGCCGGGGGCCGTCAACCTCCCCTACGAGTTCGTGGACGCCGCGGGGCAGGTACTACCCGACAAAGACGCGGATATCGTCGTCTACTGCATGAACGTCGACTGCGCGGCGTCCGGAGAGGAGGTGCGGGAACTAGGAGAGATGGGCTATAAGAACGTGCGGCACTACGCCGGAGGCAAACAGGATTGGATACAGGCCGGGATGCCGGTCGAGAGCAAGCGCAAGTCCCGGCTCGGCGGAATATAAAGGCTTACACTAGAGGAGGACATTTTGGGCAATCTGGCTTTGTTTTTGATCCGGGCGACGCTCGGGCTGTTTATGGCGGGACACGGGGCGCAGAAGCTGTTCGGGTCGTTCGGAGGACCCGGCATTGAAGGGACCGCCGGTTTCATGGAGTCGCTAGGGTTGAAACCCGGCAAGCAGTGGGCGGTACTCGGCGGCGCTTCGGAGTTCGGCGGCGGGATGCTCACGCTGCTCGGGCTGCTTAGTCCGCTGGGGTCTCTTGGAGTAATAGGTTCGATGGCGATAGCTACCACCAAGGTTCACTGGAATAACCCGATCTGGGTGACGGAAGGCGGCGCGGAGTTCCCGGTGACCAACATAGGCGTCGCCACGGCGCTAATGATGACCGGCCCCGGCGCGATTTCGCTGGACCGGGCCTTCGGCATCCGGGTGCCGCGTTGGATCTCCTTTTTCGGCCTCGTGTCGGTGGCCCTCATCCTCGCCCACGCCTGGAACCAGGAGGCGTCCGCCCAACCCGAAGAGCCGCCCGAAGGCCAAGATGGATAACGGAGACGTAGCCACGATATCCCGCGAAGAGTTGCGGGGGAAAATCGAGCGCGGCGACGACTTCGCAATAGCGGAGACGCCCGACGGGCAATCCTACGAGCGCCCGCACTTGCCCGGTGCCATCAACCTTCCGCTAGATGAGACAGGCAAGGCGGAAGAGGCGTCGCCGGATAAGGGCACCGGGGTCGTCGTCTACCGCATGGGCCCTATACGACCCGCCTCGGAAAAAGCCGACCGGGGGTTGGAGGCCAGGGGCTACACGGATGTAAAAGACTACGCCGGGGGCAAGAAAGCCTGGATCCGCCACGGCGGCTTGCCCTACAAAGGCGCCAGCAACGACAAGGAGGACTAGCATGACCACGGAAGGCAGCCGGATACCGGAGGGTTACGAGGACCTACTGAAAACCAACGCCCTCGTCCACGTCGCCACCATCGGCCCCGACGGCGAGCCCCAAAACAACCCCGTCTGGTTCGATTGGGACGGCGAGCACGTAAAGTTCAGCCAGACGAAGACCCGCCAGAAGTACAAAAACGTCAGCCGCGAGCCGCGTCTGGCGCTCTCCATCGTTGATCCCGAAAACCCCTACCGCTACCTTGAAATCCGGGGCGAAGTCAAAAAGGTCGAGGAAGACCCGGACAACGAGTTCATCAACGCGATGGCGGGCAAGTACCTCGGCCTGGACGAGTATCCCTACCACCAGCCCGGCGACGAACGAATCGTCGTCTACGTCGAGCCGGAGCACACGACCCAGATGG
>JBARZM010000195.1:0-1918 GCA_049650095.1 Rubrobacteraceae bacterium | reverse complement strand
CGATAATGCCCTTCTCGCGCACCTCGTGGACGGCCCGGGCAACGTCGCCGCCCATCATCGCGCCGGCGAGCACGAGGGCGACGGCCCGGGGTAGCCGGGCTACGGCCCGCGTGGCGGCCGCCAGGTTCTCCTCCCCGACCAGCGGGATGGTGTCCACGGAGATCCGCTCGCCCCGAATATTGTGCCGGTCGGCCTCGCCGACGGCCCCGATCCCGACCTGCCCCACCTGGGCGCCGCCGCCGACGACGATGATGCGCTTGCCGAAGACCTTGGCAAACGACGGCGCCTTCTCGACCGTCTGTACGATATCCAGCGCCTGGAGGTCTTTGATCAGGACTTCCGGGTCCACGTTGGCGTCTCTTTCTAGCTCGAAGTAGACCGTCGAGCCGTTGTCCCGGCGGTCGGCGATATCCACGTAGGTAATGTTCGCCTGGTGCTCGAAGATCACCCGCGTCAGCGTGTGCAGCGAGCCGGGCGCGTCGGCCGCCCGGACCAGCAGGGCCAGCGGCGCGCGGAGGGCTTCGGGCATGCTGTTTTCGGTCATTCGCGCATCACCGGCACATTCTAACCGCGAAGCCGGGTCCCGGCCCGTAATCCCTACCGGTGTCTACTGGCCGGAGGTTCCGGAGGGCGGCTGGAGAGCTTCCAATACTTCCGAGAGGGTCTCGCGGCCGCCGGAGTCTTCCTCGCGCTCCTCCCGGACGTCTTCCAGGGCGCGGGGACTTACCAGTTCCCGGGCGGCGGCGTGTTCGGCGGCCTCGACGGTATCGTTCACCAGCAGCATCGGGACCTCCAAAGAGCGCATCTCCTCGGAGATGGCCCGCACGGCGACGTCGCGTTCCTTGCGGCTAACGTCCCGGATGTAGATGGCGAGGACCCGGCCGGGGTATTCGCGGGCGAGCTGGCCGTAAGTCTCGGCGTCCTGCTGTCCGGAATCCCCGATCAGGACGAAAGACAACGTGGGATGGGTGTCGAATATCTCCCGGATCACCTCCAGCTTGTGCTGGCGATGATTCATGCCTTTCAACAAGTCCTTCAAACCGCCCCAGTCTTTGAGGAAGATCGGACCTCTCGGAAGCTCCTGTATCTCCAGGAAGTTCTCCAGCAAATCGTAGAGGTTCCAGGGTCCGGTGGAGACGTAGAAGATGGGGTTGTCTCCGTCGCCGGCGGCCCCGCGCTGTAAAGCCCGGTAGAAAGCGGCCACGCCCTCGAAGGGCAGCCTCGTGTGGGCGTTGGAGAAGAGGACCAGCCGGGCCATCCTGAGCAGGCTGGTGGCCTCGGTGCGGACGATGGTGTCGTCTATGTCGCTGACGACCCCGAACGCCCCGTCCCGCAGCTTGGACGGCGGCACCAGGACGCTGCCTTCGGTACGGAAACCATCCTGGCCTTTGGCCGTGGGCCAGAGGAGCTCCAGTTCGGCGGTGTGCCAGGCCCGGTCCTCCGGGAGCGGCCGGCTGGGCCTGATGGAGACGTCCACGAACCCTTCGTCGTCGGCGACCACCACCCGCTCCCGACCCTCGAACCGCACCCGAACCCGGGCGCCGGGCACCTCGGCGGAGAGAAAACGACGGATCATGGTCCGCAGGTTCCGCAAGGCGCTGTCTCCGGCGGAGCCTAGCGGTATCTCCCGTTCCTCCAGAACGCGCCCCAACAGGTGGAATTCCTGGGGCGTGCCGTGGCCCACGTATGGGGTTATGCTAACGGGACCCAGCCAACCGTAGCGCATCTTCAGGTAGAGTTTGGCGCGTCCGACGCGGCGTTCCGCACTCTCTATAACCGTTAGAAGCCTTTCGCGCCAGCCGCCCATTAGTCCTTTCTCTCCACGCTTTTCACACACTCTACCCCGAAAATTCATCTCCCGCACGACTAGCCCGGACGCCGGAGGGTTATAATCCCGGCGACCCAGAGAGCTTTTAGG
>JBARZM010000194.1:0-2077 GCA_049650095.1 Rubrobacteraceae bacterium | reverse complement strand
CGCCGCTGTGTGAGATCATGGGCCGCTCCCCCATCGCCCCGGAGGTCTTTAACTGCTCCGCGCCGGACACCGGAAACATGGAGGTGCTGGCCCGCTACGGCTCCGAAGAACAGAAAGAGCGGTGGCTAAAGCCGCTCTTGAACGGTGAGATACGGTCCGCCTTCTGCATGACGGAGCCGGACGTAGCCTCCTCGGACGCGACGAACATCCAGTCCCGGATCGAGCGCGGCGCAGGCGGCGACGAGTACGTCATAAACGGCAGGAAGTGGTGGTCCTCGGGCGCGGGGGACCCCCGGTGTGAGATATCCATCTTCATGGGCAAGACCGACCTTGAGGCGGCCCGCCACGAGCAGCAGTCCATGATACTCGTTCCGCTGGACACGCCGGGCGTCACGATAGAGCGCACCTTGCCGGTATTCGGGTACGACGACGCGCCCCACGGTCACGCGGAGATCTCTTTCGACGACGTGCGGGTGCCGGCGGGGAACATGATCTGGGACGAGGGCAAGGGATTCGCCATCGCCCAGGGGCGGCTCGGACCGGGCCGAATCCACCATTGCATGCGCCTCATAGGGGTGGCCGAACGGGCAATAGAACTGATGTGCGCCCGGGTGAAAGAGCGCGAGGCTTTTGGGCGGCCGCTGGCGGAGCAGGGTGTGATCATGGAGTGGATCGCCGACTCCCGCACCGATATAGACCAGGCCCGCTTCCTCACCCTGAACGCCGCCCACATGATGGATACCGTCGGTAATAAGGAGGCCCGCTCGGAGATAGCCCAGATAAAAGTCGTCGCCCCGAACATGACCCTGCGCGTCCTGGACCGGGCGATACAGGCCCACGGCGGCGCCGGGGTCGCGGACGATTTCCCGCTCGCAAGCTTCTGGGCCGCCTCCCGCACCCTGCGCCTCGCCGACGGCCCGGACGAGGTCCATCGCGCCGCCATAGCCAAGCAGGAACTAAAGAAAGAGCGCCGCGCCTCCGCGACCCGCGCGGGATGACCGACTCCAACAAGGATTTCATACTGCTCGGCATCAAGTACGAGTCCGCCAGCATCGCCGGGGTAGGCGAGGCCGCGCTGGAGAACATCGCGGGCCAAATACGGGACGAGGTCGGTGAAGATTGGCAGTCCGACCCGATGGTCGTGCGGGGCCGAAACGCCGTCCGGGAGGAGCACGGCCTGGAAAGGCTCGGAGATTCCGCCGGCATAGCCAGCGCCCCCAGCGAGAAGCCCGCCCCAAAACCGTGGTGGAAGTTCTTCGGGCGGTAGAATTAGCCCGGAACTTCCAAGACGCTAGATGACAGGAGGCCGGATGCCGGCTGAGATGACGGGCGGTAAGATCACCAACGTTCGGGGCACGGTCGTGACTTTTCACCAAAAATGCGAGAACTGTGGTTACGTCTTCGATTGGAACAAGACGACCATAGTGCCGGCATATAGCTCCCGCAAAGTCCGCGCCTTCACCTGCCCGGAGTGCAACCATTACCAGGAAGTCGAAGTCCGGCACTACAAAGATTCCGCTTCGTAGTAAACAAACCCCGTGATTATTCGGTTCTTGGCGTTAGAATAACCGTCTGTTTTGCAGCCGATCGTCTCCATATCCAAGCTATCGAAGACCTACGACTCGGGTTTCCAGGCGCTCAAGAGCGTAGACCTGGAGATCGAACGCGGAGAAATCTTCGCGCTTTTGGGTCCGAACGGCGCCGGCAAAACGACGCTCATCAACATAACCTGCGGTATCGTCAACCCGAGCAAGGGCGAGGTGCTGGCCGACGGCCACGACATCATCTCCGAATTTCGTGCGGCCAGGTCCGCCATCGGGCTGGTCCCGCAAGAGCTGGTGACTGATTCTTTCGAGACCGTTTGGGCCACCGTCAGCTTCAGTCGGGGTTTGTTCGGCAAAAAGGCGAACCCGGATCACATCGAGAAAGTCCTCCGGGATCTGTCTCTGTGGGACAAGAAGGACGACAAAATCGTGACGCTCTCGGGCGGCATGAAGCGGCGGGTCATGATCGCCAAGGCCCTCTCGCACGAACCGCGCATCCTCTTTCTCGACGAACCGACGGCCGGCGTGGACGT
>JBARZM010000193.1:0-2063 GCA_049650095.1 Rubrobacteraceae bacterium | reverse complement strand
GACATGAAGCTGTAGCTCCTTAGGTTCGTTGCCGCGGCGGACACAGGCTACTGGCTGGGGCGGCAGGATTCGAACCTGCGATCCCGGGACCAAAACCCGGCGCCTTGCCGCTTGGCTACGCCCCAACACGATGCGGCACGACGAGATTATACCGGAGGGTCTTTTGGGCGTCAGCTTTGTTCGGGAAAATCTCGCCCGATCATTTCAAACCAATACCACACGGAATTCTTGTACCCTTGCGGAGCATTCAAAGATTCCAATTCGTCGAGTCCAAACAAGCCGACTGTCTGATGCTCGTGGCTATGACGAACCGTAGACAGGTCCTCCGCGAAACACCCATAAGTCACGATGAACACCCGAGTTCCCGGGCACACTTCATAGGCCCAGGAATCGAGTATAGGTCCCACCGTAACCGGGATGCCCAGCTCCTCCTTCACCTCTCGCACCAGACATTTTTCGGAGGACTCGCCGAGTTCCAGCTTGCCCCCGGGCAACTCCCACTCTTCGCGCTCGTTCCTTAGGAATACTGCCCCATCTTCGTTTAGCAATACGCCTTTTATAGGTATAGGAAACTTGTGCTCACCATCCATATCCAAGACAGGAGTATCTACTTTTTAGAATTCCGCCAGTTCCACGCCCTGCGGAACGGGCTCGTAGATTCCGGCGAACGGAGCTTTCATACTCGACAGTGCCGTCTGCGCTTTTTTCTCCGTGGCGAAGATTCCGTAGACGGCCGTGCCGGAGCCGGTCATGGATGCGCCGGATGCGCCGGCCCGGATCAACTCTTTCTCGTATACCGCGACTTCCGGGACGAGATGTCTCGTGACCGGCGCGAGATCGTTACCAACCGCCGCCGCGAGTCCCCGAAGGTTCTGCTCTCGAAGCACAGCCTCGACGGGTTCCGTGGAGATCCCCTCTCCCATAGGATGCTCGTCGTACGCTTTGTAGATGCCGGCCGTCTCCGCACTGCTCTCCGGCTTGAGCAGGAGCAAGCGGTGATCCGGGGGCGCGGGGAGCGGACTGAGGTTTTCTCCGACGCCGGTGCCGAGCGCCGTGCCGCCGGAGATGCAGAACGGCACGTCGGCCCCGATGCCGAGACCCACATTGGCAAGGTCTTCCGAACCCAGGCCGAGGCCGAATAGCTCGTTCGTCCCGACTAGAAAGGCCGCCGCGTCGGCGGACGCGCCCCCGAGCCCGGCCCCGGCCGGTATCTTTTTATGAAGCGTTACCTGTATGGGGAGATCCAAGCCGGTAAGTTCGCGGAGCAATTCCCATGCCCGGTAGACGGTGTTCTCTTTCGCGGGGCCGACGTTCGTCTGCACGGGCTCGACGTTTAGCGCAAAGCCCGCATCCGCGCGCTCCAGCTCTACCTCGTCGGCGAGCGAGATGTTTTGGAAGACGGTGGAGATTTCATGGTACCCGTCTTCCCGGACGCCTTTTATGGATAGAACGTAGTTGATCTTCGCAAAGGCCCGAAGCCGCACGGCAATTTTCATCTCAGAGCGCCCAAGACAACGCCCGGTAGAGCTTGACGAAGTCCTGTGGCGATAGCTCCTCGGCCCGGGCGTCGGGGCCGTAGCCCATGGAGCCCAGGGTGTGGGCGGCCTCCATCCGGCCCGGCTCGGGCAGGTTGTTCGCCAGCCGTTTGCGGCGGCTCTTGAAAGCGGCGAGCGTCAGCTTTTTTACCCCCTGGTACTCACCGGGCCTCAACCCGTCCTCTTTGCGAATCATCTCCACGACCGCCGAGTATACCCGGGGCGGCGGCTCGAAAACCTGCGGCGAGACTTTGTGCGCCACGCCAACCCCGGCCATGAGCTGCACGAGCACCGCGTAGGCCCCGTATTCCTTACTCCCCTCCGAGGCCGCCATCCGGCGCGCCACCTCGAACTGAACCATGAAGCGGAGCGATGTCAGGTAAGGCGCCTCTTCGAGCAATTTCAGCACGAGCGGGGAGGCGACGTTGTAGGGCAGGTTGGCGACCATCTTGTTCGGCGCCGGCTCCAGGGCTGCGTAGTCGAAGGAAAGGGCGTCGGCCTCCCACACCCGGACGTTGCTGTATACCT
>JBARZM010000192.1:0-4885 GCA_049650095.1 Rubrobacteraceae bacterium | reverse complement strand
CGATCTCCAGCTTCATACCTTCCTCGGCAAGCTCTGGCGGCACCCACGCGTAAGCGATGCTCTGTCCGATGCTGTAGCCGTACGCCGCGCTGGTCACGTACCCGACCGCTCTGCCGTCCGCATAGACCGGCTCGCTTCCCATGACGACAACTTCCGGGTCGTCCAGGGTTAGGCAGACCAGCTTTCGACGCGGACCTTCCTCTTTGCGGCGCTCCAGCGCTTCTTTGCCGATAAAGTCTCCCTTGTCGAGCTTGACGGCGAAGCCGAGGCCCGCCTCGTAGGGGTCGTGTTCGGTGGTCATGTCGCCGCCCCAGGCCCGGTAGCCTTTCTCCAGCCGCAGGCCGTTGAAGGCCCCGCGTCCACCGGCGATGACGCCGTGCTCCTGGCCGGCGTTCCAGAGGAGGTTCCAGAGGCGGAGGCCCAGGTCGGAGGAGGTGTAGATCTCCCATCCCAGCTCACCCACGTAAGAGACGCGCAGCGCCCGCACCGGAACCTCTCCTATATAGGCCTCCCGCACGTTGAAAAAGCCGAAAGCTTCGTTCGAGAAATCGTCCTCGCTGAGGCTCTGCACCAGGTCCCGCGCCGCCGGACCCCACACGCCCACGCAACAGGTTCCGGGCGTGATGTCCCGTACCTGCACCGAGCCATCGTCCGGCAGGTGGCGCTCCATCCATTCGATGTCCCGCGGCCCGTTCAGGCCGAGCTGGAATAGCTCCTCCCCGATCCGCGCCACCGTGATGTCGCTCTTCACGCCGCCCGCTTCGTCGAGCAGGAGCGTGTAGGTGACCTTGCCGGGGGGCTTGTCGAGTTGGTTCGTGTTGAGGCGTTGCAAAAACTCCAGCGCCCCGGGTCCGCTGACTTCGGCGCGTTTCAGGGCGGTCATATCGTAGAGCGCGACGCGCTCGCGCGTGATCTGGTGTTCCGCACCCACGATCGGCGACCAGTAGCGCCCGGACCACTCGTCCCGGTCCGGGATGTCCCGGTCCTCCACCAGCGGCGCGTTGGCCTCGAACCAGTGCGGTCGCTCCCAGCCTGAGGCTTCCAGGAAGTAAGCTCCTAGCTCCTTTTGCTTAGAGAAAAACGGGCTCGCGCGCAGAGGGCGCGGCTCCTCCATCGGCTGCTGGGGGTGGATGATGTCGTAGACTTCCTGGAAGGACTGCGAACTGCGGGCCTTCACGTAGGCGGGGCTCGTGGCCCACTTCTCGAAGCGGTGGACGTCGGCGCCGGCGAGGTCTATGCTGGGTGTGCCCGACGTGATCCACTCGGCCATCACCTTGCCGACCCCGGCGGCATGCGTCACCCAAACCGCCTCCGCCACCCAGAATCCCTTCGCTTCGTTGGATTCACCGAGCAGCGGCCCACCGTCCGGCGTGAAGGAGAAGAGCCCGTTCATCGGGGCGTCTATCTCCACGTTCTGTAGTGCGGGTATCATCTTGCGGGCTTCGTCCAGCGTGGGCTGGAAGTCCTCCGGGGTGAACTCCATGATCGAGGGCATGACTTCAGAATCCTCGTACTTCGGAATGTCATCCGCTGAAACGGGCATGGAGCGGTGCCGGTACGCCCCGATGCCGTAACGCTCCCCCTGATGCCGGAAGTACATCGAGAAGTCCTGGTGCCGCAGGATGGGGTGGACGACCTCCCGGTCTTCGCCGTCGAGTTCGGCGAGCGGCGTGGTCCAGGCGTACTGGTGCTGCATCGGTTGGAGGGGAACCGTCATCCCGACCATCCGGCCCAGCTTCGGGCCCCACATCCCGGCGCAGCTCACGACTAACTCAGTCTCGATGCGCCCGCGCGAAGTCTCGACCGCCCGCACCCGGCCATCTTTTACCTCGATGCCAGTGACTTCGGTCTCGCCGTAGAAGCTGGCGCCGCGCCCCATCGCCTGCCGGGCCGCCGCTTCGGAGACCCGGACGCCTTTGGCTATCCCGTCGTCCGGCACGAAGAGGCCGCCGTGAATATTCTTCGCTTTTAGCAGCGGCACTTTGTCGGCGCATTCTTCGGGTGAGATGAGTTCCGGTTCTAGGCCCCACGAGGCCGCCAGGCCGTGCTTCCGTTTCAGATCTTTCCAGCGTTCGGGGGTGGCGGCGATTTCTATGCCCCCGACGGGATAGAAACACGGCTGGCCGTCCACGTCCATCTTCGAGGCGCGCTCGACGCCGTACTTCGCCAACCCGGTCATCGTCTTGGAGGGGTTGGTCTGGAAGACGAGGCCCGGCGCGTGGGAGGTGGACCCTCCAGCCTCGAAGAGCGGACCTTGATCCAGAACCACCACGTCCCGCCACCCGAGTTGCGTCAGGTGATCCGCGACGTTGCAGCCGACGATCCCCGCCCCGATTACTACGATGCTGGCCCGATCTTCCACTGCCAACCCCCTGTTCACCCTATAAAAGAGCCCGCGCACCGACGCTCGTGCCCGCTATGAAGTGGGCGTTCACGCCGGCGCCACCCGGCTCACCGATTCTTTTTGCACGACACCCAACCTAATCTCAACCGCCTCTGAACTCTCTCGAACCTGTTGCGTATAGCGAGTATGTCTCTCATAAGGAAACAAGTATCATACGGTGTTTGAGAGGTCAATAGGTACGGGGCAAAGTTTTGCAAGATTTTTTGCGGGAGGTCTTGGATGTGTTGGCCCGTTGTATATGAAACGGTTGTCGTGACCCGGGAAAGTTGCCGTTTGTTGCCGCTTGGGGGCGCCCGTTCGAGGGAGGATATGGAGTGTTCTCGGCGCGGGAGTTGGGGCTGAACTCGTCTTGCGGCTGCGGAGTCTAAGGACCTGCTTGCCGGGACCGGGGTTTCCGCCACAGCCGGGCTATGAGCAGGTCAGAAGCATGGCGGCCGGCAGGCGGAAGAGGAGCAGGGGCGGGATGTTTGTACCCGGTGGGGTGAAGATGAGCGGGTACTCTACGATGGCTTGGCGGGCGCATGGGGATAGGGTTATGAGGGTCGGGTCCCGCTTCTCGAACCCTCGTTCGCGTTTGTTTCAGGATCACACCGGCCCCGAACGCGAGCCCGAAGATTGGCCCGCCGGCCATCGTTACCGGGCCTTGGATCGTGACGCCTGGCGGTCGTATCAGCGGGCGCGTCCACACTGGGAATCGGCGCCCGGGGCCAACGGTGTCGCAACCTCGTCTGGTAGACCGGCGAGGGGCGTTGCCGGCGTGAGACTGGAGAGCATTGCATCGTAGTGGTCCGCGCCCCGCTCTCTATCTCCGCCCGCCACGAGACCCTGAGCCACTTCTTGCCAAAACCTCTCAGCGTGCCGGTCCTTGCTATACAGGCGCCGCAGGAGAGCTCTGTTACCTCGACCCGTTGCGCGAGCTTTACTTCTACTCTAAGGTTCGTTTCACCATGGCGCCGGACACCCGAAGAGACAACCGATGAAAGTCGCGGAAGCGATAGCGAAGGCGCTGGCCGGGCGCGGGGTCGAGACGTTCTTCGGGCTCGTTGGCAGCGGCAACTTCGCCGTGGTGAACGCCCTGCGCGACGCCGGGGCCGAGTTCTACTCCTCCCGCCACGAGTGTTCCGCCGTTAGCATGGCCGACGGCTACGCGCGGGCTTCCGGGAAAGTCGGCGTCGCGAGCGTTCACCAGGGGCCGGGGTTTACGAACACGCTCACCGGATTGACGGAGGCTGCCAAAAGCCGCACGCCGCTGGTATTGCTGGCGGCCGACACGCCGCCCGGCACGCTCTGGTCTAATTTCAAGGTGGATCAGGCATCCTTCGCCGCGACCGCCGGTGCCATCCCCGAGAATATTCGCTCGCCCGAAACAGCCGCCGAAGACACTATCCGCGCCCTGCGCCGTGCGCGAACCGAGCGTCGCCCCGTCGTGCTGAGCATCCCGATAGATCTCGTGGATCTCGATGCGCCGGAAGATCCCACGCTCCCGACTGGGCCGCCGAATCTCGAGCCACCGCGGCCGTCGAAGCGTTCGGTCGCCGAGGTCGCGGACCTGCTGGCCGCGGGCGAGCGGCCGGTGATCCTGGCCGGCAGAGGAGCCGCGCTCGCCGGAGGCCGCGAAGCTCTGGAGGATTTGGGAGGCCGGATCGGGGCTCTACTGGCGACGAGCGCGGTCGGAAACGGGCTATTCGCCGGCAACCCCTACGACCTCGGAATCGCCGGGGGCTTCTCTTCGCCGTTCGCCGTCGAGATGATGCAGAGGGCCGACGTGGTGCTCGCCTTCGGGGCCTCGCTCAACCGCTGGACCACGCGACACGGTAACCTCTTCCCGCAAGGCGCACGGGTGGCGCAGGTGGACCTCGACGAGGAGGTCATCGGCGCCCTATATAGTGTCGATGTCGGGATAGTCGGGGACGCGGCGGCCACGGCGTGGGATATCTCCTCGGAGCTAGAGCGGCGCGGCGTGGATAAGCGCGGCTTCCGGAGCGAGAGGCTTGCGCGAGAACTTTCTGAACGCCGTTGGCGCGACGAGCCCTACGAAGACGAGGGGACGGATGAGCATATAGACCCCCGCACCCTGAGCATCGCGCTGGACGATTTGTTACCGGAGGAGAGGACGGTCGCCACGGACTCCGGGCACTTCATGGGCTATCCGGCGATGTATCTACCGGCGCCGGACGAGCGGGGGTTCGTGTTCACGCAGGCCTTCCAGTCGGTCGGTCTGGGGCTCGCCAGCGGCATCGGGGCCGCCGTCGCCCGCCCGGACCGGCTCACCGTCATCGCCACCGGAGACGGCGGCGCCCTGATGGCCCTCGGCGAGATAGAGACCGCCGCCCGCCACAAGCTGCCGCTAGTAATAGTCGTCTACAACGACGCCGCCTACGGCGCGGAGGTCCACCACTTCGGCCCGATGGACCGCGCAGTGGATCTGGCTCAATTCCCCGATACGGACTTCGCGGCCATCGCCCGGGCCGCCGGGGCCGA
>JBARZM010000191.1:0-6577 GCA_049650095.1 Rubrobacteraceae bacterium | reverse complement strand
GGCACGCGCATGTACTCGCCGAGGCCGCCGTCTACCACGTAACCCACGATCCGGGCGTTCAGGCACATATTCTCCATGTCCCGCCGGCAGAAAAAACACCAGCGGCACGGTATGACCGGCGCCATCGCCACCGGCGCCCCGACCTCGTAACCTTCTACCTCCCGTCCAACCTCCGCGACGTGGCCGGCCATCTCGTGACCGAGAACCACGTTTAAGTCTATGCCGCCCGTCTTCTCGCCGCGCAGGATACGCACGTCGGTGCCGCAAACGGTGTTCGCCCCGACCTTCACGAGGACTTCGTCCGCACCGATCTCCGGCGTTTCGACCTCCGCGACCTCCAACTCGCCCGGCCCGCGAAATACGGCGGCTAACATCCTTCGAAGCTGCCATTTCTCGTGTTCATCACCACGTCTCCCCTACACTACGCGATAGCGATCGGCCGAACCATCGAGCCTGTTGCGCCTTTGATCCTTAGCGGCAGGCAGATAAAGAGGAACTCGTGGACCCCGTCGCGCGCCAGGTCCTCCACGTGTACCAGTTCCATGATGTGGATGCCGCGCTGCACCAGGAGTTCGATGTGGACTGGATGCGGGTTCTCCGGGTCCGGCGAAGGGTTGCGCTCGACGGACTCGTTATCTCCCCCGACCAGCACGACGCCTTTGTCCGCGAGGTACACGGCCACGTCGTGCCCTATCCCGGAACCGAAGTGCTGCTCCGTCTGCTCCTCATCCACGCCCCACGCCCGCATATATCCCGTACGGATCATAACCGCGTCCCCCGCCCGGACCTCGGTGTCCTGGGCTTCCAGGGCGCCCTGCACGTCCTCGGCGGTGATCAGGTACTCAGCCTCCAGGATATCCACGCCCTTGTAGGCGGGAATGTCTATCATGACGCCCCGGCAGATAAAGGGTGGGATCGAAGATGCCTCGGCCCTGAGCGGCCCGAAGTCGCCCAGGTTGTCGGCCATCGGGTAGCCGCCGTGCCAGTGGTTGTCAGCCCCGCAAGTAATGTGGCTCAGGGCGTCCACGTGGGTGCCGGTGTGGACGGTGCCTATTATAATTTCGGTGTTCAGACCCATGTTCACGGTATTTTCGCCCCGCCACTCGTCGAAGTCCTTCTGGGTCTTTAGTCCCTGCGGAGTCCGGTAGGTGGTCATCAGGAACGGCGGATGCGCCGGGAAGACCGGCATCCCCGGCCAGCGACCTGAGTCGAGGTCGTAGATTTTACCCTCTTTCGCCAGGCTGAGCGCCGCGAGCAACTCCTCCGGGCCGGAGCGGTGTACCACCCCGAGCTCGTCATCCTGGTAGCCTGCCCCGGGAATATCGCGGAGGTAAAGATGCTCCGCCATACCCTGCCCCTCAGTAGCTTTATCCATCAATTACCCCTTTCCGAAACACCCCATTACGGATAGAGTCATTTTACCCGAACGACAGCCTGGCTAACATATCTGGGGAGATCAGCATAAAGCCGGCGCCGTCCGACGCGCCCACGTTCGGCCATCCTGTGGAGCCCGCTTTTTACGGAGTCTTCCTCCTCCGTTATACGAACGGCAGCGACACGACGATGATGATCGTACCCATCGCGGCGATGGCGGCCGCCGGCGGGTCTACATGTGTGTCGCCGTGTATCAGGAACAGCCGGCTGAACAGCTCTCCAAGGAGCGCGCCACCTATACCGGCGACGGCCCCCGCGATCATCGCGATAGCGGGTGAACCGCCGAAAGCTAGTAGGATCGCGGTCGCCGCCACGCCGGCGGGCAGCGTCATGTGGTGCGTAACCGGGCAGGAGAAGCCGATCTGGAGCAGGATCAGCGAGGCGGCGGATATTCCCCAGCCCAAAACCGCCGCCGCGGCGATTGCTTCGGAACCAGCATTACTAAAAGCCACGACGATGTAGGCTGAGAGGAGACCGGTGCCGAGCCCGAGGACGACCGACTGCAAGAACCCTTGCTGGTAGTCCAGCCAGACCGCCTCTCCCTCAGGGACGAACCTGCCGCGCGCTCTCGCCTCCGGGTCCAGGCTGCCGAATATTCCCGTACGGCCAAACATAACCCGGGCGACGATACCGGAGATAAAGACCGTCAGCGCGACGGTGTCGGTGTAGGTGCCGTAGAAGAAACCACTTTGTCCGAGGGGAGTCACTAGTGCTATGAGTTGGTTCACGATGAGGCCGCCCACACCGAAGAGTCCACCGACGACGAGCGCCAGGGGATCATTGACGCCCGTCATCGGCGCGGCGATGTCTTTGCCGTCCTCCAACTCGCCGCGCCGGGCCGCGAACGCCGCCGCCGCCGCGCCGCCGGCGAAAGAGATGTGAGGCCCGAAGACCGGTCCGAAGGCAATGTCGTTGATAAAGTCGAAGTCGCTTCCCGAGGCCGCCGCCGCGGCACCCGCCAATACGACGAACCCGGTAAAGATAAAGGCCGGCAGACCACCTATAGCGGCCCCGAACAACCCGCCGGCGAACGCTGCCAACAGCATGGTTATACCTAAATCCATTGTAGATTCTTCCCCTATCCGACGCTTCCACGAGGCGTCCTATTCGGCTACCGGATCACTCCCTAACACGTCCCTTCTCCTACAGTGGGGGAGCATATAAAAACGTTGCGCCCCGGTCAAGCCTCACAGCCGCCAGCTACAGCCTCCCCGACCGCCTGCCTCAAAAGGGTGAACATGGTAGGGTTGTAAAAGGGTATCGTGTTCGCAAGGCTTCTCGCTGCGCGAAACGTAAATTATGGGAAAGGAGCGTTATGGACGGGGCTGGCTTGAAGCTGGGACGGCTTTTCGATCGGGGGAGCGGCCGTTCGTTCATCACCGCCTACGACCACGGGGGCGCGTTGAGGGTCCCACCAGAAGCCGGCAAGCCGCTGGAGGTGCTCGAAAACATAATCGCCGGACAGCCGGATGGGGTCTTGCTCTCGCCCGGCATGCTCAAGCAGGGGACCGGGCTATTCGCCTTCAGGGGCGCACCCGTACCGATCCTCCGGGCGGATTGGGCAGTCCTGGACGAACGCATGAAAGACCTCGGGGAACATTACCGGGTCCTGTGCGGCCCGCGTGAAGCGCTGGCTGCGGGGGCCGGGGCGATGGTTATGTACCTCATCATGGGACCGGAAGAAGGGGCGATGTTCGCCGACAACGTGCGGGCCATCTCGGAGGCCGCTGGCGAAGCGCGCGCGGCCGGGATGCCGCTCATCGTGGAGGCGACCCTCTGGGGATACCGCATGGAGGACCAAAAAGACCCGGAGCTCCTCGCATACTGCTGCCGCATGGCCGCCGAACTCGGGGCCGACGCCGTGAAGACCGAATACACTGGCGACCCGGCATCGATGGCTGGAGTCGTGGATGCGTGCCCGGTCCCCGTGCTGACGCTCGGGGGCGCGAAAGGTGGCTCGGAGGAAGACGTGATCGAAGCCGCCCGTGGAGCCATCCAAGGCGGCGCCCGCGGGCTTATCTTCGGGCGGAACGTCTGGCAGGCCAACGACCCGGTAAAGATGGCCGCCGACCTGCGCGATGCCGTCCACGGCAACGTCCCGGCAACCCGGTAAGGAGGTAGAGCTATGGAAATACTCGCCGTCGGTGACCTGTTTCTTTCCTCGGAGAACTTTAGAAAAGCTATCGAGGAAGAACTGGGAGAAGGTCACGAGGTACGAGAGGTGATGTGGGCCGGCGAGAAGGCCGAAGACCAGCATCACGTGCAGCAGATCATGGAGGTAGACGGCCCCGAGGCAGCCCCGACGCCGGAGGAGATCGTCGAGGCCGTCCGTGACGCCGAGGTAATAGCCGTTCACTTCGCCCCGATCCCGGATACCGTCCTAAGGGCCGGGCCGAACCTGAAGGCCGTGGTCGTTGCCCGCGCCGGGACCGAGAACGTCAACATCGAAGTCGCCAGTGAGCTTGGGATCGCGGTGGTGCAACTCGTCGGCCGGAACGCCCCGGCGGTCGCCGAGCAGGCGATAGCGCTGATGCTGGCCGAGACCCGAGATATCGTCCGGGTGGACCGGGGCATCCGGGCCGGGGGCTGGCCCAAAGAGTTCCCGCAGACGCCATACGACCTGTACGGCTCGACGGTCGGCCTGATCGGCTTCGGCCAGGTCGCCCGGCAACTGGCCCCCCGCATCTCAGGCTTCGACGTGACGCTGCTGGTCTACGATCCATACGTGGAAGCCGAGACCATAGAGTCCTACGGCGGCCAGAAGGTGGACGACATCGAAACAGTGTTCCGCGAGGGCGATTTTGTGAGCCTGCACGCGCGCCTGAGCGACGAGACGCGCCACTTTATCAGCCGCGAGCTTTTCGGGATGATGAAGCCGACGGCGTACTTCATCAACAACGCCCGCAGCCGGATGGTGAACTACGACGACCTGTACGAAGTGTTGAAGGAGGGCCGTATCGCCGGGGCGGCCCTGGACGTCCACGACGATGAGCCGCTCGGCGAGGGCAGTCCGTGGTTGGATCTCCCGAACGTAACCCTAACCCCCCACCTCGCCGGCAGCACGACGAGCACCTGGGAAAACTCGGTAAGGATGGTCGCCGAAGCCATAAAGGAGTACGCGGATACCGGACGCTGCGAGAATACGGTCAACGCGGAGGAGTTGGAGAAGTCGTGAGTCCATACCTGCTCGGAATAGATAGCGGCAACACCAGCACAAAGGCGGTCGTGTTCGACGAAGAAGGTTACGAGCGCGGCGTAGGCAGCGTCAACAACACGCAGATAAACCCGCAACCGCGCTGGGTCGAGCAAGACATGCATACTGTTTGGGAGAACACCCAGACGGCGGTGCGTGAGGCTATTTTGGCCGCGAAGATAGACGGCACGGAGATATCCGCCGTCGGCATGTCGGGCCACGGGGACGGCATCTACTTGGTGGACGAGAACGGAGAGCCGGTGCGCGCCGGCATCCAGTCGATGGACTCGCGGGCCCACAAGCTGCTCGCGCGCTGGGACGAGTCGGGCGTCAGCGATAAGGCCCTGGAGTTCAACGGCCAGCGGCCTTTCGCGGCGCTGCCGCCGGTACTTCTAGCGTGGTTCAAGGAGAACCAGCCGGAAGTATTGGAGAAGACGCAATGGGCCGTTTACGTGAAGGATTGGATCCGCTTCAAGCTCACCGGTGAGTTCGCCACAGATCCCTCCGAGGCGAGTAGCGGCTTTACCGACGTAAGGACCCAGGACTACGGCGAGGAAGCATTCTCCATCTACGGCCTCGAAGAAGTCCGCGAGATGCTGCCCCCCATAGTTGGCTGCACCGAGATCGTCGGCGAGGTAACGCAAGAAGCCGCCTGGCTCACGGGACTCAAGCCGGGTACGCCGGTAGTCAGCGGGGCGCACGACGTCGACTGCGCATCCGTGGGTAGCGGCTGCGTAAGCCCCGGCGACCTGACCATGATCGCCGGTACCTGGTCCATAAACGAAGTCGTCAACGACGAGCCGACCTTTGTCGAGGGCGCGGCCTGCCGCAACTTCGTCGAGCCGGGGTTGTACCTAAATATGTCCGCCTCCCCGACGAGCGCCACGAACCTGGAATGGTTCGTCCAACGCCTGTGCCCGATGGAAGTGAAGTACTCCAAAGAGATCGGGGCCTCGCCCTTCGCGTTCGTGAACCGGGAAGTCGAAGGAGTTATGAACGAGGAGCCGCGCGTCTTCTACCATCCATTCCTCTACTCCTCACCGCACGGCGACGACGCGACCGGGGGATTCTTCGGCCTGCGCGGCTGGCACACCCGCGGCCACCTGCTACGCGCCCTCCTGGAAGGCACCGTCTTCAACCACAAGACCCACGTGGACATCCTCCGCGACGCCTTCGACGTAAAACGCATCCGACTAACGGGTGGAGGTTCCAGCAGCCACGTCTGGTCCCAGATGTTCGCCGACGCCCTGGACGAGACCGTCGAAGTCACCGGCGCCGGGGAGACAGGCGCCCTGGGCGCGGCAATATGCGCCGGGGTCGGGATCGGGGTCTACAACTCCATCAACGACGCCACGGATAGTGTCATCCGCGCGTTCCGTACCCACGAGCCCGACGCGAGGAACAGTAAACGCTACGCCGAAGCTTACGAGACGTACATGGGGCTCGTGAACGCGCTAGAACCCGTCTGGTCTCGCACAGGGTAGCCTCGGGAAGCGGGAAGTTCCACGGAGTCTAGCGAATTAGCGAAGGAGGACGAAATGTTAGCCGCCGTATTTCGCGGGCCGGGTGAGTTGGAGGTCGCGGAGGTCGAAACGCCGGAGATCTCCCCGGACGAAGTCCTCGTGAAGGTCGGGGCGAACACCGTTTGCGGCACCGACGTGCGTATCCTGCGCGGCGAGAAGACCCGTGGAATAGCCCAGCCCGTGGTCCTCGGCCACGAACTGGCCGGCCACGTAGCCGAAGTCGGGAACAAGGTCGAGGGTTACGAGGTCGGGGCCCCGGTGGTGATGGCCCCGGCGATGGCGTGCCTCCACTGCTTCTACTGCAAACGCGGCCTGGAGAACTTGTGCCTGAACAAGAAGATCATGGGCAACATCGTGGACGGGGGCCTCGCCGAGTACGTACGTATTCCGGGGTATGCCGTCAAGGCGGGCAACCTCTTCGTGGCGG
>JBARZM010000190.1:0-13178 GCA_049650095.1 Rubrobacteraceae bacterium | reverse complement strand
CGGGGACTCGTCGTCTACGTCGGCCACGAGTTCTACGTAGTGGTGGTTCGCTTCGCTCTTGCCCTCTTGTACCTCGGTCTCTATGCCGTGCTCGCGGAGCTCTGCGGCGACTTCTGTCAGGGCGGGCGTTGCGACTTCGGAGAGGAAGTCGGTGGTTTTTTCGTAGCTCGGGAAGCTCATGCTGCGGCTCAGGCGTTGGCGCCAGGACAGCTCGGCCGACCGGTCTCCGTTTGGGCTGGCGCTGCGGCCGGAGAGGCGGGCGGGGAGGCTGTAGCGCCGGCTGTCTTCGCGGTAGGCTTCCACGCGCAGGGCTTTATAGAGTCCGAACATGATCAGGACCATCACGAACCCGAACGGCAGACCCATAACTATGGTGGCGCTCTGGAGCGCCCCTATACCGCCGACCAGAAGCATCGCTATGGTGAGCAGGCCGGTGGCGATGGCCCAGAAGATCCGGACCGGATTAGAGGCGTCGTCCCGGGGCGTCTTGCGGTACGAGGTGAGGTTGCCCATCACCAGCGCGCCGGAGTCAGCGGAGGTTACGTAGAACAACAGGCCGCAGAGTATGGCGACAAACGCGATGACCGGGAAGAAGGGAAACTGCTGAAGCAGGGTGTAAAAGCCCTGCTCCGGCTGGTTCATCGCAGTCTGGCCGAACTGCTCGTTTCCGTTACGGACCAGCCGGATCGCGCTGTTGCCGAAGATAGAGACCCACATCAAGACGTACAGAAGCGGTATCGTCATCGTCCCGGCGACGAACTGCCGGATGGTGCGTCCGCGTGAGATGCGGGCCAAAAACAACCCGACAAAGGAGGCCCAGGCGATCCACCACGCCCAGAAAAAGAGCGTCCAGAAGCCGAGCCACTCCGTCGGCCGGTCGAAGGCGAACGTCTGCATCGTGAGGCCCGCGAAGTTGCTCACGTAGTCCCCGATATTCAGCACGAACGCGTTCAGCAAAAAGATGGTCGGGCCGGTAACCAGCACGAAACCGGCCAGCCCCACCGTAAGCCAGACGTTAAGCTCCGAGAGCCGCCGGATGCCCTTCTCGACCCCGGTAACCGCGGAGATCGTCGCGATGACGACGGCGAGCACGATGAGCCCGACTTGAACGGGTAAACCTTGCTGGAAGCCGAAGAGGAGGTTCAGCCCGGAGTTCAAAAAGACCACGCCAATACCGAGCGAGGTTGCGATGCCAAAGATCGTGCCGAGCACGGCGGCGAGGTCTACGCCATGGCCGAGCGGCCCGAAGATGCGGTTGCCGAAGATGGGGTACAGCGCCGACCGGATGCTAAGCGGCAGGTTCATCCGGTAGGCGAAATATGCCAGGGATATCCCCATCAAAGCGTACATCCCCCAGCCGGTAATGCCGTAGTGGAAGAGCGTCCATACGGTAGCCTCCCGGGCGGCGTTCAGCGTCTCGCCCTCTCCGGTTGGCGGGGCGAGGTACTGGGTAACGGGTTCGGCCACCGCGAAGAACATAATGTCCGTGCCGATGCCGGCGGCGAAGAGCATCGCCGCCCAGGAAAACGTGCTGAACTCCGGTTCGGAGTGCTCTGGCCCCAGCTTTATCTTCCCGTACCGGGAGAGTGCCAGGAAGAGAATAAAGACCAGGAAAACCGTTGCGATCAGGATGTAGAACCAGCCGAACCAGTTCGAGATCGCACCAACCAACACCCCGAGCGCCGAGCTGGCCCCCTCCGGGCTGATGATGGCCCACAGCGCGATCGCCAGGATCGCCGCCGATGAACCGTAGAAGACGACCGGGTTGATCCGGGTGCGAGCCTCCATGTTCGCCTCTGCGGGCTGTTGCTCCCCGGATGGCCTGGTATCGCTCATGAGAATGCTCCGTTCCCTATCGAGTTGCGCGGGCCGCCCGGCAGCCACGCCAGGCTCTCATCAAGATTCCGGTAGTAAAGCACATCCGCCATCCAGAAGCATCTGCCCGACCCCTCGATAAGCATAATTCTCTGCACAAACATGTTTCCACCCTCCAAAAGTCGCCAGGCTCGCAGGACGAACCGTGGAACTCCCTTGTGTTTATATATACCGGTAAGTATAATTAATCTATGTCCGAGAAAGTAACGCAGACGAGGGATAAGGAAAAGACGCGTCGGAGGTTGCTGGCTGCCGCCCAGGAGCTTTTCTACGGGGGTGGCATCTGCGCTACCGGGGTCAGCGCGGTGGCCGAGAGGGCCGGGGTGACGAAGATGACGCTCTACGCCCACTTTTCTTCTAAGGATGATCTCGTAACCGCGTACCTGGAAGATAGCGACCGGCGCTGGCAAGAGTTTCTGGAGGAGAAGCTTTCGGGTTACGAGGATCCGCGCGAGAAGCTCTTGGCCGTTTGTGATGCCTACCGGGAGTATCTCACGAACCGTGAGATACGGGGTTGCGCCTTCGTCAACTGCGCCGCGGAGTTTCCTGATTCTGACCACCCAGCGCGGCGGGTGATCCGGAGTCACAAGGCCGGGATACGAGGGCGGCTTCGGGAACTCGCCGCCGAGGCCGGTGCGGAGGCTCCAGAAACGCTGGCCGACCGTCTGTTCGTCGTGTTGGAAGGCGCATACGTCATAGGCGCCCTGGAGGGCGATGCGGGGGTGCTCGACCGCTCTCGCAATTTGTGCGCTGACTTGGTGGAGATGGGTATTCGGGACCGGGCCAAGGACGGGTGAAGGAGGGGCACGCACGGTACGGCGCTCCGGCGGGGACGTGGCGGCTGGGGCTGGCCGGGTTCTTCGCCATCGCGGTGGCGTTCGGGCCGGCGCGCAACGGTTTCGGGCTGTTTTTGCCGGACTTTCGCCGGGAGTTCGGGCTCTCCACCGAGATGTCGGGCGTTATCGCCGGCGGGTCCTATGGAGGTTACCTGGTCGCGCTCTCGCTCGTGGGGATGTTCGCCTCCCGGTTCGGTCCGCGTTTGTTCTTGACGGTCGGCGGTCTCTTGGCCACCATCGGGATGCTCCTCGTCGCCCTCGCATCCAACGTCCTCGTGCTCGCAACGGGACTGGTATTGGCGGCCAGCTACGCGGGCTGGTCCTGGTCTCCGTACAACGACGCCGTGGAGCGCGGGGTTCCGCCGAAGTCGCGGGGCCGGGTGCTGTCGGCCATCAGCACCGGTACCGCCTTCGGCCTCGCGGTGGCCGGTTTCATCGCGCTGGCGGTGGGCATCTGGGGCTTGTCGTGGCGGGCCGCCTGGCTCGGCTTCGCCGCGACCGCCCTGGTGGTCACGGTGTGGAACGCGAGGGCCTTGCCGACCGGGGTCCAGAGGTCCGGGTCGGGCGCCCCGGGGCAAAAGGCTGGTCCGGGATGGTTGCTGCGGCCGGGCTCGGTGGTGCTGTTCGTCGTGGCGTCCTCCTTCGGCGTGGTGACCGGCTTCTACTGGTCGTTCGCGGTTGACCTGATCTCCCGCTCGGGGGTTCTGCCAGAGGAGGTGGGACCCGTCTTTTACGTGGCGTTGGGGGCCGTCGGCTTCGTCGGCCTCCTGACCGGCGACGCGATCGAACGCTTCGGGCTCCGCCCCACCCTGGCGGCGTGCTTTGTCTCTCTGGGGTTCGTGGGCCTCTTTCTGGGGTTCGCCCCGGCATCCTGGGCGGCCGTTGGGGCCTCCGCCGCCTTCCTGGGCGCGGGCGTGATGTGCACGAGCGCCCTCCTGTCGGTGTGGAGCTCGCTGCTCTTCCCCGAACGTCCCTCGACCGGCTTCAGCGTCGCCCTGTTGTTCGTAGGCGTCGGGAGCATCGTGGGGCCGGTGGCTCTCGGGGCGCTTGCCGGCCACTCCGGCCTCGCGGCGGCGTTTCTGGTGGCGGGCGTGCTCGCGTTCCTTACCGCTTCCGCGGCCGCGCTTGCACGGACCTCCGGAGATCCGTCCGGGAATCCGGCGAGTAACCCGACGCAGGAAAGGTAAACTTTGCAGCTTTTCGGCAGGCGCCGTTACGTCGTGCTGGCTTTCGCTTTGCTGGTAGTGTTTTGGGGGTCCGCTTTCTCGGTCGTGAAGGTCGGTTTGGAGTACTCACCACCCATGCTCTTCGCCGGTTTGCGTACCTTGATAGGCGGCCTCGCAATTATGCTCGTGGCGGTTGTTTGGGGCGGAAGCCCGCATCTGAAGCGCGACTGGCGGATCTTTCTGTTGCTCGCGGTGTTCAACGTGGTCTTCTTCTTCGGGTTTCAGACTCTGGCTATTCTGTACCTTCCTTCGGGGACCGCGGCGGTGTTGGAGTACCTGCAGCCGATGCTCGTCGGGCTACTGGCCTGGGCGATCCTCGACGAGTCGCTCTCGGTCGCCAAGGTCTTCGGCCTGATGCTGGGTTTCTCGGGGATCGTCGCGGTGAGCGCGGGAAGCCTCTCCGGGACCATACCTGCGGTTGGGGTGGCGTTCGGGGTTGGCTCGGCGTTTTCCTGGGCGCTGGGCACGGTCCTTTTCAAACGATACGAGGCAAGGGTTTCGACCATGTGGGCGGTGGCGATACCGTTCGTGATCGGGGGTGCTATTTTGACGCTTTTTAGCCTCGCCGTGGAATCCTGGTCGGAGGCGGCCCCCACGGGCATGCTTTTGGCGAGCCTTTCTTACGTGTCACTCGTCGAGATAGCACTGGCGTGGTTGATCTGGTTCGGCCTGATACGGTCCGGGGAGGCGAGCCGCGTCGCGGTTTACGTTTTCTTCGTGCCGCTCGTTGGCATAGTAATCGGGGCGATCTTTCTCGACGAACGGCTAACGACTTCGCTGTTGGTCGGGACCGCCCTGATCGTCGCCGGCATCTACGCGGTAAACCGCTCGTCGGTTAGGAAGGACAATCCTCCGGCCAGCAGAAGTTAGCGGCGGAGCAATTTCATCCAGGCGGGGAAAGAGGTGTATTCGAGATGCCAAGCAAATTCCGGGAGAGCGCTATCCACGCGAGGATGTTTGTCGAGGCTACGGCGTAGATCCAGTACAACATGTCTCGGGCTTGCGCGGTGTAGACAAACGGCGGGGCTCCGGTTGCGTGGAGCCCCGCCTGCGATGTAGGGAGATTTCGGAGGCTGTTTAGCCGGGGATGAAATCGAATTTGTCGGGGTGCGGGCCGGTGCGTCCGTCTTCGCCCTTGTCGAGTGCGGTGATCTCTTCCATGTCGCCCTGATCCAGCTCGAAGTCAAAGAGATCGAAGTTTTCTTCCATCCGGGAGGGCGTCACGGATTTCGGGAATATGATGTCGCCCCGCTGTACGTGCCACCGCAGCACGACCTGCGCCACGGTCTTGCCGGCTTTTTCGGCGATTTGGTTGATGGCACTGTCGTCGAGCACCTCGCCCTGGGCTATGGGGGACCACGCCTCGGTGACGATGCCGTGCTCCTGGCCGTAGGCGCGCACCGAGTCGTTGGTGAAGTATGGGTGGACTTCGATCTGGTTTACCGCCGGCACCGTATCGGTCTCGGAGGCCAGCTTGTCCAGATGCTCGGGCTGGAAGTTCGACACGCCGATGGAGCGCGAGCGGCCGTCGTTGTGGAACTCTTCCATGACCTTCCAGGTGGAGACGTAATCTCCGTCATAGCGCGTGGGCAGCGGCCAATGAATGAGAAACAAGTCCACGTGATCCAGGCCAAGGTCCGAAAGCGTTTTGTCGAAGGCCTGACGGGCGTCGTCGGGCTCGTGGAAGCTGTTGTTGAGCTTGCTGGTGACGAAGATTTCACCGCGGTCCAGGCCGGAGTTGCGGATGGCTTCGCCGACTTCGGCCTCGTTGCCGTACATCTCCGCCGTGTCGATGTGCCGGTAGCCGATCTCCAACGCCTGGCTCACCGCCTCCGCCGTGTTCTCCGGTTCGATCTGGAACGTCCCGAAACCGAGTTGCGGGATGACGTTGCCGTCGTTCAAGTTTATGTTGGGTACTGCGCTCAAGTAGATCCTACTCCTTCATTACTTTTGCAACCGCCCATGCCGGGCGCCGTGTTTGAATACCCGGGGCGGCCCGGGGCTAAACTACCGCTTCGAGGGCCTTGGGACGTTCCTCGGGCAGTCTCGGCCTCCGGGGTTGCGAAGATGACGACGGCTTCGTTCTCGAAGACCTTCCGGTACGGTCCTCTCTCGAAGGATCGGGGATCCACGGCCGGGTAGTTTTTGGATAACGCCACGTAGCGCACGTCCCGGCTCCGGATAATGTCGCGGGCGGTTTCGCTCTGAGGGTCGAGGAGGAGTTGGCGGGCGTCTTTTATCTCCTGGATGCCGCCGGGGGGCAGAGAACGGGGGGTCTGTACCCGGCGTTCGGGGTAGGCTTGCAGGCCGTCGTAGCCGCCGAGGGCGAGCATCCCCCGGCTCGGGATCTCCCCGTACGAGGGCGTGGGAAGGATCTTGCCTCCCGTGTTGTGATCCCGGAGCCACTCCCCCGCCTCGGCCAACCCGGGCGTTAGCGTGTCCCCCGGAGCCGGCGCCACGGCCCGCTCCACGCCCCACCACGCCTGCGCCCCGACGAACGCCAGCGCGAGTACCGTCGCCACCGAAGCCACCAAAACCGGGATTTTCTTCGGATGGTCTCCCACCGAGACGTACGCCAGCAGGGACCTCGCAATGGCGACTAGCGCGAACGCGCCGAGTACGGCGAGCGGGATGCCGAGGTCCCGCTCGAAACGCTGGGGAAAGCCGCTCAGGGTGGTCCGGCTGCCGACGAACAGCACCAGGACCCACAACAATAGCGTCATCCGCGAGAGAGAATTCGGCAGGCTCTTCCCGGTCCGGGACCCAAATAGCAAGAACAAACCAAACAACCCGAGCCAGAACACCGCCGGGGCCACCCTCGTCGGCAGGCCCGCCAGGGGAAAGGCCGGTTGGGTGCCGACCACGATGGATACGGCCTCGCCGGCGGCCCCGGTCTCGGAACCCGTGATCAGGCCGCCCAGAGCCTGTCCCAGATCGTAGGTGTCCCAGGCGTAGAGGACGGAGAGGAGCCCGAGAAGCGCCAGAGATAGGAGCAAAGCTACGCCCCGCCTGCGGTCCCGCAAGAGCAGGTACGGCACGAAGAGGCCGGCGACCGGGGCCAGGAGCAGCGCCGCGTAGAAGCTGCCGACCGAGTGGTAGAGGACGACCGAGGACCCGAGCGCCGCGAGCGTCAGGGCCGACCGGGGCTCCGGTGAGCGGTAGATCCGGACCAGGGCCGCGACCGTCAAAACCAGCAAGAACTGGGCGGAGACGAGGTTCGGGTAGCGGGCCGCCTCGATGTTCGCCCAGGTGCCGTTCAGCAGTAGCCCCGAGAAAGCCGCCGCCACCAGCCCGCACTCGCGGCCCCAGAGGTCCTTCGCCAGGGTGTAGCCGGCGAGCGCGGGCAGCAGGATCAGGGCCGGCGCGAGAAGCGGAAACAGCTCCAGAGGCTCCAGACCGGCGAGGCGCGAGACCCCGGCGGTGAGCGTGGAGAAACCGGGTGGATACACCAGGAACTCGTCGAAGTTGCCGACCGCGAGCATCCCGTTCGCCTGCACCGCGTGGTTGTACTGGTCCCCTCCCCGCAAGTACGGCCAATCGTAGAGCACCGGCCCCGCATAACCCCGCACCAACACCGCCCCGAAAACCACGCCTAGCGCGACCGGGAAGAGTATCCCTCCGGTGGCGCGCGTCCGCCCTGCCCGGGCAGGTTCCGCCGACGACCGGCGCGTATGGTCTCCGAACCAGGCGAACGCCACGGCCAGTATCCCGGCGAGCAGGACAAGCGCCGCGATGACCGGGACCGGCCACTCTGCCTCTGTGGCCGAGAAGCTAACCCAGAGCCCGATTCCGAGGGCCGCCGCCAGGACCAGGAGCGCGAACGCGTTGAGGGGCGTCGGTAGAGTGGCCGTTTGGTCGCCGGGGGCGGGCGCCGTCCCGAAGAGGAGGCGGGCGGCGAGGCCGGTGAGCAGCACGATCAGGGGCGCAAGTACGGCGACGAGGGTGGTTACGCCAGTCCCCGAAAGCCACATGATGACCAGGGCCACCGGCGGCACGAGCGCGAAAGAGAACGCGACCGCGAACGTCAAGCGCGACGCCAGGTCCCGGTCTTCGCCGCTTAGGAAGGCTGACCAGAACCAACCCGGCGCGACGCAGACCAACAGGGCGGCGGAGACGGCCGGGATCAGGCCATCCGGCACGAGGTCTCCCAACGATTTGGCCCGTTCATCGGCCGTCCAACGCGGATCGGTCCACTTCGAAGAGCACGTAACGCCCGCCGGGGGTTTCGAGCCGGGTCAGGCCCGGCATTTCCGCCAGGCTTTGCCACAATAGGTTGTTCGCCGGGACCAGAACGTAGCCTACATCGTAGCGGCGGAGGATTTCCCGCCGCCTCTCCGGCGTCGTGGCGTCGTAGAACTCCCGCACGTCGAGGGCGCCTTGGGGGACCTCTATCTCCGTGCCCGAGACCCTTTCGAGGTCCTCCAGGTTGTCCAGCACCGGGTCCCCCCGGAAGCTCACCACGGTGGCCTCCGGCACGTAGGCCGGGATGGCGATGTTGTCGGTGTCCGGCGCCAGGATCACGGTAGGCTCCGTTATATTTCGGTCCATCCACCGGAATATGGGGTCCAGGCGGGCGCCGGGTCCCTGCGGGTAGAGGTCTTTGTAGCCGTAAATTTCGGTCATCGCGGGGACTGCCCGGGGCGCGGCGGCGGCCGTCAGCGCGGAGACCAGGATCAGGGCCGCGAGCGGCACGCCCCAGGCGCCCAGGCCGAGCTTCCCGGCGGCCCACCGGATCGCCGTCCACAACATCCAGCCCAGCGTCAGAAAGGCCGCCAGGGGGATGGGCCAGGAGAGCCGGTGCAATTGGCCAGGCGCCACCACCTTGTCTCCCAAAAACGTGGCTACCGGCGGAACGTAAGACACGACGGCCGCCACGAGGAGCATCCCCAGCAAAAGCTGCGCGGCGATTGAACCGCCGGTTGACCCATCGGCTGGCCGGCCGGTTGGCCGGCCGCGCCTTCGCCACAGCATCAACAGCAAAAACGGTACGCCCAGCACGTACGCGGCGGCTATAGCCGGATCCAGCACGAGCGAGGGGTGCATAATGTACGAGCCGTTGTCCAGGACGAGGATGTTCAGCCACTCTTCGCGCACGAACACCTGGTTGGCGAGCACCACGGGGTCGGAGTCCCCGATATCCGCCGAATACAGCGCGGAGGAGAGCGACCGCCCCGTCACCAGGACATAGACGGCCGGGACCGCCAGGATGCTGAGGAGCGCCAGGCCGAGGGCCGTGGCGCCCGTCCAGGCCGACAGCCACGCCGGTCTCCGGAGGTTCACCGCGACGTGCAGCAGTCCAAACCCGGCCGCTGACAGCCCGATCACCGCCAGCCCCGCCGGATGTACCGTTACCGAGGCCCAGCACATGAAACCGAAAAGCAGCAGATACCGGAGCTTTCGTTCCTCCAGGTAGCCGACGGCGAAACTGAGCGCGACCGGCAAAAACAAAAACCGGGCCACGCCTTTGTCCTGGATCACTCGCCCCAGAAACTCCAACCCGAAGAGCGGCGGCTCTCCGCCCAGATTCACGAGCAAGAACAGTGCGTACAGAGATCCCGCCAACAGCGCCGGCCCGGAACCGAAGAGCCGGCGCCCCAGCGCGTAGAACGCGAGCAACGAACCGGCCGCCAGCGTGGGCGACAGGTACCGGAGCGCCAGCGTAACGGGGTCTATCCCGGAAATCTTGGAGAGCGCCGCCTGCTCCAAAAGAAACCCGTTGATAAACACCCGCGTAACCCCGGTCTCGTCCCCGAAGTACGGGTCGTAGACGACGAGTCTCCCGGCCTCCAGGTGGTCCCGGACCCAGGCCAGATAGTTCCAGGTGTCACCGTCCACCCACGGCAC
The DNA here is from genome assembly GCA_049650095.1 of Rubrobacteraceae bacterium. Taxonomy (GTDB): domain Bacteria; phylum Actinomycetota; class Rubrobacteria; order Rubrobacterales; family Rubrobacteraceae; genus SIRX01. The sequence continues at coordinate 3,397 of JBARZM010000190.1, read as the reverse complement.
CTCGACGCCCGTCAAAAAGACCAATCCCCCTCCAAGCAGCACGAAAGGCGCCCAAAGCCACCCGTACCACCGGGAGCCCGGGGCATCCTCGACGCGCTCTCTGTCATCGGACTCCGGCCTCCAAGCCAGGATCGCAGCGGCCACCAGAAACAGCGCGAGCACGACACCACAAACGGCGAGGTAGAGTTCCAGGCTCGCGTGCATAAGAAGCGCCGGTATCCCGGGTATGCCATAGACCCCCAGGCCCAGGGCGAGCGCCGCCGGCACGAGCGCCGGGCCGGGAAAGAGTTCCCGGGCGAACCACCGCGCCAGCAACGCCCCCGGGGCCACGAACAGCGTCAGGGCCCCGGCGAAAGCCACGGCAGGGAAAGGGACGACAAAGCTCCGGAGGGGGCCGAGTACCACCAAGGCCAGCAGGCACGAAACCACGACCACGAGCTCGAACAGCCGGAGTTTACGCAAGGTTTTGCCGAAACTCTGGCTCACGTCACTAGTTTCGGAGCGTCCTTCGCACCGGGAGCGCCGGGACTAAGCTCAGCCAGCCCGGCGTTCTTAGGTCGGAGATGGCCTGGTAGGGTTCTCACTGTGCCACGTCGTCCGAGGCTGACTGCTGTCTAACTGGCCTGATCTTACGCCTCCGGGGTCTTTCCGGCCTCGGCTAGCTCGTCCAAGTATTCCCCTGTAAGGTCCGTCTGCCGACTGAAGGGTTCACAGGCTGTCATGTTAGCGATCATAGGGCACCACGACTTTCGAGACCATCGGGAAATGACGGCGATTGAAAGTTACCAGGCTCAAACCTTGCTCCTCGGCGGTGGCCGCGATTAGGGCGTCCGCCAACCCGGTGCCGTGGCTTGGACTGTATTCCCGCCGATACAGACCACCCATCCTAGCCACGGTTTCCGTAACGGTCAGTACGGAGAAAGCCAAAAGGAACTGTTGCAAAGCGCGCTCCTCTTCGTTTCCCTTGACGCCGGCAAACAACTCGGCGACCGAGACGACCGAGATGCTCAGGTCCGCCTCCAGGTCTTCGAGATACTCCGCGGCCCTCTCCCGACCCCGCAGGTACTCGATCAGCACATCGGTGTCCATTAGCAACTGCCCGGCCATGGTTTACCGCCCCGTTGTTTCTTCGCCTCTTTCGTCGAACTCTTCGCGCAAAGCCCCGAAGTCTGGGAGGTCCGCACGATCCTTCCACATACCCCGCGCGCCGCGAAGAAACTCTCTCCTGCTCCCCTCATGGTATCGAGCGATAAAACCATCTACAGCCTCGCGGATCAAATCACTCTGAGAACGCCCACTCCGGCCCGCTATGGCCGCCAGTGCCCGACGCTCTTCTTCCGTTAGGTAGATTTGTGTGCGCTCCACAACAACCTCCAATGTATGCAGGTGATGTATAACATGCGGTAGGCTACGAGGCCAATCCTGTTTTCTGTTTTCTATTTTCCAACCTTATCTCTCCGTCATCTTTCTGGCGTCGAGCAGTTCGTCCAAGCCTTCTTCGGAGAGGTCCGTTTGCTGGCGGGCGACTTCGCGGATGGTGCGGTCTTCTTTGTAGGCTTGTTTGGCGATCTCCGTGGCCTTGTCGTAGCCAACCTCGGGGGCGAGGGCGGTGGCGAGCATGAGGCCGTTTTCCACGAGTGCAGGGCCACGGTCGGTGGCTTCCAGGCCCGTGACGCACTGGGCGGCGAGGTTCGTTGCCGTGGTGGCGAGCAGGCCGATGGACTGAAGCAGGTTGAGGGCGATGACCGGGAGCATGACGTTTAGCTGAAAGTTGCCGCTCTGCCCGGCGATAGCCACGGCGGCGTCGTTGCCGATAACCTGGGCCGCGACTTGGGCGGCGCTCTCGGGGATGACCGGGTTTACTTTGCCGGGCATTATGGAAGATCCGGGCTGGACTTCGGGGAGAGATATCTCGGCCAGGCTGGCGCGTGGGCCGGCCCCGAGCCAGCGGAGGTCATTGGAGATCTTCATGATGCTCACCGCGACCGTCTTCATCGCGCCGCTGGCGAATACGCACCCGTCCATAGCACTCTGGGCCTGGAAGTGGTTCTCCGTCTCCCGCACCTCGACGCCGAAACGCTCGGAAAGTTTCTCGCACACGCGCTGGGCGAACTCGGGGTGGGTGTTGACGCCGGTGCCGACCGCCGTGCCGCCGAGGGCGACTTCGGCGAGGTCTTTTTGGGCTTCCTTTACGCGTTCGATGCCGCGTTCGATCTGGCCGGCGAAGCCCTGGAACTCCTGTCCCAGACGGATCGGGGTGGCGTCCTGGAGGTGCGTGCGGCCGGTCTTGACCACGGCGTCGAACTCCTGGGCTTTCTCCGAAAGTGCGTTCTCCAGAGTTTCGAGACCGGGGATAAGGTCTTCTTTTATAGAGATCAGGGCCGAGAGGTGAATGGCCGTCGGGATCACGTCGTTCGACGATTGGCCCTTGTTTACGTGGTCGTTGGGATGTACCGGATCTTTGGAACCGAGCTCTCCGCCTAGTATCTGGATCGCCCGGTTGGAGATGACTTCGTTGGCGTTCATGTTGGTCGAGGTTCCGGAGCCGGTCTGGAAGATGTCGAGGACGAACTGGTTGTCGAGCTGCCCGGAGATTACCTCTTCCGCCGCCCGCACGATGGCGTCTTTGATCTCGCCGTCCAGGTTATCGAGCTCGTTGTTGACCATGGCGGCTTCCAGCTTGATCGCCCCGAGCGCCTGTATAAACCGCCTTGGAAAGCGGATATCGCTTATTGGGAAGTTATCGAGGGCGCGCCGGGTCTGGGCCCCGAAGAGGGCGTCGCGGGGGACCTGCACCTCCCCCATCGAGTCGCGCTCTACGCGGTGCGGGGTCTCGTGCGAGGTACCGTGTGAGGTATCGTGTTCGCCCATGTGTGTCTCCTTCTATCGAAGCCTACCTGGAGGCGTCATATAATTCGTGTGTAGACTACTTGTGTAGGTTGAATCTCATTATACGGGAGGCGGACTTGGATACGCTGCAATACGCACTCAAGGAATGGGCCGTGGCGGTAAAGGCCCTGGAACGGGGCGACACGACGCTCGTCGTCCGGAAGGGCGGCATCCGGGAGAAGGCGTTCGCCGTGCCGACCACGAGGTTTCTGCTGCTCTCCGGTTACGAACACCAGCATCCGGAACTACTAAAATCCCAACACCGGGGTTTGATGGACGAGATACCGGACCGGACGGACGATGGCCCGCTGTACTTCGATTCTTTCGCCGAAGTACACGCCGCCTACGAAGTCTCCGAACCGGGGCCGCTAGAAGCCGTGGGTCCGCACCACATCTGGACGCCGGAGTACGCCGAGAGCCGGTTCAAGTGGCGTCCGAAAAAGCCGCTGACGATGCTCGTATTGCGGACCTACCTGCTCCCGGAGGTCGTCGAGCTTCCTTATCGTGA
>JBARZM010000189.1:0-11673 GCA_049650095.1 Rubrobacteraceae bacterium | reverse complement strand
TCCAGGGTGATGGGCTCGTAGTCTTCGGCGTGTCCGGCCTGGCCGAAGGCTTCCATCCGGGCCTTGACTACCGCCTGCATCGCTTCACGGGCGGGCTTGAGGTAGAAGCGCGGGTCGAAGGCGCTCGGGTCTTCGGAGAAGGCTTTGCGGATCGCACCGGTCGAGGCCAGACGCAGGTCGGTGTCTACGTTGATCTTGCGGACACCGTGCTTGACGCCTTCCTGGATCTCGTGCACCGGAACGCCCCAGGTCGGACGGATCTCACCACCATGCTCGTTGATGAGGTCCACGAGCTCTTTCGGCACGCTGGAGGAGCCGTGCATGACCAGGTGCGTGGTCGGGAGCTTCTGGTTGATCTCCTCGATGATGTGCATCGCCAACACTTCCCGGTCGGGCTCTTTGGTGAACTTGTACGCCCCGTGGCTCGTCCCGATGGCGACCGCCAACGCGTCCACCCCGGTCCTCTCCACGAACTCTACCGCTTGGTCCGGGTCGGTGAGGCTTACTATTCCTGAACCGTGGCCGTCCTCGATGCCGCCAAGGGTGCCTAGCTCGCCCTCGACGGTCACGCCCCGCTCGTGGGCCATCTCGACGACCTCGCGGGTAACGTCCACGTTGTAGTCGAAGCTCGCCGGAGACTTGCCGTCGGCTTCTAAGGAGCCGTCCATCATGACGCTGGTGAAACCGAGGTCTATCGCGCTCTTGCAGGTCTCGGGGGAGTTGCCGTGGTCCTGATGCAAAGCCACGGGGACCTCGGGGTACACTTCGGACGCCGCAAGCATCAGATGGTAGAGGAATCGGTCGTTGGCGTACTTGCGGGCGCCGCTGGAAGCCTGGATTATTACCGGAGAGCCCGTCTCGCGGGCGGCCTCCATTATGGCCTGTACCTGCTCCAGGTTGTTGACGTTGAAGGCGCCCACGCCGTAGCCGCCCTGTGCCGCCTCGTCCAGAAGCTGGCGCATCGTTACTAGTGCCATTGATCCTCCTTGCTGCTCTGTTAAAAAACGTACACTTGACAGTATAAAGGTTTATCTCGGTTCGTACGACATGACGCAGGCTGCGCCAGGATGTCTCCGCGCCCGGTCTCAGCTACGGTTCCGCTGCTCTAGGAGGCGTAGTCCGTAGCGACCTTGTCGGCCTGGACTATCAAGCGTCCGGAATCGGGGCCAGATTCTATGAGCCGGGGACCTATGGTCCACCAGTCGTCCGGGGTCTCCGTACAAGTCTGCAGGGTGACCATGTCCCGGCCCGCTATCGGGTTTGTCACCCACGTTTCGTCGGGGGACACGGCGAAGACTTCGGTTACCTCATAGGTGTAGACGGTACCGTTCGTGTCCGTCAGGTAAACGGCGTCCCCGTTCTGCATGGCGGGCAGGTTGTAGAACTGGTAGTCGCTCTCCGTGCCGGGCCAGCCGATGCGGTGCCCTGCTATGTAGGTGTTGGCCCCGCCCTGCCACGGAAAGCCGGTGGAGGGTAGTTTGACCGCCCCCTGGTCCAGTGCCCACTGTGAATCGTCGTTTCGGACCGTGTTGCTGTACAGACCCAAACTAGGGACCGTAAGGTACGTGGTCGGGTCGTTTGGGGGCGGAGGAACCGCGGCGGCTTTCTTCTCCGCCGCAGCCTTCTCCTCAGCGGCTTTTTTATCCGCCGCGGCTTCCTCGGCAGCCTTCTTTTCCGCCGCGGCCTTCTCTTTAGCGGCTTTCTCGGCGGCCACGTCGGCGGCTATGCCCGGCGCTTCCGGGGAGAGCGGAGCCTTGACCCTCTCCACCAGGTTCGCGCTGCTCGCGTTCGCCCGCCCGGCGGTATCTACGCTGAAGAACAGCAGCCCCCCGAAGACCAGTACGGCCAGAGAAGCGAGTAAGAATAGCCCCATTCGTTGGCGCCGCTTGCGGAATATTCGAGTATTAGGTCTGTCTCCCATAGTCGAGAGTTTAACAATAGATCTTGCAGAACGGTAGCAGTGTACGGATATTTTTTGAGTTTTGCGAAAAACTCGTGCTGTTTGTTGACCACTTCGTACCCAACGTTACTCCAATTTCCTACTGTTTGATCCACCCGGTATGAGATATCATCGTTTTCTGATCTCAATAACTATATGACGCTCATCTGGTTGAGACTCGGTCCGCGGATAAACCTCAGTGGCTTTGCCGGGGTCGCGGGATCAGTCGGAGCGGTATCGGAGGTAGAGTCGACAACCCTTGAAGACCGCGGCACATGGAACGGAAGAAACGGGAGACCGGCGGGTTACGCTCGCCGCCCGGGACTTGAGAAAAAGCTACGAAGACTTCGAGGCCGTAAAAGGCGTGGACTTCGAGATACACCGGGGCGAGTGCTTCGGGTTTCTCGGGCCGAACGGCGCCGGCAAGACTACGACCATGAAGATGATCTACGGCGCCGCCGTACCGACGGACGGGGAACTAACGGTGGCGGGCCTCGACGTGCGGCTCGAAGAACGCCGGGTAAAGCGGCGCATCGGGGTCGTGCCCCAGGAGAATAACCTCGACGATGACCTGAAGGTAAAGGAAAATCTGCTCGTCTACGGGAGGTACTTCGACCTACCCAAGAAGCTCGCTTTGCAGCGGGCCGAGGAATTGCTCGACTTCGTACAGCTAACAGAGAAGTCCGGGGCGCAAGTCGAACAGCTCTCGGGAGGGATGAAGCGCCGCCTGCTCATCGCCCGCGCCCTGATCAACGACCCGGAGATAGTCGTGCTCGACGAGCCGACGACGGGCCTCGACCCGCAGGCCCGGCACCTCGTGTGGGATCGGCTGCGCGAGCTAACGCGGGAAGGCAAGACCCTGGTCCTCACGACACACTACATGGAGGAAGCCGCCCAACTCTGCGACCGGCTAATAATCATGGAGGGCGGCGAAATCATCGCCGCTGGTTCACCCCGGACGATGATAGAAGAGCACGTAAGCCCGCAGGTAATAGAGTTCCGCGCACGAAACGAGACGTTGGAGCGGCTCGCCCGGCTCCTCGACGGCCGGGCCGAGGCCGCGGAGAGAACCGGCGACGCGCTGCTAGTCTACACGGCGGATGCTGACGAAATCCTCGCGGAGATCCGGTCCTCCGGCCTGGAAATCGACAACACCATTCTGCGGCAGGCTGGCCTCGAAGACGTTTTCCTCCGGCTAACGGGGAGAAGCCTGATCGAATGAGCAAATCCGGCTTCCGTATACCGTCGCCGCGAGGCACGTTCCGCGTCTGGCAACGCAACGTAACCATCTTCCGCAAATACTGGAAGACTATTATGTTCCCAAACTTGTTCGAGCCGTTGCTCTACCTGGCGGCGCTGGGCTTGGGACTTGGGGCGTTTATCCAGGAGGGAGGGATCGAGGGCCGGAGCTATGTGCAGTACATCGCCCCGGGTCTTCTGGCCTCTAACGCCATGTTCGCCGCCTCGTTCGAGAGCACCTTCAACACCTTCGTCAAGCTAAAAATAGACCGCATCTACGAAGCCATCATCACGACCCCCGTAAACGCCGAAGACGTCGTGGCCGGAGAATACCTCTGGGCCGGCACCCGGGCCGCCCTCTACGGCACGGGGTTTCTCGGCATGCTCACGGCCCTTGGCCTGATCTTCGACGAGCCGCTCATCGTCTCGCCCTGGGCCATCCTTATACCGCCGATGCTGCTTCTCATAGGCATCATGTTCAGCGTTATGGGCACGCTCTTCACGAGCCTGATACAGCGCATAGACCTCTACGCCTACTACTTCACCCTCGTCGTAACACCCCTGTTCCTCTTCTCCGGCATCTTCTTCCCCATAGGGGATTTCCCGGCGCCCGCGCCCCAGATCGCCTGGTTCACCCCGCTCTACCACGCGGTGAACGTGTGCCGGGAGCTGGCGACCGGGCCGTCTCCGGCCGTTCTAATAGACGTAGCCTGGATCCTGATCTTCACGCTCGCCCTATCCCTGTTGCCGATCCGCTTTATGCGAAAGCGGCTTATAAGCTGACGGACTTCTCTGCTTTACCCCTCGCCCCGAAACCCTATTCTTTTATCTCGACGCTTTCGCAGCCCCCGGCCACAAATGCCTGTAGGGGCCGGTCAGCCGACCCGACGATGAAAAAGGTTTACAGTCCCCTGGATTTCCCCTTCGTCCGGTAGATCTTCAGAGAGTTCCACCAGTTTTTCGAGGTCTTTGTCGGATCTTACGCGCTGCTTCATGGTCATGTTTCGTGTGGTTTGAACTGCGCGAAGTATGAGGTTCGCCGTGTCGTAAGGGTCGGATATTTCTCGCGGAGCCTGACGGGCTATGGCGAAAATTCCATCCCAAAGAACCTGTTGGCGGTCGTCGACGGCATTCGTCTGCAAAGCGTGATCCAGGATCTCCAAAAGCCGCTCCAGAACGGCGACTTGCCCACTGGTAAACGCGGCCCGCCGTACCTGGTCGAAGGCCAAACCCAGGAGACTGCCGAACGTCTGGTACCCGGCCTTCACCAGCACCTCATTCCCGTCGATGACCCACAGCTGAACGCGGTTCGGCAGAGACCTGGAGCCCAGGGCCACGAATACGGCTTCCATCCGGTCCATCGCCTGCATGGCGGTCGTAGGGTCGTTGATGCCGGGCGAGAGACCTTTCAAAGCTACGTCCGAGAGTTGGCGGAGCCCGAAGGCCAAGTCCTGCTGAAAGTTCCGTTCCTTGTCGAAAACGAAGGCACGATTCACCCGCTGTCCGGCGTCTGAAACTAGTTTCTCATCCGTTGCCGGCCAGATTTTCAATATCGGGAGCCCGGCCGAAACGAATAGTCCTGGGCCCGGTACGATCTCCACGACTTTCGTTTCTTCGCCAACCACGGTTTCGAGGATTTCCTCGGGGTTCATGCTTACGACGTACCCACTGTTGCGCGCCCTTACGACGCTGGGCTCTTCGGCGAGCAATTCAGCCCACCTCGGGTTCTCGGCGGGGTCCCTTATTGTCTCCCCGGAGTCTTCCAGATCATCCAGGCTCGCGACGAGGCCCATCGTGTCCTCGTGGGCCATAAGCACTATGGCCCCGGATTGAATGATATTTGCAACGTGACTGATGAAGTAGATAAGCAGCGCGACACACAAGAGCGCCAGAATCGTCGCCACGGCAACCGAGACCACGGGGTTGAAGTTCGAAGCCTCTCCGCCGGAGGCAGAGACGAGCCTGAGCACCATCAGGGAGTAGACGAACGTGCCTATGTAAGTTCCCAGCACGACCTGCAAACCCCGGTCTGCCACGAAGCTTTGAAGCAGCCGGGGCGAGTACTGGCCAGAGGCCAACGTTAGCGTAACGATGGTGAGCGAGAAGACCGTGGCAATAACGGTAATAAGGCTCCCCGAAATCGCCGAGAGGACCATGCTCGCCCCGGACGCCCCGCCCGAGACAACGGTCGGCAGCCTGTCTAAAGTACCCTGCAGGAGTTGATCCAACGGCTGGGTAACGAACGACAGCAGGAAACCAGCTATCGTAAGAATCGAGGGTACAAACCAAAAACTGGCGCTCATCCGCGCCCACACGGAGCCTCTACGGTTGCCGGAAGCTATGCCGCCCTGTTTCCCCATGTCTGACACTCCCCTATTCCCTAAAACTCAGATCCTCAAAAAACAGCTTCGGGCGTTCTAGTCCCCGAGGTCAGGGTTTCGACGCGGATGGCGTGGTTGACGGGTTGCACCGGCCCGGTCGTGCGGAACGACCCACACGGGGATCTAGCCCAGGAAGATCAGGGAGACCGTGGTAATCACGAACAGTCCTATGACCAGGAGCGTGAGACGGGTCAGGTTTTTCTCCATGACGGTCGTCCCGGAGAACGTGCTGCCCATACCGCCGCCGAACGAGCCCGATAGCCCCCCACCCTTGCCTGAGTGCAGGAGTATTAGCCCGATCAAGGCGACCGACAGCAGCGTATGAATAAATGCAAGTACGTAAATCATGCGCGTACTCTACCATACCCTCCAAGGTCATCGCTAATCTTCAACGGGCCATCTATCTTTCTGGGTCGCGTCTATGAGTTGTATAAAGGACTCTACCTCCAGGCTCGCGCCGCCCACCAAACCGCCGTCTATGTCTTCCTGGGCGATGAGCTCCTCCACGTTGCCGGGCTTCATCGAACCTCCGTAGAGGATACGGACGCCGTCGGCGAATTCGTCGTCGCGAAGGTCCCTGAGTAGGCCCCGGATCTGGCCTGCGGCGTCCTGGGCGTCTTCCGGCGTGGCCGTATCTCCGGTCCCGATGGCCCAGATCGGCTCGTAGGCGAAGACGATTTCATCGCCGCCCGGCTCGTTTAGTTCTTCCATGACCCGCTTTATCTGTCCGGAGATTTTGTCCCACATACCATCCGAGTCACGTTCTTCTTTGGTCTCGCCGACGCACACGACCGGCAACAGTCCGGCTTCTATGGCCCGGGCGGTCTTGCGGGCGACCAACTCGTCGTCCTCACCAAAGATCTCTCGTCGCTCCGAGTGTCCAACGACGACCGCCCCGACACCGAGGTCCAGCAACATCGGCGCCGAGACCTCCCCGGTGAACGAGCCGGAGTCCTCGTAGTAGAAGTTCTGGGCGCCGGAGATGACGGCGGAATCTTGGGCCATCCGGGCCACCTCGGCGAGGCAGGTAAACGGCACGAAGACGGCCACGTCCACGCCTTCCGCGTCCTCTGCCCGCGGCAAGAGCGCGGCGGTGTAGTCTTGCGCCTCCCGCACGGTCTTATTCATCTTCCAGTTCGCCGCCATCATCGGCTTTCGCGCCATGCTTAACTCTCCTTGTCCGGCAGTACCGCCACGCCCGGCAGTTCCTTGCCCTCTACGTACTCCAGTGAAGCCCCGCCGCCGGTCGAGATGTGGCTCATCTCGCCCTCCAGGCCGAGCTTGTTTACCGCGGCGACCGAGTCCCCACCGCCGATAACGCTCGTCGCATCGCTCTCGGCGACGGCCCGGGCCACGCCCTCGGTGCCTTTGGCGAAGGCGTCCATCTCAAAAACGCCCATCGGGCCGTTCCAAAAGACGGTCTTCGCGCCCGATAGATGCTCCCGGAACGACTCGACCGTTTGAGGGCCGACGTCCAGTCCCATCCAACCCTCGGGGATTTCGTCTACCCCTACCGTTTGTTTTTCGGCGTCCTCTTCCATCTTCGCGGCGGCAATTACGTCAACCGGAAGAACCAGCTTGTCCCCGGCTTTCTCCATCAAACGTTTCGCCTCGTCGAGGTAGTCTTCTTCCACCAGGGAACTTCCGACCTCGTAGCCCTGGGCTTTGAAGAACGTGAAGCACATCGCGCCCCCGATAAGCAGGGTATCAGCGACCCCGAGGAGGCTTTCTATAACCCCGATCTTGTCGGAGACCTTCGCCCCGCCGAGAATAGCCACGAATGGACTCTCCGGGTCTTCGAGTACAGAGTCCAGGTAGTCTAGTTCGGCCTCCATGAGCAGCCCCGCCGCCGAAGGCAACCGCTCGGCGACGCCAACGGTCGTTGCGTGGGCCCGGTGGGCCGCCCCGAAAGCGTCGTTGACGTAGAGATCGGCCAGCGCGGCCAACCCTTCGGACAACTCATCGTCGTTTTTCGTCTCGCCGGGATAAAACCTGGAATTCTCGAGCAGCACGACACCTTCGCCGTCCCAGTCTTGCAACTCTTTTTCGGCTTCGTCGCCCACGGCGCTATTCAGTTTCTTTACCGGTTCGCCGAGAAGCTCCCCAAGCCGCTTCGCCACCGGGTCCATCGCGAAATCGGGGTTGCGTTCGCCCTTGGGACGGCCGAGGTGGGATATGAGAAGCGGCTTCGCCCCCTCGGAGAGCAAGTACCGGATGTTCGGCAGCGCCCGCTCTATCCGGGTATCGTCCGTCACTTCGCCATCTTTCAACGGCACGTTGAAGTCCACCCGCACGAGCACCCTTTTGCCCTGGAGGTCGAGATCCCTGACGCTCTTTTTGTTCATTTGCCTCCCTTCGGTCGGTGTCGTCGGCAATCGGCCGTCAGCTTTTGGACAGGTAGTAGCCCACTCTTTGAGATCCTACGAGAAAGCACCAGCCGGGACGACTCTCGCTACGGAACGCAGCCGGGCTTCGTGTGTTCGAGGCCCGGCTGCACCACCTAGCGGTATTGGCTGATAGCCAACGGCTGAGGACTAATTACTTTTAAAGGCTCTCCCCGACGTAGGACACGAGGTCGCAGGTGCGGCTGGAGTAGCCCCACTCGTTGTCGTACCAGCCCAGGACCTTGACGGTCTTGCCCATCGACATGGTGGAGCCGGAGTCGAAGACGCACGAGTGCGGGTTGCCGATTATGTCGCTCGAGACCAGCGGCGCCTCGGAGTATTCGAGGATGTGCGAGAGCTCGCCCTCGCCGGCTTCCTTGAACGCGGCGTTGATGTCGTCGGCCGAAACTTCCTGGCTGAGCTGGGCCGTCAGGTCGGTTATGGAGCCGTCGACGACGGGAACGCGGAGCGCCATGCCGTCGATCTTGCCCTCCATCTGCGGGAAGATCTGGCCGACGAGCTTCGCCGCACCCGTGGAGGTCGGGATGATGTTTTGGGCGGCGGCCCGGGCCCGGCGCGGGTCCTTGTGGGCCGCGTCCACGACGCTCTGGTCGTTGGTGTAAGCGTGGCAGGTGGTCATGAGACCGCTCTCCATGCCGAACTGCTCGATCAGGACCTTCGCCATCGGGACGATGCAGTTGGTGGTGCAGCTGCCGTTGGAGATCACGTTGTGGCTGTCGGGATCGTAGTTGGTGTGGTTTATGTCGTAGATGAAGGTGCCGTCGATGCCCTTTGCCGGGGCGGAGATGACAACTTTCTTCGCGCCGCCATTCAGGTGCTTTCCGGCGGATTCACCATCGGTGAAGACACCGCTAGACTCGACCACGACGTCTACGCCCACGTCGCCCCAGGGTATGTCCGAGGGGTCCCGCTCGGAGAAGGTCTTTATCTCCCGGTCGCCCACGCGCAGGATGTTGTCCTCGAAGCTAACGTCCTCGCCCCAGACGCCGTGGGACGTGTCGTGCTTGAACAGGTTTACGAGGCTGCTGAAGGGCACCAAGTCGTTTACCGCCACCACCTCGATGTCGCCGCGCTGCATGGCGGCCTTGGTGAACAGCATCCCGATCCGTCCGAACCCGTTGACGCCTACTCTTGTAGCCATTGCTTCCTCCTCTTTTGTCTGTCTTACTCCTAGATTTGCTTCCAGATACCTATTGTGCCTCAAAACCGGCCTGTTTAACAGCCACCATCTTCTATGGGCCGCCCCGTGGAACCGTCCACGATGCTAAGGGAGTTTTTTTGAGGTCCCCGCCGCCGAGGGATACCAGCCTTCTCAGGCGGTGGTTTGCGGCGCTGCGGCTGGTGTTCCCGAGGCGGGCCAGTTCCGCCAGCGAGGCGTCCGGGTTTTCGAGCCGAAGCTCCAGCATCTCGCGCAGCGCGTCGGGGAGCTTCTCCGGGTCCAGGTTTGCTAAGGCTTCTTGCTGGCGCGAGGCGGCCCGGGCGGTGCGCCCGGCGTTGGCCGAATCGAAGTTGGTGACCCGGTTTGCATTGGCCTTCGCCTCGCCGAGCACGGCCCGGGCCTCGTACTCGAGCACGGCGTCGTGCAGCCCCATCTGGGATAGAAGGGTCGTCACGCCGTCGGCGCTTTTGGTGTAGGCGACCCACCGCCCCCGGCGCCGGACGACCTTGAGCGGGAACCGAGAGACCTCCGCGACAAACCGCACGAATTCCTCGTCCCGGTGGACGAACTCCAGATGGTGGCCGCGGCCCGGGCGGGTAACGGAGCCCGCACCCTGGAAGGCGCCCCGGAGGTAGGACGTACGGGCGGCTTCGCCCCGCGAGTTACGGATCTCCCGTAGCTCCTGGAGGGCCTGGCGGACGTCTGCGCCCTCGACCCGCACCAGGTAGCGGCGCCGTCCAAAGCTGTCCGGTTCTATCGGGGAGAGCCCGGGCTCCAGGCCGAACTCCCGGCGCCAGAGACGGACTACGGAGCGGGCGACGGCGGCGCTCCGGGTGTGGAAAGTCACGCCACCGGGGTCCGGGGTCCCAGAGGCGTCGATCAGGCCGGCAAGCTCGGCCCGGCGCGTGCGGCGAGAGCCGGAGGAGGCCTCGGAGGCAAGCTGCCGCCGTATCTCAGAGGCGTAAGAGGACAGTCCGGCACACCTCCTCCGCCAACCGGGTGGGATCGTGCCTCACCCCAGACCCAAGCTCCTCGGAAAGGAGATCCAAAGCCCAGACCCGCACGCCCAAAGACTCGATGTTCTCCCGGTCGAAACTAACCGGCGAAGCGCCCTCGGCCGCGTAACGGGACACGAGGTCTTCCGGCAACCCTCCGGCATGCACCAGAACGTCCGTGAGCACGGGCCCAACGTGGTCCATGATGGCCCGGAGATGGTCCGAGACGGAGAAACCATCCGTCTCACCCGGCTGAGACATTACGTTCGCCACGTAAACGACGGGTCCCTGAAAACCCGCCAGGGCGTCCCGCACGCCGCCACCTAGTAGCGAGGGTATGGTGCTGGTAAACAGGCTGCCGGGGCTCAAAACGACCAGATCCGCCTCTCGCAGAGCCTCGGTTACACCGGGGGGCGCGACCGCCCCTTCGGGCTCGACCGAGACCGAAGAGACCTTCTTCCCTATCTCCGGGACCACGGACTCGCCCCTCGAAACAGTACCGTCCGCGTACCGGACCACGAGCGTCAGGCTCTCCGTGGCCGCCGGATATACTCGCCCCTTTATCCTCAGAAAGCGTGCGGCCTGCTCCACTCCTTCGCAGAAACCACCGGCCATGTCCGCGAGCGCCGCGATTATTATGTTGCCGACGGTATGGTCCAGAAGGTCCCCGGCCCCGAAGCGGTAGTTGAAGACCTCGGCCAAGCTCTCCCGCTCGGATAAGACCACGAGACAGTTCCTGACATCGCCCGGCGGCGCGACGCCCAGTTCCTGGCGTAGCCTGCCGCTGGATCCCCCATCGTCGGCTACCGTGACTACGGCCGTCAGGTCGCCAACCCGGTCTTTGAGACCCTGGAGCAGTACGGGCAACCCCGTCCCGCCGCCGAACGCCACTATCCGCAAGTCTTTCGGGCTAGCCAGAGCCCTCGATTATACTTTCTTGCCCGAACGTCCTATATCGTGCCGGCATCTTCGGCCGCGCGGGCAGCCTGGAGCGTGTTGTACATCAGCATCGCCCGGGTCATCGGGCCGACGCCACCGGGGACCGGGGAGATCCAGGCGGCTTTCGGCTCGACTTCCTCGAAGTCCACGTCTCCGGTCAGGCCGCCGTCCTCTTTACGGTGGATACCCACGTCCACGACGGCCGCGCCGTCCTTGACGTACTCCGCGCCGACCATCTCCCGGCGACCGATGGCCGCCACGAGAACGTCCGCTTCTCGCGCCACCTCCGGCAAATCCCTGGTGCGCGAGTGGCAAACAGTGACGGTGGCGTTCTCTTTCAAGAACAACTGGACGAGAGGTTTGCCGACGAGGTTGGAGCGGCCGAGGATAACGGCCTTCTTGCCTGAGAGTTCGATATCGTTACGGCGGAGCATCTGAATTATGCCGTGCGGGGTGCACGGCAGGAGGCTCGGCAGGCCGACGGCCAGGCGTCCGGCGCTATTGGGACTAAGTCCATCCACGTCCTTCGCCGGGTCTATCCGGGAGATCAAATCCAGCGGATCTAGGCCATCCGGGAGCGGGAGCTGGATGAAGAACCCGGAGACTGCATCATCTT
>JBARZM010000188.1:0-9110 GCA_049650095.1 Rubrobacteraceae bacterium | reverse complement strand
TCACCGGCGCGAGCAGCCGCAGCAAAGTTAGTGCCGTCTGGCGGCTCCACAAAAGCGCCTTTCTTTACCACCGGAAGCACGGCCCCCACGGCCCGCTAAACCTCTACAGCGGCCTGGTTCTCGCCGGTCTCTGCATGCGGGCGCTCGTCAAGCTCGCCGCTTCCGTTGCCGAAAAGCCGGCCGACTAACAGGCTAGTACGCCGGCAGCCGCTCCTCCGGCATCTCGGAGAGTCTCGGGGCCTCCCGGTCCTTCTCCGAAAGGAGGGGCTGTTCTATAGGCCACTCTATGCCTATCTCCGGGTCGTTCCAGAGCACGCTGCCTTCGGCCTGCCCGTTATACCGGTCCGTGCATTTGTAGACGAAGAGGGCCGAGTCTCCCGTGACGACGAAGCCGTGGGCGAAGCCTTCCGGGACGTAGAGCTGGCGCTTGTTCTCCGCCGAGAGCAGGCTCCCGGTCCACTCGCCGAAGTTCGGAGAACCGGCCCGGATGTCAACCGCCACGTCGAAGACCTCTCCCTGCAACACGTAGACGAGCTTGCCCTGCTGGTTCGGGTTCTGGAAGTGAAGGCCGCGTAGCACGCCGTGCCCGGAGAACGAGAGGTTGTCCTGGACGAACGCTACCGGCAGTCCGGCTTCTTTGTAGCGGGCCTCGTTCCAGGTCTCCATAAAAAATCCCCGCTCGTCGCCGAAAACCTTCGGCTCGACGAGCAGGACTCCTGGTAGCTTTGTCTCGATCACCTCCACAGGCTGCTCCGTTGCTCCTCGACGAGCTCCATCAAGTACTGCCCGTAGCCGTTCTTCTTCATCGGCCACGCCAGCCGCTCTACCTGCCCGGCGTCTATGTAGCCCATGCGATAAGAGATTTCCTCCGGGCACGACACCTTCAGTCCCTGACGCTGCTCTATCGTCTCGATGAAGTTGGTCGCCTGCTGGAGCGATTCGTGGGTCCCGGTATCGAGCCAGGCCATCCCCCGGCCCATCATCTCCACCCGCAACCGCTCCCGCCCTAGATATTCGATGTTGACATCCGTTATCTCGAGCTCGCCCCTCGGCGACGGTTCGAGGTTCGCGGCGATATCCAAGACCTCGTTGTCGTAAAAGTACAGACCCGTAACAGCGTAGTGAGAGCGGGGCGTTTCGGGTTTCTCTTCGATGCTGAGGGCTTTTCCATCCCCGTCGAACTCGACCACCCCGTAACGCTCGGGGTCCCGCACGTAGTAGCCGAAGACCGTGGCGCCTTCCTGCTGGGCGGCGGTCTCCTGAAGGGTCTGGCTGAACCCCTGGCCGTAGAAGATGTTGTCACCCAACACCAGCGTGACCGGAGCGTTACCGACAAACTCCCGGCCGATGATGAACGCCTGGGCGAGGCCTTCGGGTTCCGGCTGGACGGCGTACTCCAGGTTTAGGCCCCACTGGGAGCCATCGGATAGGAGTTGTTCGAAGCGGGGCAGGTCTTCGGGGGTCGAGATGACGAGGATGTTCCTTATACCGGCAAGCATGAGGGTGGAGAGGGGGTAGTAGATCAGGGGCTTGTCGTAGATCGGCAACAGTTGCTTGCTGACCACGTGGGTTAGCGGGTACAGACGCGTGCCGGAACCTCCGGCTAGTATGATCCCTTTTCTGCCGTTTCCGAGCATCGCTCTAGTCAATCATAGAACGCCCCCGAAGGCCACTGTCGCTAGGGCACAAACGAAACGTTCCGCGCTGTTCCTATCTGTATCATGAAATATACTAAGCCGCGTGGTTTTCAAAGTATCTATCCCGGTGACGCGAAGCACGCAGCCTGTACCGCGAGCGAAGGTCATGGGCGTCCGTGACGCGTAGCCCTTCGCCCGGGGACGAGGATACCCAAGAGCTAACGGACGGCGAGCATGTACGAGAGTCAAACCGTAAAGAGCGTCGCAAAAGTTCCGGCCCTTTAGGGCGTTTCCGAAACCCCGAGAGCCTGGTGCTACTTCTAGCTCTCGTGTCTCTGCTCGTGCTATTGCCGCTTCGAGGCGGGCTCTCGGCGGCGCCCGTACTGCCATTTTTGGCGGCGTTCGTGCTTTTCATGGTCCCGGGCCTGCTGCTTAGCTTACTGCTCTCCCGCCGCACGCCGGACGAAAGTCTCTCTGGCCTGGCGCGGTTGCCGGTCGCTTTCGTATTCAGCGCGGGAATCTTCGGCGTCTTGGCCGTCCCGTTCCTCTTCCTGAACCGGAGTATCGACGAGTACCTGCTGCTCTGCGGCGTCGTACTACTCATCGCGCTCGGCTTCGCCCTGTACCGGCTCGTGTTTGGGCAACTTCCGGAAGCTACAGGTATCGTGACGCCGTTTCGTACGGCGACGGACCTGCTCTGGCTTCCCTTCGCTGTTCTCGCCGGGGCTTTGGCCTACGTTTCGGCGGTCATGGAAGAAGAGCCAAACGGGGACAGTTGGATCTACCTGGCCTACGTCCGGGATTACACGAACGCCGACAAGCTCACGTCCTCGAACCCCATCCTCGGCGGTCAGGCGCAGGACTCTTATATATCTTTCCGTACCACGATAAACGGCTGGTTGCTGGAACAGGCGGCCCTCTCCCGCGTCTCCGGCCTGGCGCCCGTGGACCTCGTGCTCGACTACCTGGCCCCCACGCTCGTGGTGCTCTCCTTGCTGGCCGTCTACGCGCTGGCGCGGGTCCTGTTCGGGAAAGGCCCGGCGCTTGTGGTGGGCTCTCTGACGGCCTTGCTCTTCCTCTTGGACCTTCAGGCTACGTTCCCGACCGCCCTCTTGAGCCCGGGCAACGACTTCGTGGCGCGCATAACAGAGGACAAGTACGTTACGAGGTTCCTCTTTCTGCCGGTCTCGCTGGGCCTCGCGGTACTCTACTTGAGGGGCCGGAAGCTCCTTTATCTGGCCGCTTTCGCCGTCGTTTGCTGGTCCGTAGTCGTCGTGCATCCTATAGGTCTGATCTTGATCGGCATCAGCGTGGCCGGGCTTGGGTTTTTTCACCTGATCTCGAACCTCCGGGAGAGAGGTTCCTGGAAAGCCGTTCTGGGGCTCGGGGCGGCTATAGCCATCATCTCGGTACCGCCCGTCTTGTATCTGCTAGCCACGGGGAGTCCCCTACTCTCCCGGCTCTCCGGCTCCGTCACGGCCGAGGCCCTGATCGAGACCTGGGTCTCGTCCAGACGCCTGCTGGTGCTTGGAGGGGACTCCTACATAGTACACCCCTCGTTCTTGCTAAACCCGGCCGTGATCGCCGCCTATGCCCTGGGTATATCGTTCGTGGTCTTCCGGCTAAAGAGAGACCTCGCGGCCCAATTACTACTCGGGATACTCGTGTTTGCGCCGCTTTTGATCTACGTGCCGCCCATCTCCACGCCGCTGGCGAAGATAGTCGGCCCCTGGGTGCTGGTGCGTTTGTCCTGGCCCATCTCCCTAGCGGCCCCGTTGGTTATTGGTTGGGTGGTTTGGAGAGTCTTGGAATACGCGAAACCCCGGCTAGAGAGTAGCGGCGTCGGGGTTATCCGGTACGTGGGCGCTCTTCTGCCGGTCCTGGTTGTATTGGTTCTGGTGGCCGCGACTTCTCCCGCGAGCATTGCCGCGGTCCGTACGGCAAACGAAACGGGGGAGTTGCCGCGGGAGCAAGCCTCCTGCTCCGACCCGGTCTTTCGCTGGATGCAAGATGGGATAACCGAACCCGGCACCGTGCTGGCGCCTTACATGGAGAATAGTTGCATACCAGCCTACAGCGCGGATGCCAACGTGGTAACCCTTAGAGGCCTGTCCGCGAGCAACCGGGCCGAGCAAGGGGTATTCAACTTCTATTCTTCGTCTTTGGTGAAGGCGCAGGGCCTACAGTTTCTCCGCCGCGAAGGGGTAACCTACGTCCTCTTGCCGGCGAGTTCGCCACTCAACGCGCAGCTCGGGCACCTTCCGGGCTTTACCGCCCTCGACAACCCCGGCGACCGCTATAAACTCTACGGCGTAAACCCGGACGCCCTGGTGGAGACCCTGGCGGTAACGGCCAACTCCTTGATGGAGAGTGGCAACTTCGATTTGGCGGCCGGTTATTACACAACGGCCTTGGGCGGGGACGCAAACGAGCAGTTTATGGCGTACATGGGCCTGGGGCTCTCGAACTCGAAGCAGGGATTGTACGAGGAAGCCGCCGCGAACTACGAGGCGGCGTTAGAGCTCTTCCCGGAAGAACCTACTCTTTATCCGCTACTTTCAAACGCCTACGAGTCGGCGGGGATGCCGGACCTGGCGCGCCTGGCGTTGGAGAACGGGGTGGATCGCTTTCCAGATAACCTGGGCCTCCGCACGGACCTGGGCGAGCTGCTGATGTCCGAAGATCCCGCCGCCGCGGCCGAGGTACAGCGGCAGGTGGTAGACATGTTCCCGGACGTGCCTGGATACCGGATCAAACTCGGCGCCTACCTGGCCCTGAGCGGTGACGGGGAGGCGGCGGACCAGCAGTTCGAGCGCGCCCTCCGCGAAGCCCCGCTTTCGGGACAACTCCACGCGAACGTCGGCCTCGCAAACCAGACTTCCGGAAGAAGAGATGCCGCCATCCGGCATTACGAGCGGGCTCTGGAGCTGGACCCCGGACTCCAGGAGACGAAGGACCAGCTAGAGGGGCTCCGGCAGTAGGGTGACCGGCGCCCTGACTCAGGGCAGTCTGCCCTGGTAGAGACAAGAGCCCGCCACCTCGCCATAAGCGTCCAGCGACTCGGGGGAGGAGTTCACCCGCCAGTCCATCAGCTTGTTCGAGCTAAACCACACGACCGCCCGCACGTTCGGCAGCCGGGAGGGCACGTCCTCCAAGAAGCCATCCTTGATCCAATTGGCCTTGCTGCCGCCGGCTTCCGCCGAGGCTACCTCGGCGATCATTACGGGTTTGTCGGAGATGGTGATCAACTTATCGTAGGAGGCCCCGAAGATTTCCCCGACGGTACGCCACTCCGCCAGCACCAAGCCCTCCGTGCCCCAGTTGTACCCGTCGAGCGCCAGCCAATCTACGTAATCGTCCCCGGGATACATCTGTTCCAGTTCGTCCCTGCTGGTAGGATTGTCGGCGAGCGGGGACCATACCCATCGCACCTCGTCGGCGCCCTCCTGGGCAAAAATGTCGTGGATGTGCCTCCAGGCCGCCACGTAGTCGGCGGCGGTGTTGCCGTTGACGCCGACTCCCCAGGAATAGAAGGAGGAGTTCATCTCGTGGGCGAAACGCAAGTATAGGGGCTTATCCCACGCGGCCGCGTCCCGCGCCCAACCCCGTATGTAGGCATCGTACCTACCGTTGATTATCTTCTGAAGGGAATACTTGCGGTGGTTCTTGCCCCTGTCCGGGTCCCTGGGAGCCCAGGTCAGTATCGGGGTGGCGCCACGATCTGCCACAGCATCGAGCACGGCCGGATCGAACGCACTATCGTTCTCCCAGTTTTGGTAGAGCAGTACCGTAGATGGTTCTTCACCGACCATCACGGTAAATTGGTCGATGGTCCGGCCAGGCTCGGCCTCTACGCCCCGTACAAACGTCCCGAGCGCCAACGGACCGGCTTCCGGCCCCGATCCGGAACCTTCACCAGTGCATCGCTCCAAAGTCCTCGCCGAAGTCTTTTCCGGGTTCGTCGAAGACGTTGTCCCCGGCCCTTCCGGGTTCGTCGAGGACCCCCTGTTCGTTGGGGAAGACTTCTCGGAAGAGACCGAGCATCCCAGAAAAACGGTTAGCACGAAGCATAAAGAAACCACCGAAAGCGCGGCTCTTCCCGGTCCGGGCAGGCGTGGCGCGCGGATGCCGCGAGTTTGTTTCATCCTATCGCCTGCGTGGTTGCCATCTTTACACCTCTGGTTCGCTTTGCCAGGCTGCGATCTTGGCCTTACCTACGACTCGACCCGTGCGAGGCCTGTACCGCCGCGCCGCCGCGTATCGGTAGGTTGAGATTTCGGTGTCCATTGTATCTGGCGGATGGCCTCCTCGTTTCGCCCTGCCGGCCAAGGCTTGCCGGGCGTTCCGACTTTGCGCCCCCGCTCTTGAAACACGGGCCGCGAGCGTGATAGCTTTGTTGGATTGTGAACGATTTGCACGTCATCTCCAGCGCCGCGCGAACTACCGGGCCTCGAACCCCCGGGTTCGTTCGCTAGGCTACCTTCTTCTCAGGACAAAAAGGAAAGGCACGGTTCGTGTTGGGCGTACAGACTTCGCTGCCCCGCCAGGGCGTAATAAAGAGATACCGGAAGTGGCTGCCGGAGATCCCCGAGCATGCTATAGCCACGCTCGGGGAGGGTGACACGCCCCTGATCCCCGCCCCGAGAATCTCCGGGCGCGTGGGCGCGGAGGTCTACCTGAAGTTCGAGGGCATGAACCCGACCGCCTCGTTCAAGGACCGGGGAATGACGGTCGCCATGAGCCGGGCCGTCGCCGACGGCAACCGGGCCTGCATCTGCGCCTCGACCGGCAACACCGCTGCAGCAGCCTCGGCCTACGCCGCCCGGGCCGGGATGAAGTGCTTCGTCATGGTGCCGGTCGGCAAGATCGCCCTGGGCAAAGCCGTCCAGGTCCTGGCCCACGGCGCCGAAATAGTCCAGATCGAAGGCAACTTCGACGCGGCCCTAAAGCTCTCTCAGCGGGCCGCCAGTGAGATGGACCAGGTCGCCCTCGTGAACTCCGTGAACCCGGACCGCATCGAAGGCCAGAAGACTTCGGCGTTCGAGATTTGCGAGGTTTTAGGCGCTCCCCCGGACGCGCTCGCCCTCCCCGTAGGCAACGCCGGCAACATCACCGCCTACTGGAAAGGCTTTACGGAGTGGCGCGAGGCGGGCTACGCCGACGAGACCCCGCGGATGCTCGGCTTCCAGGCCGAAGGCTCCGCGCCCCTCGTAACCGGAGAAGACTTCGAGAACCCTGAGACCGTGGCGAGCGCCATCCGGATCGGCGCCCCGGCCAGCAGAGAAGGCGCGCTGAAAGCCATGAACGAGTCCGAGGGCTTGATAGAAAGCGTTACCGACGAGGAGATCCTGGACGCCCAGTCCCTGCTCGCCAGCGAAGAAGGCGTCTTCTGCGAGCCGGCTTCGGCCGCCGGTATCGCCGGACTTCTCAAGTTGTCGCGCGAGGGCCGGGCGCCTGGTGGCACGGTCGTCAGCGTGCTGACCGGTCACGGGCTAAAGGACCCGGACGTTATCTTGAGCCGGGTTCAGTTGCCGGAGCCCGTGCCGGCGGAGTTCGGGGCCGTGGCGCGGCTAATGGAACTCTAGCGATGATCTCCGTCCGGGTCCCGGCCACCTCGGCGAACCTCGGTCCGGGATACGACGCGGTTGGGCTCGCGTTATCTTTGAGCATGAGGATCAGCCTGGACCGGGCCCCGGCCCCGAAGGTAGAGGTCCACGGCGTGGGCTCCGACCTGATCCCCACCGGCCCCGAACATCCCGCCTACCGGGCCGCGCTCTTCGTCGCCGACGAGGTCGGTGAACCGGACACCCACTTCCATCTGGTCCAGGAGAACGAAATCCCCCCCGCCCGCGGCCTCGGTGGTAGCGCCGCCGCCCTCGTCGGTGGGGCCGTCGCCGCAAACGACCTCCTCGGCCGCCCAATGGCCGCCCCGGACCTTCTAAACCTCGTCTGCGAGCTCGACGGCCACCCGGACAACGCCGCCCCGGCGCTCCTCGGCGGCCTCGTCATAGGCACCCTCACCCCCGAAGGCGTGAAAGCCGTCCGGCTCGAACCGAAGAACCTGAAGGCCGTCGTGGCCGTCCCGGACTTCGAGGTCTCCACGACCGCCGCCCGCCGGGCCCTCCCCGAACAGGTCCCCCACCGGGACGCCGTTTTCAACGTGGGACGCTCCGGCCTCCTGCTCGGCGCCCTTGCCACCGGCGAATACCACCTCCTCCGCGTCGCCATGCAAGACCGGCTGCACCAACCTTACCGCTCGCACCTCATCCCCGGCCTCGAAGACGTTATAGACGCCGCCCACGAAAACGGCGCCTACGGGGCATCCCTCTCAGGCTCCGGGCCGACGGTCGTCGCCTTTGCCCCGGAAGAACACGCCGCCAACGTCTCCGCCGCCATGCAGTCCGCGTTCGAGGCCCGGCGTGTAGACACGAAAGCCTGGGTGCTGGACGTGGACTTAAGCGGCGCCCGCGTCGAGCCGCCCGGAGAAGTAGTTTCGCCTGCTCCCGTACCCGCGCTATAGTTCTAGAGAAAAGGGTTCTCTATCCGCAGACCCTCGATGACCTGTCCATGCTGGAGGTCTTCGGTCAGTAGCCGGTCGGCGCCGCCTCTCAGGGCGGATTCAACGATCAGGGCGTCCCAGAAAGAGAGCATGTACTCCCGGCTGCGGACTATCGCAGATAAGATCATCCCTACTTCTACCCTGACCAACGACAGCTTGGAGAAGTCGCGTACCCGCTCTTCCGCTACTTCGGAGGATAGCGGCGGGGAGAGTTTGCGGGTTACGTTGACGTAGAACTCTTGCAGCACTTGGGTACTTAGAACCGCACGACCAGCCCTGGCTTCACGCTCGTAGATTCCCTGGGCGCGGGCTTTCTTTTCAGGCTCATCGTTATCGAAAAGATAGACCAGTACATTGGTATCGAAAAAGGAGCGGGTCATTTGCGATCGTACCGTCCAAGCCTCTCCTCATACAGGTCTTCGCGATTCCAGGTACGTCCGCCGGGACCGGAACCCGACCTCGACTCCCGCGAAGCCGCCAGCACCCTTTCTACCGCTTGTTGCCGCTCTACGTCGGCGTGAGCGTAGCCCTCCAGATACTCTCTCAACACCGCGTTGACCGAGGTATCCTCCTCCAAAGCCCGCATCCGCGCCTTCTTCAACACTTGCTCGTCTACCGTTATCGTGAGGTTCGCCACTTGTTCTCCTTTCTACACAGGATCAGTGTAGCACGTGTCTCGTGCCGTTATTTTCGGCTCAAAATTGCTCCTATACCAAATTACGCTATGTGCAACTTGACAAACATGCCCTTAGTGCTTACTCTACGGTGCAGTTGCAGTCGAGCGAGCGAGGGACTCTTGTTAAGGGTTTCTGAAGGATTACAGAAAGAGATTTCCGGCCTCAAGCGTGAGGCTGCGCGTTTGCTCACCCCCCCGATTCACCCACGAGTACCCACGCCAGCCGTACCCGTAGCCA
>JBARZM010000187.1:0-2428 GCA_049650095.1 Rubrobacteraceae bacterium | reverse complement strand
TGGAAGTTCACGACCTCATACTCCGAAGCCCGCGCGTCCACCACCTGATAGTAGACGACGGTGGATATCTGCATCCCGACGTTGTCGTTGGTGATAACCGCCTGCGGCTGGAACGAAACGACCTGCTCCCGCAAGTCGGTCTTGGGCAACATGCGGTCCATCACGGGAACAACGAACGTGAGCCCGCTTTCGGCGGTCCGGTGATACCGCCCGAAGCGCTGCACGATGCCTACGCGGTTCTGGGGGATAACCCTGACGCTCCGCGCCGCCACGAGAAACACCAAAAAAGCAAGGACTCCGAGAACGATCAGACCTTCCATTACCTACTCTCCTTCCCTATCTTCCAGGGGCTCGACGAGCGCCGTGAGGCCGTCCGTGTCCAGTATCCTCACCCGCGCCCCTGACTCTAACTTCTCACCTGTATAGAGAGTCCGGGCGGTCCAAAACTCGCCGTTGCCCACCTTGACCATCCCGGTCTCGCCGGGCTCTATGGGGTTTGTCACCACGGCTCTTCTACCTTCGAGCTTCCCCGGTCCCACGTAAGGTTCGCTGCCGGCCAGCGCCAGCCGGTTCAAGAGCGCGGGCCTCAGAACAACCATGCTAAGCACCGAAGCCACGATAAACCCGATCAACTGCCCCGCAAACCCAACACCCAAAAGGGCCATTACCAAACTTACGGCCGCGCCGAGGGCGAAGAACAGTAGAAAGAACGAAACGGTCAGAAGCTCCCCGGCGAAGGCCAGGGCCGCCACGAGAGCCCAGAGAATGATTTCCAGCGTTTCAGACACTACCCCGCGACCTCCTTTACGAGATTCTATACCACCTGGTCCGGAAAGTAGATATTATTCTCGTGCGCCGGTTACTCTTCCGCCTCCCGGTCCAACAGGCCCAAAGCGACTTCCCGCGCGGCCTCCAGAGGCTCGGCGCTGCGGCGCACCACGGCGGTGACCCAGGCGCCTTCCAGCAAGATAAGCAATCGCTCCGCGAGGGACTCGGGGTCTTTGAAACCCGCCCGGGCAGCCAGAATGGACAGGTGCCGGCGAGTCCCTTCTTTGTGCTCCCGGATCACGGGCCGCGCCGGATGATCCTCGTCGGTGATCTCCGCCGCCGCGTTTATGAACGCGCATCCCCGGTAACCTTCCTCGTCGAACAGGTAGCTCCCGTAAGCGTCGAAAGCCGCCAGCAACCGCTCGGTGGGATCGGCGCGCCGGTCCGTATCCCGCGCCAGAACCGCCCGCCAGCGCCCGTCCCTATGCCTCAAATAAGCCGCGACGAGCTCGTCCTTTGAACCAAAGTTCTTGTACAAAGTAACTTTCGAAACGTCCGCCTGCTCGGATATGGCATCCACGCCAACCGCCCGAATACCCTCCTCGTAGAACAACCGCGAAGCCGTCGCCAAAATGCGCTCCGCGGCCGGACTAAGGTCCTCCGTACTCTTTACATACCTTGGCCCCGTAGGATTTTTCAGGTCTTTTTCCATTTCTTCCGCCCCTCGTATAACCGTTCACACCAGTATACCAACCTGTTTGTTTACATTGTGCAACTAATGAACATACAGGTCAGTACACCGTTGGGTTGTCCAGTATTCGAGAGGAGGTGCGTCGGATGAAATTCGGAGTGGTGGGGTGGGTAGGAAGTTTTACCCGGGAGATGGATCTCGGTCTGTCCGTTATGCGGGGTGTTAGGGAGCCGGGAACGTCTGAGCGGCGCGGGCATCGCGGCCGCAGGTGCGGCCGCAACGTCGAAACCGGTCAGCGGCGTCACCTCCCGAGTTGGGGAGATGGTAGCCGGGGAGACACCTGGTTCCGGACGGAACGCAACGGAGACTTGCCTATTCAGGACTTGGTACGTCCGCTAAAACGACTGGGCGGGCACCTGCATCCCGGTGGCGGGCGGCGGCTGGCGGTTTTCGCGTTGCTTCTGGCGATGGCGCTCTGGGGCTCCGTCTTCGTCGCAACCAAGGAGGTTATGGGAGAGGCCGGACCCTTTACCGTGGCGGCGGCCCGGTTCGCCATAGGTTTCGCGGTCTTGCTTCCCCTGGCGCGCCGCCAGGGGTTCCGGGCGCGGTTCGTGATCCGCCCAACCTACTTGTTGTTTGGGTTTACCGGGGTGTTCCTCGCGTACGGACTTCAGAACCTGGCGCTCGGGCTCACATCGGCCGGCAGCGCCGCCCTCGTCATGGCCCTGCAGCCGGCGGCGGTGGTGCTGATGGGGATGCTGGTCTTGCGGGAGCGGCTTCCGGCCGCCCGGCTCCTGGGGGTTAGCCTCGCGATAGCCGGCGTGGTGTTGGTTAGCGGCGCGGCCCTCGCCGGCGGAGGCGCCGGCGCGCTCCTCGGCAACGCGTTGATGGCCGCCTCCGTGGTCGCTTACGGCGCGTACGCCGCGCAGGGTCGCTCGCTCGGGGCGAACCACCCGCCCATACTCATCA
>JBARZM010000186.1:0-7523 GCA_049650095.1 Rubrobacteraceae bacterium | reverse complement strand
ACGTGATAGAGAGCGGCACCCGCAGCGCCGCCAAGATAAAGAGCCACCACAACGTCGGCGGGCTGCCGGAGATAATGGACTTCGACCTCGTCGAGCCGCTGCGGAACCTCTTCAAGGACGAGGTGCGGGTCGTCGCGGCTGAGCTAGGCATGCCCGAAAGGATGGTCTGGCGTCAACCTTTTCCCGGTCCGGGGCTTGCTATCCGGGTTATTGGGGACGTAACCGCCGAGCGGCTTGAGATACTCCGCAAGGCGGACTTCGTCTTGCAGGACGAGATCCGGAACGCCGGCCTCTACCGCGACCTGTGGCAGAGCTTCGCGGTGTTGCCCGCGATACACTCCGTCGGCGTCATGGGGGATGCCAGGACCTACGCGTACCCGGTCATGATCCGGGCCGTCACCAGCGACGACGCCATGACCGCCGACTGGGCGCGACTCCCGTACGACCTGCTGGAGCGCATCAGCAACCGTATTATCAACGAGGTGTCCGGCGTGAACCGCGTGGCGCTGGACATTACCAGCAAACCGCCCGGCACCATCGAGTGGGAGTAGAAAGGCTTCAGCGGGGGCTGACCCATCTTACGACCGCCAACGCGACACTACTTGACGCCCCGAAGACCTGGCCGCTGAAACCTGATGCCTGAAAGCTTCAGAGTAATGACCTTCAATATCCGCGGCTCGTATCACGGGGACGGGGAAAACTCCTGGGAGCGTCGCGCCGGATTGAACTTGCGGGTAATAAAACGCTACTTTCCTGACGTGATCTGCTTTCAAGAACTCCAGGCCGGCAACCGGGAGACTTACGATAAGGAGCTACCCGGCTACGAGTACGTAACCGGCCCGGAGTACGAAAACCGAAAGCCCCACGCTTACAACGCCATCTACTGGAACCCGCGGCGCATGAAACTCCTCGAAACCGGCGGCTTCTGGTTGAGCGCGTCGCCGGAAAAATTCTCCGCATCCTGGAACACGGCCCACGTCCGTTCCGCCAACTGGGCCCGCTTCCGGTTCGTTCCGAGTGGCTTGGGGTTCGTGTTGCTGAATACCCACCTGGATCACAAAAGCCCCCAGGCCCGCCAACAAGCCGCGAATCTCATAGTTCGCCGGCTGGGCGCGCTGGACGATGGGCGAGGTCCCGTGTTCGTCACCGGCGACTTCAACACCGACCCCGGTTCCCCGGTACACGATATCTTCGGCGAGGCCGGTTTCGAGGACGCGCATCTACTGGCGAACAACCCTCCAACCCGCACCTTCCACAAATTTCGGGGCGAAGACTTCATTCCCCGGAAACCGGAGAGCGAGCGCAGGATAGACTGGGTCCTCTTGCGCGACGCCCCGACCGGGGACGGGCTCAGGGCTTCGCACCGGGTCCGGTGTCAGGTCATCCGCGACGCCGAGCCGCCGATCTACCCGGGCGATCATTACCCCGTGATCGTGGACCTCTCGGCCGGATCCACCGGCGCCAAAGCCATTTAACATAGATTTAGCGTGGAGTTTACATAAGTGAAACTAAAGTACGCAGCCCATACCATATGATGCTGCACTGGAAAGCAAACCAGCGGTCGTGCCTAAGGATTCGAAGGGAGTGCGTAGCTTGAGTAAGAGTGTGCGGTTGTGGATGATGGTGGTGAGTCTCTCCGCCCTATCCTTTGTCATAGCTGCCTGTGGTGGCGGCAATAATGACAGCGGGAATACAGGCGGTGGTGGAGCACCGGCGGTAGATAGTCTCTCAGGCGCCGGCGCTTCGTTCCCGGACCCGGTCTACCAGCAGATGTTCCAGGCCTACAACGGAGACACCGGCGTACAGGTGAACTACGATCCCATCGGCTCCGGTGGCGGCCGTGAGGAGTTCATCAACAACACCGTGGACTTCGCCGGCTCCGACGCCCCGATGGACCAGCAAGAGCAGGATGCCGCCGGAGGAAACCCGGTCCACGTTCCGACGGTCGGTGGCGCGGTCGTGCTCGCCTACAATATCCCGGAGCTCGGCGGAGACACCGAGCTCAAGCTGACCGGCGACGTCATCTCGGAAATCTTCCTGGGCAACATCACGACCTGGGACGATCCGGCGATAGCCGACCTCAACCCGGACGTGCAGTTGCCGGGCTCTGAGATAACGGTCGTACACCGCTCCGACGGCTCGGGTACGACGGAGATCTTTACGACGTACCTCACGGACATAAGCCAGGCGTGGTCCAACGGTCCGGGCGCTTCGGACGAGATCGACTGGCCGACCGGCGTCGGTGGCGAGGGCAACGACGGTGTTACCGCCCAGATCACCAACACCGAGAACTCCATCGGCTACATCGGCCTGGAGTACGCCGAGGGCCAGGGCGAGGGGTTGCCCTACGCCAGCGTCGCCAACACCGCCGACGGTTCGTTCGTCAAGCCGAGCACGGACACGGCGAGCAACGCCATCAACGCGGTGGTCGACCAGCTCCCCGACACCCTGGACGTAGTGCTCACGGAGTACACCCCCGATGCCCAGGGCGAAAACATCTACCCGATAACCAGCATCACCTGGTTGCTGGTCCGGACGGAGATGGAAGACAAAGCCGTTTGCACGGGCGTTGCCAACCTCGCGAACTACATGATCACCGACGGCCAGCAGTTCGCCCCGGAACAAAACTACGTTCCGCTGCCCGACAGTCTCGCCGAGAAGAGTCAGGGGCAGATCGAGAAGATGCAGTCCGGAGGCGAAAAGTGCTACACGAAGTAGCGCGTTAGAGTCTTGAGGTTTACCCAAGCAATTGTTCCGGGAAAGGGGAGCCCCCAGGGGTTCTCCTTTCCCGGTGTTGACGATAGACTGTGGCGCGTCGGGCCCGGGCGCCGGCGCGGTACGAGGCATGCAGGAGGGGCAGGTTATGGTTTACGAAGACAGTTTCAAAAGCAAGCGTCCCAACGTCGGTAAGACAGTCCCGGCCAGGGGAGTTACGTGAGCCGGATATCTGATTTCTTGAAGAGGTTCCGCCAGGGCAACACCGGAGACTCAGTCTTCCAGATAATCGCGCTGCTCGTGTCGCTTATCATGCCGCTGGCCATCATAGCGATCTTCGTGGTGCTGTGGCGGCAGAGCGAAATATCCCGCGAGATGTTCGGGATAAGTTTCCTGTGGGACCCGACTTGGAGCAACGGGGATCAGGTATTCGGCGCGCTGACCGTTATCTACGGCACGCTCGTCACCTCTTTCGTCGCGATAACCCTGGCCGGAATAGTTGGTATCGGCATCGCGGCATTTCTCGCCGAGATAGCGCCGCCCCGCGTCAACGTGGTAGTCGGATTCTTCGTCGAGATACTCGCGGCCATACCCTCGATCGTCTACGGGATATGGGGCTTTTTCGTTTTTGGCATCTTCCTGCGAGAGTGGATCGTGCCGCCGATACAATTCTTGTTTGGTTGGGTGCCTATTTTCGAGGGCACTTTCAGGATCTCCACGGTCTTTACGGCCAGCCTGGTGCTCTCGGTGATGATCCTGCCGACGGTCGCGGCGATCTCGCGCGACGTGCTCAACGCCGTACCGGACTCCCAGCGAGAAGCGATGCTGGCGCTCGGCGCCACGCGGTGGGAGATGTTCCGCGGCGCGGTATTACCCTACGTGAAAAACGGCATCCTCGGCGCCGTGCTGCTGGGTCTCGGGCGTGCGATGGGCGAGACGATCGCCTTGACTTACGTGCTCGGCAACGCCCAGGTAATGTTTACCTCGTTCTTCCAGCAAGGTTCCTCGATGGCGCAGGCCATAGCCTCTCTTTTCGGGGCAAGCACGAGCAACGTGTTGCGCTCTTCGTTGCTGGAGATCGGTCTTATTCTGTTCGCCATCACGTTCCTGGTGAACGTGGGAGCGAGGTTCTTGACCGGTGATACCGTTGCCAAGTCTGGAGGTTCACAGTGAGCGGAATACCGCAGAATTCGGGAAACTATCGTCGCAGGAAGTTTATCGACAAGTTGATGACGGTACTGGCCTATGCGTGCGCCGTGATCGCGTTTATCCCGCTGGCGGCTATTACGTTCGAGGTCGCGCGCCGGGGTTTGCCGGCCTGGGATTTGCAGTTCTTTACGGACCTGCCGTCCACTTATGGCGATGGTGGCGGCGTGAGGAACGCCATAATCGGGTCGGCGATCATCGTCGGCGGCGCGGGGGTGATCGCCATCCCGATCGGGATACTTTCGGGTATCTACCTCGCCGAATACGGCGACAATCGGCTGGGCAGCGTACTCCGTTTCGTTTCGGACGTAATGACGGGCGCGCCCTCGGTGGTCATCGGGATTCTGGCTTACTCTGTTTTTGTCGTAGCCACGGGTGACACTGCGGCGATTTATGGTTCGGTGGCGCTCGCCATACTGGTTCTGCCGGTCATAATCCGGGCGACGGAGGGGATAGTGCGCCTCGTTCCGGGGGATCTGCGGGAGGCTTCGTTGGCCCTCGGGATACCCCGGTGGAAGACGATCCTGCGGGTGGTAGTACCGACCGCCCTCAGCGGCATCGTCACGGGTATAATACTGGCTATGGCCCGGGCTTCCGGCGAGACGGCGCCGCTGCTCTTCGCCATCGGTACGAGCAACTTCATGAACCTCAATCCTCTGGAAGGTCCGATGGCGGCGCTGCCGGTGATCGTCTACCAGCAGTCCGCTTACGGCGGCGAGGTATTGCAGAATGCCTGGGGCGGCGCGCTACTACTCTTCGTTATCATCGTG
This sequence comes from Rubrobacteraceae bacterium, assembly GCA_049650095.1. Lineage (GTDB taxonomy): Bacteria > Actinomycetota > Rubrobacteria > Rubrobacterales > Rubrobacteraceae > SIRX01. The sequence continues at coordinate 2,832 of JBARZM010000186.1, read as the reverse complement.
GCCCTGAACCTGACGGCCCGGTTGGTTTTTAGGGGACGTAGTGTCCGGTAAGTCCGCGACAACCTGTAGAATCCTAGAGGAAGGTTGGAAAATAAGTGGACCATAAAGAGAAGATCAGAGAGGAAGATCAGAGATTGTCCGACACGGGGAAGGAGCAGGCGCCGAATAAGGAGAAAAATCTTCCGGATGCGGGACACGCTCCGGACAATGCGATGACCGTCGAGAACCTCTCGGCCTACTACGGCTCGTTTAAGGCGATCGACGCTATAAACATGGGTATCGAGCGCAAGAGGATCACCGCGCTCATAGGGCCTAGCGGGTGCGGCAAGAGCACTTACCTCCGTTGCCTGAACCGCATGCACGAGGTGATCCGTGGCGCCCGGATGGAGGGTAAGCTACTCCTCGACGGCCAGGATATGATCGCCAAAGACGTTGACCCGGTGGCCGTGCGGCGCAAGGTCGGGATGGTTTTTCAGAAGCCGAACCCCTTCCCGACGATGTCCATCTACGACAACGTAGTCGCCGGTTTGAAGCTGCAAGGACGGCGCAAGAAGAGCGAGCTGGACGATGTCGTCGAGCGGACTCTGAAGCAGGCCGCCCTCTGGAGCGAGGTGCAGAATAAGCTCCACGACGGCGGTACTTCTCTCTCGGGTGGGCAACAGCAGCGGTTGTGCATCGCGCGCACGCTCGCCATCGAGCCGGAAGTAATACTGCTCGACGAGCCCGCGAGCGCGCTCGACCCGGTCTCCACGCAGAAGATCGAAGACGCCATGCACGAGCTCAAAAAGGACTACACCATCGTGATCGTCACCCACAACATGCAGCAAGCCTCGCGGGTCTCGGATTACACGGGTTTCTTCTTTATTACGGACCAGGGCGAGCCGGGCCAGCTCTGGGAGTTCGACGACACGGAGAAGATGTTCTCCAACCCCGAGCGGAAAGAGACCGAAGACTACGTCACCGGACAGTTCGGATAGGTCATGCCGCGGATCGCCTTCAAAGAAGAGCTCGACCGCCTCGTGGGGGGCGTGCTGGAGTTGGGCGACGACGTAGAGCGGTCGCTCTCCTTCATGGTCGAGGCCATGGAGACCTACGACTCCGCGGTCGCCGAGAGGGTCGTCGGCGTGGACGTGCTCTACAAAGCCCGAGGGGCGGATATAGACCAGGAGTGCATGATCCTCCAGGCCCGTCAGGCGCCGGTGGCCGGGGATTTGCGCCTGATCTACACGGTCCAGGCTCTTACAAACCACCTGGTTCGGGCGGGCACGCTCACGGAACATATCTGTCAGGCCATCACCGAGACTTCGGAGTGCGAGCAGGACGAGGAGCTCTCCGAAACCCTGCTGGAGATGTCCAAGACGGCCAAAAATCTTTTCCATAGGGGGATGGAGATCTTCAAGGCCCGGGACGCCGAGGGCGCCCGCAACCTTCAGGCCGCCGATGACAAAGTAGACCTCCTCTACTCAGAGGCGATAAACCTCATCGCCAACCCCACCCGGGGTGGCGGCGGCGACCCGGAGTGGCGGGCCCGGGCCGCCCTGATGGTCCATTACCTGGAGCGCATCGGGGACCACGGCGTAAGCATCGGCGGCCGTACCGTATTCCTCGTGACCGGAGAACGGATAGAGAGCGCCATGCAGCAGTATCTCGAACGAGATATAGGCGACGAGTAGCCTACTTTCCAGCCCTCGGGACCGCAAACTTATGCTACAATCTTCTCTAAGGGTACTTTCGACCCTCTGGCAAGGATTGGTATTTCGTGAGGCTCACACAGAAAAGCAAATACGCGGCCCGGGCGTTGGTCGAGTTGGCCCTGAACGACTGCGGCGAGACGCTAGGCGTCTCCGAGGTAGCCCGGCGCCAGAACATCCCCGAACGGTTTCTCGAACAAATCTTCGGTGAGCTTCGCCGGGCCGACATCTTGGAGAGCCGCCGGGGGGCGCACGGTGGATACTGCTTCTCGACGCCGCCCGAAGATATCACGGTCCTGGACATCGTGGAGATTCTGGACGGCGCGGTCAGGCCCGCCCGGTGCAGCGCCGGCGGCGTGTGTTACATAAAAGACGCCCCGCTCTGCGTCACGAGCAAGGTTTGGGACGAGGCCCGCGAAGCGCTCGAAGGCGTCTTCGGACGCTACACGATCTCCGACCTCGCCGAGTCCGAGCGCGAGACTCGCGGGGCCGCCAAAGCGGCCGTCGTCGGCTCCTAGAGCCCGACCCCGGAATCACCCTATTGCCCCTGGACGAACTAAAGTCCCGCCTCGGTGGGCGGACGGGGCTCGATGAATCCGAAGTAGAGGTAGCGGGCAAGTCCTACCGTATCCTCCATCCCTCCGCGGCTGATGCCCTCATAGACGAAACCGAGTTCGAGATCGACGAACGTCTGCCGTACTGGGCGGTGATCTGGCCGAGCGCCATAGCCCTGGCCCGGCAGATTTCGACCCTGGACTTGTCCGGCAAGAGGGTTTTAGAGTTGGGTTGCGGCGTGGGATTGCCTTCGGCCGTGGCCCTGGACCTGGGCGCCAAAGTAACGGCGACGGACCACTACACGATTGCCCTGGATTTCGCGCGGCAGAACGCGAGGGTCAACACGGATGAGGAACTAGCGACCGCGCATCTGGACTGGCATTCGCCTGATGACGTGAGTCTCGGCCGGTTCGACCTGATACTCGCTGCCGACGTACTCTACGAGCAGCGAAACATACCGGCGCTCGCGGCCCTTGTGCCGGATTTGCTCGCCCCTGAAGGCGGGATTCTCGTTTCAAACCCTCGTCGCAGGGATGCGCCACGGTTCCAGGAGATCCTGGAGTCGAGAGGCTTTGCCGCCTCTACG
>JBARZM010000185.1:0-2873 GCA_049650095.1 Rubrobacteraceae bacterium | reverse complement strand
CAAGAAGCAACTCCGTCACCCGGCCCGTCCCACAACCCGCGTCCACGACCGCCTCGTCGCCCTCCAACTGTACGAACTCCAAAAACTTCGCGCCCCAACGCGTCATCGGGTCCGCCAACTCCTCGTAGGAAACGGCGTCCCACTCAGTCGTCGTGCCTTTCTCTTGCCTCATCTCAGTATGTGAGATATGGTATTCATATAATGAGCATTGTAGATGAAACGCGGGAGAAAGGCAAGGTTGGGGTGTCGAGCGGGGTCGGGGTTCTGGACAAGTCGGTGGGGATATTGGCCCTGCTGGCGGAGGATGGGCCTACGGGGTTGGCCGGGGTGGTGGAGGCTACCGGCATCCCACGTCCTACGGCGCACCGGTTGTTGGCGGCGTTGGAGGCGCACCATCTGGTAGCGCGGGACGATGGCCGGTATCGGCTGGGGCTGAGGCTTTTGGGGTGGGGAGAGAAAGCTGCGGCGGGCACGGATCTCGTGGAGGTTGCGCGGCCGGTACTGGAGAGTTTGCGGGACGAGACTGGCGAGAGCGTGCAGCTGTACGTGCGGGAGGGGAATCGGCGGGTGTGTGTGGCGGCCGTCGAGCGTGCCGGTGGAGGTTTGAGAGACATGGTCCCGGTTGGGGCGGTGCTGCCGTTGGAACAAGGGTCCGGGGGTACGGTGCTGCTGGCATGGTCGGATGGGAGGGACGCGGCAGAGTTCGAAGAGGTTCGCGGCCGAGGTTGGGCGGAAAGCGTGGCCGAGCGGGAGCCGGGGGTGGCGAGCGTCAGCGGGCCGGTCTTCGGTCCCGGAAAGGAGTTGCTGGCGGCGGTGTGCGTAAGCGGGCCTGTTTCACGGCTCGGTGAGAGTCCGGGCGGGCGGCTGGCGGGAATGGTGGCGGAGGCGGCGCGTCGAATCGGGGGAGCTTTGGAGCGCTAACCGCGCTCAAACCGCGGCGCGTTCGTTAGAATAGGCGTCATGGAAACGAAACAGCGAGTATTTAGCGGCATACAGCCGAGCGGCAACCTCCACGTGGGAAATTACCTGGGGGCCCTGAAAAACTGGGTGTCCATACAGGAGGAGTACGAGAACTACTTCTGCATCGTGGACCTGCACGCGATCACGGTTCCGCAGGACCCGGAGGTGTTGCGGCAGAAGGTCCGGGAGGTCGCGGCGATCTACCTGGCCTCCGGAATAGACCCGGAGAAGTCGGTCGTCTTTCGCCAGAGCCGGGTCTCGGGGCACGCGGAGCTGACGTGGCTTTTGAACTGCGTCGCCCGGTTCGGGGAGCTCTCGCGGATGACGCAGTTCAAGGACAAGGCGCAGAAAGGCGGCGCGGAGAGCGCGAGCGCCGGGCTCTTTGACTATCCCGTGCTGATGGCCGCCGATATCCTGCTGTACAACGCGAACCTGGTACCGGTCGGGGAGGACCAGCGCCAGCATTTGGAGCTCGCGCGGACGCTAGCGCGGCGGTTCAACCATCTGTACGGGGAGACGTTCGTGGTGCCGGAGCCCATGATCCTGGAGGTCGGGGCGCGGGTAATGGCGCTCGACGAGCCGGAGTCCAAGATGAGCAAGAGCTCGCCCGCGCCATCGAGCTACGTGTCTATTCTGGACGAGCCGGACGTCGTGCGGAAGAAGATCAAACGGGCCAAGACCGACTCCGGATCGGAGATCGTCGCCAGCCCCGACAAGCCCGCCATAACGAACCTCCTCGGCATCTACGCCGGCATGACCGGCCAGAAGGTCTCCGAGGTCGAGCGCCAGTACGAGGGCAAACGCTACGGGGACTTCAAAAAAGACCTGGGCGAAGTCGTCGTCGAAGGTCTCGCCCCGGTCCGGGCAAAGGCGTTGGAATTGCTCGATGACCCCCGTGAGTTGGACGAACTTCTGGAGGCTGGGGCCGGGCGGGCCCGCGAGACGGCGCAGCCGATCCTGGAGGGCGCCTGGAAGCGGATGGGCCTCGGTTAGTGGAGACTCGGGAGAAGATCCTGAAAGTCCTCACCGCCATCCCGCAGGGCGTCCTCTACTCCACCACCGACTGGCACAGGATACTGGGCGAGGACAAACGGGAGATCCGTAAAGCCCTCGACGGGCTCGAATCCGAGGATAAAATCGAAGTCGTAAGACCTGAGGAGGGCCGCCCGGACAAGCCGCTCTACCGGCTAAAGGAGGCAGAACAGTGGGCGTACGGTACGTGGTAGACGAGAACGGCAATCTGGTAAGCGTGGTATTGCCCGTAGAAGAGTACAAGCGCCTGCTAGAGAAACTGGAAGAATCGGAGGATATCCTCGCCCACCACAAAACTCGCGCAGCCCTCAAGAGAAGTAAAGAAGAGTCCGTGCCCTTCGATCAGGCATTAAAGGAAACCGGGTGAGGCAAAGTAACTGGCGGCTGATGTCTTGCTCCGTAACCGTACGTCGGAGGGCGCAGAAGCGAATGGTCCGACTTCACCTCTAGTGCCCAACGTCGCGTGGAGAGCGGTTCAGGCTCTCGGCGAACACTCGCGTCCGGCCGGATGCCGCGGGCTACGCGGTGAATACGGGTGGATGATCCGGACCAGCTACTACCTTGACCCCTACGACGCAGATGACGAGTCAAAGGAAGCGACTGTAGTTCAAGTCGAACACCGCAGAGACACCTACCGTTAGAGAGCCGACTACTTGCAACACCTCGAATCCAAGCTCGACCGCATAGACCGCAAAGGCTACGGAGCTTACAAAGAACTCCGGGGCTCCTACGAGTTCGAGGAGTACGCCCTTTATATAGACAAGGTTCAACGCGACCCGTTCGCGCCGCCGTCTCTGGTCCGGGTGCGGACGCGCGAGAACCGCTTCGACCCCATCCTCTTCGAGAACCCCCTACGCCGCGGGGCCTTCGAAGACTTCCTC
>JBARZM010000184.1:0-3070 GCA_049650095.1 Rubrobacteraceae bacterium | reverse complement strand
ATCTCCTCTCGGTCAGTGATTTCCGGGAAGGTCCCACCACTCCTCAGGGAGAGCCGACAACCCTCGTAGACTTCGAGTTCGACCAAAAGGCTTACCTGAAAGGCGGCGACCGAACCAGTTTTCACCTCGTCCGGGCGAATGTCGACGACGCGTTGGACGCGGCGGACGTGAACCCCGAAGGCGACAAGAAAGGCGACGCCGTAGTCACCGTCGCTTTCCCCGGAAAGCTGGACGCCAAAGACTTCCCGAGAGGCTACGTAGACAACAAAGTGGTGACCTCCCGTAAGCAGGGTGCCAACAGCGACAACCCTTCCAACATCAACCAGGCTGCGACCATAAGCGGCTCCGGTAGAACAAAGAACCCCGACCTGAAATCCGTGAAGCGCGATGGGGATCGAATACTCTACGAATTCGACGAGCCTTTGACCACGGACGACGTAATCCAGAATACGGGCGGACTCAGAGTCTACTTCCCCGAAACCGACAATAGCTCCATCCGACAGGCCGGCGCGCTATCCGTGAAGAGAGAAGACCAGCGCACGCTGAAGGCCTTTTTCGGCAAAGACCTTCCCGGAGGCAGGAAGCTCGCCGATGCGACCGGCGCGTTCGTAAAACAGGGTACGGTCCAGGCGGCGAAAGGCTCCCGTGGCGGCAACGACGGCAAGAGCGCCTTCGACGAGACCTCGATGATCGAGAACAGCCCCAAGGCTCTGTCGGAGGTCCGGCGGTAGAACGGACGTTCTTAAGGTGCTACGAGGACTCTTCCTCCACGACCTTCTCGTATTCGTTGGCGGAGAGCAGCTCGGTCTCGCCCGAGACGCGGAGCTTGAGGATCCAACCTTCACCGTAAGGGTCTTCGTTGATCTTCTCGGGGCTGTCTTCGAGGCCTGAATTGACCTCGACTACCTCGCCCCCGACCGGCGCGTTTAGGTCCGAGACGGCCTTTACGGACTCTACCGTGCCGAATGCCTCGCCCGCCTCGAAGCTGCTCCCGGTCTCAGGTAGCTCGACGAAGACCACGTCGCCAAGCTCGTCCTGGGCGTGCTCCGTGATCCCCACGGTCGCCACGTCGTCTTCCATTCGGACCCATTCGTGGGTCTTGGTGTACTGAAGCTCTGCTGGTGTGCTCACTGGCTCCCCTCCCTAACGCTAACGCTTGTAGAATGGCCGGGGCACGATGCGGGCCCCTACGGACCGGCCTCGTACCTCTACCTCGAACGTATCTTCTACCGTCGGCGCGACGAGCGCAAGTCCTATGGCTTTGTTTAGCGTTGGAGATTGGGTACCGCTGGTAACCTCACCCACTTCTTCACCATCCAACACCACAGGATAACCGTGACGGGCAATGCCGCGTCCCTCGACCTCGAAGCCCACGAGCTTCTTACGTAGCCCTTCTTCTTTCTCGTCCCGCAACGCCTTCTGCCCGATGAACTCTTCGTCTTTGTCCAGGTGGACGGCGAACCCGATGCCGGCTTCCAGAGGCGTGGTGTCAGGGTCTAGCTCGTTACCGTAGAGGCACATCGCGGCTTCCAGTCGCAGCGTATCCCGCGCCCCGAGCCCGGCCGGGGTGGCGCCAGCATCGGTCAACATTCGCCAGGCTTCGAGAGCATCCTCTGTCCCCAGATAAAGCTCAAAGCCGTCTTCGCCCGTGTAGCCGGTGCGAGAAATAATAGCCCGTACTTTGTCCTCTGCCGTTTCGACGAAACGGAAAGGCTTTATCTTCGAGAGGTCCTCGTCAGTAAAGTTCTGCAACATTGCGACGGCTTCCGGCCCCTGGAGCGCGAGGAGAGCCCAGTCGTCCGATTCGTCGGTGAGTTCCACGTCCAGGTCTTGCGTGTTCTCGCGGAAGTGGTCGAGGTCTTTCTCCCGGTTGGAAGCGTTTATGACGATCAGGTAGTCATCCGGGCGTTTGTAGACGATCACATCGTCCACCGTTCCGCCGTCTTCGTAGCAAACCGCGCAGTAACCGGCCTGCCCTACTTCGAGGCGCGAGACGTCGCGGGTGACGAGTCGCTGCACGGCTTTCTCCGCTTCCGGGCCGCGGAAGACGGCTTCGCCCATGTGCGAGACGTCGAAGAGACCAGCGCGGGTGCGGACGGCTTCGTGCTCGGCTTTTATGCCGCCGTTCGGGCCGCCGTACTGGACGGGCATCTCGTAGCCGGCGAAGTCCACAAGCTTCGCGCCCAGGGCTTTGTGCTCGTCGTAGAGCGGGGTGCGGCGGAGGTCTTCGGTCGCCACCGCTACCAGCGGGCCTTGAGTTGGCGGGCGGCGCGGGCTTCGTCGAGGCGTTTGGTCGGGGCGCCCTGTGGCGCCGCTTCCAGTTCCTCGGGCGCGGTCTCGGCCAGCTCCAGCATCGCCCCGATAAAGTCGTCCAAAGTCTCTTTGGACTCGGATTCGGTCGGCTCTATGAGCATGGAGTCCTTGACGACGAGGGGGAAGTAGATCGTCGGCGGATGGTAGCCGTGGTCGATCAGACCCTTGGCGATATCCAACGCCTTTTTGCCTTTCGGCGGCTGGACGACGACCTCGTGCTTGCAGAGCTCGTCGTAGGGAATGCGATACGTCCCCCGGAGCTTCGCCCGAACGTAGTTGGCGTTCAATACGGCCATATCCGTCACGTCCCGGAGCTCCGGCCCGTGCATCCTGATGTAGTTCCACGCCTTGAGCAACACCCCGAAGTTGCCGTGGAAGGTCGCCACGCGCCCGATGCTCTTCTCCGGCCGGGCAAGCGTGTAGGAGTCGCCGTCTTTCTCGACTACTGGATCGGGACGGAAAGGGGCCAGCGTGTCGGTGCAGGCGATGGCGCCGGAGCCAGGTCCGCCGCCGCCGTGGGGGGTGGAGAAGGTCTTGTGCAAGTTGTAGTGCATAATGTCTACGCCGGCGTCAGCGGGGCGCATCCGGCCGAGGTTGGCGTTCATGTTGGCGCCGTCCATGTAGAGGAACGCGCCGGCTTCGTGGAGTACCTCCGCTATCTCGGCGATGTTTCGCTCATAGACGCCGCAGGTGTTTGGGTTGGTGATCATGAGTGCTGCGGTGGTCTCATCCACCAACGCCCGCAACTCGTCCACCT
>JBARZM010000183.1:0-6174 GCA_049650095.1 Rubrobacteraceae bacterium | reverse complement strand
GCTCTACGTCGGCGTCAGCCTCGTCACGACCGCCCCGGACCGCAAAGCGGAGGAGTTTATCGAATATCTGCGGGGCGCGCTAAAAGACAAGGGCGCGCTGTAGCGGGGACGCCAGGCTCACCCGCCGTCTCCCGGCAAGACCTTTACGCGGAAGTGGTACGTGGCCCGGCTCCAAGTTTCCACTTCCCCCAGGGGCTCGGGCGACTTGGCGGCCACCTGAAACACGTACTCGCCCGTCGGAACGTCGGGGGCTATCTTCCACTCTCCGGAACCGCCTTTTACTACCAAAGGCTCCTTGGTCAACTTGCGGCTGGAACCGGCGGGCACCAGGTAGCGGTCTTCCGGGGGCATCGGGAGGGTATCCGTTTCCTGATCCAGGGTATAGGCGACGGCCTCGGCGATCTCCGGGTCCCGTTCGTCGAACCGTCCTTCCCAGCCTCGAAGCGAGAAGACCAGGTGCAGGTTCTCGTCCTGTTTGACGGCTAGCGCGTCCCGCTCCCCCGGAAGCGGAATGCCCGCGTCCTCGACGCAGTTCTCAGCCCAACCAGGGGTCCAGCAGAAAGTGCCTTCCAGGCCCACCGAGTCCCGGCGGTCGCTGGTCAGGATCGCCTGCGGCGGGGTGCCCGGCGGCGCGCCCATGTCTTCCATCATCATCTCTTCCTCGGGAATGCCCATCTCGTCGGCCACGCCGGGTCCTCCCGAAAACTCACCGGACTCTGTCTCGTAAGGATCTCCTAGAAAGGCCTGGGAGCCGGCGAACAAAAGCACCGAAACGCCAACCGTCCAGCCGGCGACCGCGGTGCGCCATCCCCGACCCGGTTTGAGAAGGGCTATCGCGGCCAGCAGTAGCGACGCCAGGGCGGATAGGATCATCGCCGAGGTCAGAAGGAAGTACGCGACTTCGGCGCCCGGACCTTCGGCGCCCGGCAACTCGAAGAGTGATTCGGCGCCGAAGACCCAGGAAAAGCCCGCGAGTAGAACGATGCAAAAGCCCGAGAATCCGGCCAGGGCCAGCGAAACGACCCCCGAAGCATACCGCCAACCACCGCGAGCTTTCCTTTTCTCGACCTCGGCCATCCGTCCCAGACCTCCTCAACCATCCGACCCCTGCGGCAATGCCGCGTTCGCCAGCCATGATACGCTTCACACGTTACATGACGACGACAAAGCCGTGAAAGATTGTTAAGGTCCGGCGTATTTGCGTGAGCGGGTTTACACGGGCGTGTCGAGCAACTCCCCGAGTTGCCGGTCCACCTGCTCCATAAAAGCCGGATCGAAGCCAAAGAGGGACAGGTGCCCGCCGTCGCTCTCGATGACGCGCAGTTCTGAACTGGAGACGAGCTTCTGCTCCGCCTCGCAGTCCCGGGGCGGAAAGAACATATCCTCGTTTATTGGCATGACGAACATTTTGGCCCGTACCCGGCCGAGAGCTTCGGAGAGGTCTCCGTTCGCGTGGCGGGCCACGTCTCCGCGCTGCCACTTCCAGGCCATGCACAAGAGGTCGTTCGGGTCCATCACGCCGAAGTAGGCGTCAACGAAGCCGATCTGGAAGTCGTCCGCCGAGGCGAAGCCCAGGGGACGCCACTGCTCCTGTTTCCAGAACTCCGTCGAGAAGCCCATGACGGACCAGATCCTGGCGTGCCGCGCCAGCCCGGCCCGTACGTCGGCCGAATCCTCGTACCAGCCGCCCTCGAAAGCAGGGTCTGAGGTGAGGGCTTCGTTCAGGGCCTCGGTGTAGATGAAATCGTGCGGGGTGTTCTTCGCCGTCCCGGCTATGGGGGCGGCCCGCTTGACCTTCTCCGGAAACCGGACCGCCCACTCGTAGGTCTGTTGCGCGCCCATCGAACCGCCTACGACCAGCGCCAGTTCCTCGATACCGAACTGCTCGCGCAGTAGACGCTCCTGCGCCCGGACGTCGTCCCCGATCCTGACGCGCGGGAACCGGGCCATCGCGTGCGGGCCTTCGGTGTTGTGGGGGGAAGAAGAGAGGCCGTTGCCGAGCTGGTTTATGACCACTACGAAATATTTCTGGGGGTTCAAGGCGTGCTCGGGGCCGATATAGACGTCCCGCATGATCTGGTGCGTCCCCGAATACCAGGTGGTTACCAGGATCGCGTTGTCCTTCGCCTCGTTTAGCTCGCCGAACGTCGCGTAGGCGAGCTTGCAATCCCGCAGCGTGTAACCCTCTTCGATCTCGAAATCTCCAAGGTCGAACAGCTCGTACGGGCCGTGTACGTCCGGCGTGTAGTACGGGTTATCTATCATCTCGAAGTCACCCTATCTATATATCGCTTTCCCTGTACATGAATAGTATCCAGGCTCCGCGGGTCACGCAACGGCAGTCGAAGCCTAGGACAAAAGTCACGGCCGCGGGGACGTTCTCTGCTTCGGGAGTGCGGTATCATTCCTCTTAGGGAAAGGAGCCGCAATGAACGCTAGTGAAGAGCGAAACGGGCGCGAGGCCGTCAAAGACTACGCCGACATTACCAGGGAGTCTTACCGGATAGTCGTGGATCGCGCGTTCGTCGCCCGCGAGAGCAACCCGCACCTGTCGCGGGACTTCTTCGAAAAAACGATGGTCGAGATCCAGGAGCAAACCACGCTCAGCCGCGGTGCCGCACGGAAGCCCTGGGATCACGCCCGGCAATGGAACGGAGCCCCCGGCTTGATCGGAGAAGCGGCGGGCTTGTACGAGGAATTTCTGGGCCCGCTACAAAAAGATACGCGCCGGTAATCGTTCGCGCCGCCGCACCCGCCGATAATCCCGGTACAATACAAGGGAGTGGGCATTATTTCGCGGAAAGGGACGAATTGGCGCACTGGCGGAACTCCACAACCTGGTCGAGCGATTCGACCGCAATACAGATGCTTACAAGTCCGGCGACTACCACGAGACACGGGCCCGCGGAGACTTTGTTGACCCGCTAATGGGCCTCCTAGGTTGGGATGTCCACAACCGGCAGGGGAAAGTCCCAGACTACGGTTTCTACGCGGGCGGTGAACGAAGTACCGGACTTATATAGAGTAGGATCGGTTCCCGATATCTGAAGTTGATTTATCGTCGATCACCATACATAAGAGGTTTGCAGAGTAAGTGCATTCTGTTATGATCATATTAAGGGTTGAGGACTCTCTACGCAATTGGTAGTTCTATCCGGCGTGCTGGGAACTCGCATCATAGACATACAGGTAAACTAGGGAGGAAATTTGCCGCGCTGGTTGAGGATAACGGGTATAGGCTGCGGAGGCTTTTTGGCCCTATTCATTGTTATAGGGATCGTGGGAGTGCTTCTTTCTGACCCTTCAGTTGATAGCTCAGAGGAAGTGCAAGATGATTCCGCACAAGAACAGGCAGGACAAGACCAGCAAGCAGAAGAGGGCGGCGAAAATACGGTAACGGTAGGTGAACCTCTAACGGTGGGAGAGACAGCCTGGATAGTCACCAACGCCGAGCAGACAACCCAGCTTACTGACGAGTTCGGAGAGTCTGAAACCGGAAACTTCGTGGTAGTTGATTACGAGTTCACCAACAACTCAAGCGAGTCCATCACCTTAGATAGCTCGATGCTGACGCTCACGGATTCCCAAGAACGCGAGAACGAGCCGGACACGGATAAGCTATTCTACACAGAACCCGAGCGCGATCTCTTTCTTGAGCAAGTAAATCCTGGAGTATCACAAGAAGGCACGGTGATCTTCACGGTGGCAGACGACGCCTCGGGGTTCGTGTTGGAGCTTGCAGGTGGCTTCTTCTCCGGGGAGGCTGGCTATGTGGACTTGGGCTACTAGATGTCTGTTGCGTGGATTGACGGTAGAACAGGAGCCATCCGAACCCCCGACGAAAGGAACTTCGGATGGCTCCCACCCAGCATACCCCGACTCCGCCGTCCCTGGAAGAGGCTCTGACCGTGATGTTCTGCCTCATAGACGACGCCTACACGCGGCTCAATCCGAGTGGAAAGCGCTACACAGCCCTCAAGAAGCTCTCGGACTCTGAAATCCTTACCCTCGCACTCTTCCAGCAACTTCGGGGCATCGAGAGCGAACGGTCTTTCTTGCGAGATGCTCAGAGGTTCTTTACTCACCTGTTTCCTGGAGTGGTGGGAGTGCATCCTTCTTCCTTCCATCGACGCCTGAGGAAGCTCAGGCGCTATCTAGAGCCCGTGCGTCGGAAGATCCTTCCCGAGTTGGTGGGAGACCCCGAAACTCTCATCATAGACTCCACGCTCGTGGAGGTGCTGCACCCACGGCAAGTGGCGCAATCGGTAGGTTTTGAGGGTGCTGGATGGGTTAGGTGGGGTTCCTTCAGCGTTTACGGGGTGAAGCTGCACCTCATCTGCTCCACCAACCGCATTCCCATCTCCTACGAGCTTACCGCGGCCAATGTTGCTGATATCCACCTGGTTGGCGAGTTGCTTGGCGAAGCGGAGTTCGGAGAAGACCCGGCAAGGAAGCTGCTCGGAGACCTGGCATACCGCAGCGAGCCGTTGGGAGACGAATTGGCAGAGGCGGGGATCGCCCTGATAACCAAGCGTTCTCAGCAGGGTGGCAACCGCCAGCAGATAGAGGTGGCATTCTCTGCCCTCAAGCGAATCTTCGGGATCGAGCGCACCCTAGCCAAGACGCTCATTGGGTTGGCTACCAGAATCGTGGCGAAGATATGCGCCTACACCTATGGCTGCTACGTTAACAGTCTCTTGGGACGACCCCAGGGACGCATCAAGGAGCTGTGGGCATGAAAACCTTGCAACACTCATCTAGGAACTGATAGATGTAAACATGCAACATGAAGGAGGAAATGTATGCGTATTGCGGCCCTAGTATTGGGCATCATCGCGGGTATAGCTGGGCTTGTAAGTGCCGTATTCGCGCTCGCTGTAGGCGGGCTGGGCGGCGCGTTTGAAGCGGAGGGGTATGGGACTATCGTTGGCCTTGGTTGGTCAGCTCTGTTCTTCTCCTTGTTTGGCTTGGTGGGCGGGGCGTTGTCCCTGGCCAAACCTCGCACCGCAGCAGCGATCATGCTTGTGGCGTCCGCAGCCATATTGATCTCGATATCCTTGTTTGCCTTGATAGCCACTCCGCTGTTTCTCATAGCGGCGTTGCTGGCGTTTCTTGGCAGGCATAAGGAAGAGGAGCGAATAGTCGTACAAACAGAGCAGCGTGGCGACCAGGAAGGACCACCCAGAGCGCGTTGAACGGCGCGGGAAAACTCTTACGCTTCTATAGAAGGGACAGAATTGCGCGGCAGATGGACAGCAGTGAGCATAATAGCGGTAACGGTGGTCATGTTCACCGCAGGATGCGGCGATACGTCGGAGCAAGGTGCTACGCCTGAGCCGAAAACGGTTGTGGTGACTACTGAAAGAACGGTCGAGGCGGCCTCAACGGTAGAGAGGACGGTCGAAGCGACGGCGCAGCCGAGCGTCGATAGCGAATCTTCTACCCAAATCACAAGCGAGATAACCCGCGAAATCGGTCAAGAGTGTGACTTGGGAGAGTCCAGCGTCACCGTCACAAGTGCGGAGCAAGCCCAGGGTGTCAACGCCATGGGTGAAACGCTCGAAGGGAACTTCATGATAGTAGAGTACGATTACACCTATGGTGGGAGTACATCGACTGATTTAGATGAGCCTCCCTTTGAACTCCTAGATGGCGAAGGCAATACGTACTCGCTGGACTTCGACGCCACGTCTTCCTACGAAATAGAAAACGACCGAAACCTGATCTATGAGACCGTGCAGCCGGGGGTGTCGGCCGAAGGCGCAGCGATCTTTGAAGTCGCCCCTGATGCCACAAACTTCACTCTACTGGTCGCTGATCTCGTCGCGCCGCAGGCGAATAGCACGGCGGAGATACCATTGCCCGAATCGACGGTCTCCTCCCCTGAAGGCGATGGGTCAGAGGCCGAGGCGGAAGAGGCTGCTGGAGACTACTATAGAGCCGCAGGGCTGGAGGACTGGGCTTACACTTACGATCACCTAGATTCACAGACCCAAAATATGTTTACAGAGGAAGAATGGTTCCAGAAAAATCAGTACTACTGGGACCTAAACCCAACGGTCTACGACATACTCTCGGTGGAACTGCTCAGCGACTCTGATGAGGATATTACAGAGGTGACTGTGAGGGTTACGGGTGAGGATGGCACATCTTTCACTCGCACCACCTATTGGG
>JBARZM010000182.1:0-12979 GCA_049650095.1 Rubrobacteraceae bacterium | reverse complement strand
AGGTAATCTATAACACCGTCGAGCAGCGGCTGCACGCCCTTATTCTTGAACGCCGAACCGCAGAAAACCGGGGTCATTTCGATGCTGAGCGTCGCCTTGCGGATCGCCGCCCGCAAGTCGTCCACGTCTATCTCCTCACCCTCCAGGTAAAGCATCATAAGCTCTTCGTCCTGGTCGGCGACGGCTTCGAGCAGCTTCTCCCGGTACTCCTCGGCGAGGGTCCTCATATCCTCGGGGATCTCCGCCTCTTCCCACTCGGCGCCGAGATCGTCCTTGTAGATGATCGCCTTCATCTCCACGAGGTCCACGATGCCCTTGAGGTCAGCCTCGGCCCCGATCGGCAATTGAACCGGGATCGCGTTTGCCTGCAACCGGTCCACCATCGTGGCGACGGCCTTGTAGAAGTCCGCGCCGATCCGGTCCATCTTGTTGACGAACGCTATGCGCGGAACCCCGTACTTATCCGCCTGACGCCAGACCGTCTCGCTCTGAGGCTCGACCCCGGCGACGGAGTCGAACAAAGCGATCGAACCGTCTAGTACCCGGAGGCTCCGCTCGACCTCTACCGTGAAGTCCACGTGTCCGGGTGTGTCTATAATGTTTACGCGGTGCTGTTCCTGGACGCGGCTATGCACCATGTCTTCCGCGGTGCTCTTGCCGTTCTTGGAGGAGCCTTCGATGCCGCCCCAGAAAACGGTCGTGGCGGCGCTGGTGATCGTAATACCCCGCTCCCGCTCCTGAGACATCCAGTCCATAACGGCGTTACCGTCGTGGACCTCACCCAGTTTGTGGGTCAGGCCCGTATAGAGCAGGATGCGCTCGGTCGTGGTCGTTTTGCCCGCGTCGATATGAGCCATGATCCCGATATTTCGGACCCGGCGAAGCGGAATTTTTCTAGCTACTTGTACAGCCATGGTCTCCTAATCACCACCTGTAATGTGCGAATGCCCGGTTGGCTTCCGCCATCCGGTGCGTGTCTTCTTTACGTCGGACGCTCGAACCGATGTTGTCGTTGGCGTCCAGAACCTCTCCGGCCAGCCGGCGGCCCATCGTCTTCTCCCGGCGGGAGCGGGCGAAAGCCGTCATCCAGCGCAAAGCCAGGGTGTTGGCCCGCCGCGGCGCGACCTCGACGGGAACCTGGTAAGTCGCCCCACCGACCCGCCGGCTACGAACCTCCAGCCGGGGCCGGATGTTCTCCAGGGCGGTGTTCAGAACGGTTACCGGGTTGGAGCCGGTCCGCTCCTCGACCACGGCGAGGGCATCGTAGACGATTTTCTCCGCCGTGCTCTTCTTTCCGTCCAGCATGATCTTGTTGATCAACTGCTGCACCAGAACGCTCCCGTAGATGGGGTCCGGTATTATCTTTTTCTTTGGTGGGGCTGCGCGCCTCGGCATCTAACGTCCTCCTACGACTTCTTTGTTCCGTACTTGGAACGGCTCTGCTGGCGGTCGTTGACCCCCAGGGTATCCAGGGCGCCCCGGACCACCTTGTACCGCACGCCCGGCAGGTCCTTGACCCGGCCGCCACGCACCAGCACCACGGAGTGCTCCTGCAAGTTGTGCCCTTCGCCCGGCACGTACGCCGTTACTTCCATACCGTTCGTGAGCCGCACGCGGGCGATCTTCCGCAGCGCCGAGTTCGGCTTCTTCGGCGTGGTGGTCGAGACGCGGGTGCAGACGCCCCGGCGCTGGGGCGAACCCTGCAGTGCCGGCGTCGCCGCCTTTTTCGTCTGTTTCTCGCGCTCTTGACGCACGAGTTGGTTCGTCGTGGGCATGCCCGCGCCTTCCTCTCTGTTTCTGAAAAAAGGGCTTACAACAAAACTACGCGCCGCAGCTTTCGGACGATGCCACCTAATTGGTAGACCGTCTTTAGCCGCGACGCGTAATTTTAGGCTTAAGAAGCCGCTATGTCAAGCTCGTCGACTTCTCCCGTCTCGTAGCCTTCGACGGTCGCCGTGAGCCGCCGGTAGCGCGGCAGGCCGGTGGCCGCCGGGATGAGCTTACCGATAATGACGTTCTCCTTGAGGCCGGCGAGGTCGTCCTTCTTGCCCTCGATGGCCGCGTCGGTCAAAACGCGGGCGGTCTCCTGGAAGGAAGCCGCCGAGAGGAAGCTGTCGGTGGCGAGCGAGGCCTTGGTTATGCCCATCAGGACCGTGTGGTAGGTGGCCGGACGGCCATCCTCCTCCTCGACCCGCGCGTTCTCGGCCCAGACGTTGAACTTATCGGCGACCTGCTCGGGGAGCAGGTTCGTGTCGCCCGGGTTGTCTATGATGACCTTACGTAGCATCTGCCGCACGATGACCTCGATGTGCTTGTCGTGGATATCCACGCCCTGGGCCTTATAGACCCGCTGCACTTCCTCGACCAAGTAACGCTCGGTCTCGGTGGTGCCCCGATCGAAGCGCAGGTCGTTCTCCAGGATGAGGTGCGGGTAGAGCGCGCCGTCGGTGATCGGGGTGTTCGCCGTTATCTCGGCCCCCTCGACTATGCCCGCACGGAGGAGCTGACGCTCGACCGTGTACGCCCGGCTCTCGGAGCCGTCGGGAGAAGTGACGACCACCTTTAGCATACGCTCGGAGTCGGCCTCTTCATAAGTAACGTGGCCGTCGATCTCCGCGATCGTCGCCTCGCCCTTGGGATGCCGGGCCTCGAAAAGCTCCTGCACCCTCGGCAGACCGGTGGTGATATCCTCCCCGGCGATACCGCCGGTATGGAACGTCCGCATCGTAAGCTGGGTACCCGGCTCACCGATGGACTGGGCCGCGATAATGCCGACGGCCTCTCCAATATCGACGGGACGGAAGGTAGAGAGCGCCTTTCCGTAACAAGCCTGGCAGACGCCGTGCGGGCTCTCGCACTTGGCGGGAGACCTGACCGAGACCATCGTGTCGCGCGGAAGCTGCCCGCGCCAGTCATCGGCCACCTGCGGGGTTATGTCCGTCCCGGCCTCCGCAATGACCTCACCCGTTTCGGGGTGTACGAGATCCCGGGCCAGGAAACGGGCCGAGACGGAGTCGTTCGCGTCGCCCCGTCCACCGTCGAGGTAGAGCGGCAGTTCCAGATAGTCCGTGGTTCCGCAATCCTCGTCGCCGACCACGACGTCCTGGGAAACGTCCACCAAACGCCGGGTAAGGTAACCCGAGTCGGCGGTCCTGAGGGCGGTGTCGGCCTGGCCCTTCCGGGCGCCGTGGGTCGAGGTGAAGTATTCGAGCACCGAGAGACCCTCCATGAAGTTAGACTTCACGGGCTCGTCGATGATCTCACCCTTCGTGTTCGTCATAAGGCCCCGCATACCGGCGAGCTGGGTGATCTGGGAGTAGTTACCCCGGGCGCCGGAGTTGGCCATCATGAAGATCGGGTTCAGCCGGTACAGGTTGTCCTTCATGGCCTGCTCGACCTCGTTCTTGGCCTGGGTCCAGAGACCGATCACCCGCTCCAGACGCTCGTCGTCGGAGATGAAGCCCTGGTCCCACTGGTCCTGGACCTCGGCGACGAGGCCTTCGTAGCGGCCCATGATCTCCTCTTTCTGCTCCGGCACGACGATGTCGTTCTTGCCGACGGAGACCCCGGCCTTGGTGGCCGTGTGGAAACCGACCCGCTTGAGCGTGTCCAGAAGCTGGCTCACGAGCTCGGTCGGGTAGCTGGAGACGTAACCGGAGACGAGGTCTTTGACCTCACCCTTCCTAAGCGTCTCGTTGACGTAAGCGTAGGAGGACGGGTCGTAGAGGTCGCCCAGGTAATCCCGGAGCGTCTGCTCTACGTTCTCGTTGAAGAGCACCCGTCCGAGCGTGGTCTCGAATCGCTCGCCGTTGCGGCGGGTGATCACCTTATCGTGGAGCTTGAGCGTGCCCTCCTTGTAAGCGGCCTCGGCCTCTTCGTAAGAAGAGATGAGGCCTTTGATCTCTTGCTCTTCGAGGTTCTCGTCGGCGTAGGTGATGTAGTACAAGCCCAGCACCATGTCCTGCGACGGGACCGCGATCGGGAAACCGTTCGAGGGCTGGAGTATGTTCTGCGTCGAGAGCATCAGCACCCGCGCCTCGGCCTGGGCCTCGGGCGAGAGCGGCACGTGGACCGCCATCTGGTCGCCGTCGAAGTCCGCGTTGAACGCGGAGCACACGAGCGGATGGACGTGGATAGCCTTGCCCTCCACGAGCACCGGCTCGAAAGCCTGAATACCGAGGCGGTGAAGCGTCGGGGCGCGGTTCAAGAGCACCGGGTGCTCCTTGATCACATCCTCCAAAACGTCCCATACCTCGGGCCGGAGCCGCTCGACCATCTGCTTCGCGCTCCGGATGTTCGGCGCGAGCGCCCGGTCCACCAGCACCTTCATCACGAACGGCTTGAAGAGCTCGACCGCCATGAGCCGCGGCAAACCGCACTGGTGCATCTTGAGGCTCGGCCCCACGACGATGACCGACCGGCCTGAGTAGTCGACGCGCTTACCGAGCAGGTTCTGGCGGAAACGCCCCTGCTTGCCCTTTAGCATGTCGGAGAGCGATTTGAGAGCCCGGTTGCCGGCGCCGGTAACGGCCCGGCCACGACGCCCGTTGTCGAAGAGGGCGTCCACGGCCTCCTGCAGCATCCGCTTCTCGTTGTTCACGATCACGTCCGGCGCGCCCAGGTCGAGCAGGCGCCGCAGGCGGTTGTTGCGGTTTATTACCCGCCGGTACAGGTCGTTCAGGTCGCTCGTGGCAAAGCGTCCGCCGTCGAGCTGGACCATCGGCCGGAGGTCCGGCGGCAGCACCGGGACGGCGTCCACGATCATCCACGCCGGGTCGTTGCCGCTGGTGCGGAAAGCGTCCACGACCTTCAGGCGCTTTATGGCCTTCTGGCGCTTCTGGCCCTTGGCGTTCTCGATCGTGTCGCGCAGGTCGGCGGCCTCGTCTTCGAGGTCGACCTGCTTTATGAGGTCCCGGATCGCCTCGGCGCCCATGCCGCCCCGGAAGTACTCGCCGTAGCCGTACTCGTCGCCGAAGCGGTCTTTGATCTCCCGGAACAACTCTTCGTCGTCCACGATCTGCCGGGGCTCCAGGGTCTGGAACTCTTCCCAGGCGCGGCGGGTCAACTCGACCTGCTCGTCGATGGAACGCCGGATGTCCGCAACGGTCTCGTCGGCCTCTTTGTAGACTTTCTGGATGGCCGCTTCTTGCTCGTCCTCCGGTATGTCGGCGTACGCCTCGGTGAACTCGTCCGGGGAGCTCTCGCCCTTTATGACGCTCTCGCGCTTGGTGCGGAGGGCCTGGGTCTGGAGGATTTCCTCGTCCCGGTCCTCTTCGAGCTGCCGGATGTCGTCCTCGACCTGGGTCCGCAGCGCGTCTATATTGTTGGCCCGCTCCTCCCGGTCTACCCAGGTGACGATGGAGCTTGCGAAGTACAGAACCCGGTCGAGGTCCTTCGGACTGATGTCCAGCAGGTAGCCCATCCGGCTCGGCACGCCCTTGACGAACCAAACGTGGGCTATGGGAGCCGCAAGCTCGACGTGGCCCATCCGGTCCCGCCGCACCCGCGACCGCGTAACCTCGACGCCGCACCGCTCGCAGATGATGCCCTTGAAGCGGATGCGCTTGTACTTACCGCAGTAACACTCCCAGTCCTTCGAGGGACCGAAGATCCTTTCGCAGAACAGGCCGTCCTTCTCGGGACGGAGGGTGCGGTAGTTAATGGTCTCGGGCTTCGTTACTTCACCCCGGGACCACTCCCGGATCTCCTCGGCCGAAGCCAGGCCGATGGAGATTTTGTCCAGCTTGTTTATGTCTATATCGCGCTCGGTGTTGCCGCGAACTGCGCCTTGCTGCAATCTACATACCCCCCGTGGAGAATGTGTCCGGTGACTCGTCCAGGTTACCCGTAGGCTCCTCGCGGCTTAGGTTGATCCCCAGCGCGCGGGCGGCCTCGTCCCAATCGGTTCGGTCCTGGTCCTCGGCGGCGGCCTCCGCGTTGTAGACCGGCTTGACCGAGAGCCCGAGCGACTGCATCTCTTTGAGCAGAACCTTGAAGCTCGCCGGAACCTGCGGGTCCGGGATGTTCTCGCCCTTGACGATTGACTCGTAGGTCTTAACGCGACCAACCCGGTCGTCGCTCTTTATAGTGAGAAGCTCCTGCAAGGTGTGCGCCGCGCCGTAAGCCTCGAGCGCCCACACCTCCATCTCGCCGAACCTCTGACCGCCGAACTGCGCTTTACCGCCGAGCGGCTGCTGGGTAACCAGCGAGTACGGTCCGGTGCTCCGTGCGTGAATTTTGTCGTCCACCAGGTGGAGGAGCTTCAATATGTACATGTAGCCGACGGTGATGCGACCGTCGAACGGCTCGCCGGTGCGCCCGTCATAGAGCGTCACCTTGCCGCCCCGGCCCATCCCGACGCCGGAACTGCCGTTGGTCCTTACCTTCTCGATCGCCTCGTCGATGTCGCTGACTTCGGCGCCCGAGAATACCGGCGTCGAGACGAAGGTGGGGTCTCCACCGTTCTCGCCGAGCCCCCTGCTGGCGGCCCAACCGAGGTGGGTTTCGAGGATCTGGCCGATGTTCATCCGGCTCGGCACGCCGAGCGGAGAGAGGATCACGTCGACCGGCGTACCGTCTTCCATGAACGGCATGTCTTCCTCCGGCACGATCTTGGAGATGACGCCCTTGTTGCCGTGGCGTCCGGCGAGCTTGTCGCCCTCGGAGATCTTGCGCTTCTTCGCCACGAAGACCCGCACCATTTCGTTGACGCCGGGCTGAAGCTCGTCGCCCTCGTCCCGGGAGAAACGCTTGGCGTCTATGACGACGCCGCCCTCGCCGTGCGGAACCTTGAGCGAGGAGTCTTTTACCTCCCGCGCCTTCTCGCCGAAGATAGCCCGCAAGAGCTTCTCCTCCGGCGTCGGCTCGGACTCGCCCTTTGGCGTGACCTTCCCGACGAGCACGTCGCCCGAGTTGACCTCCGCCCCGATGCGGATAAGCCCGTCGGAATCGAGGTTCATCAGCACGTCATCGGAGGCGTTCGGGATGTCCCGCGTGATCTCCTCGGGGCCCAGCTTGGTGTCGCGGGCCTGAACCTCGTACTCCTCGATGTGGATTGAGGACAGGGTGTCTTCCTTGACTAGCTTCTCGGAGATGATGATCGCATCCTCGAAGTTGTAGCCCTCCCACGGCATGAACGCGACGCACAGGTTCTTACCCAGCGCCAGCTCGCCCTGGTCGGTCGAGGAGCCGTCGGCCATTATCGTGCCGGCTTCGACCTTCTCGCCTTCTTTTATGAGGGGCCGCTGGTTGACGCACGTGCCCTGGTTAGAACGGAGGAATTTCTTCAAACGATACTCGTCGGTCTCGCCGTCTTCCCGGCGGACCGTGATCACGTCGGACACCACCCGCTCCACGGTGCCGGCGTTCTGCGCCAGCAGGACGTCGCCCGTATCCGCCGCCGCCCGGAACTCCATCCCGGTGCCGACGTAGGGGGCCTGGCTTTTGAGTAGCGGCACGGCCTGCCGCTGCATGTTCGCGCCCATGAGGGCCCGGTTCGCGTCGTCGTGCTCCAGGAACGGTATGAGCGCCGTACCCACCGAAACCGTCTGCACGGGCGCCACGTCCATATAGTCCACCTCGCCAGGTGAGACGGTCGAAACGTCCCCGCCCCTCGTGCGGGCCAGGATCTGCTCCTCCGTGATCTCCCCGGTCTCGGGGTCCACGGGCGTGTTGGCCTGGGCGATGATTAGCTCTTCCTCTTCATCAGCGGAGAGGTACTCGATCTCATCCGTCACCTTGCCGTCCACGACTTTCCGGTACGGCGTCTGCACGAAGCCGTACTTATCTACCGTCGCGTAGGTGGAGAGCTGCCCGATGAGCCCGATGTTCGGACCCTCCGGCGTCTCTATCGGGCACATCCGACCGTAGTGCGTCGGATGTACGTCACGAACCTCTATGGGAGCCCGTTCCCGGCTCAAACCGCCCGCGCCCATCGCGGAGAGCCGCCGCCGGTGCGAAAGCCCGGAGAGCGTATTCGTCTGGTCCATGAACTGCGAAAGCTGCGAAGACCCGAAGAACTCCTTGATCGCGCTGGCAACCGGCTTGGTGTTGACCACGCTCTGCGGCGTGATGGTATCCGTATCCTGCGTGGTCATCCGCTCCCGGACTACCCGCTCCATCCGGTACATCCCGATCCGGAACGCCTCCTGCACCAACTCCCCGACTGTCCGCAACCGGCGGTTGCCGAAGTGCTCGTACTCGTCCAGGCGGTGCCGGATGCGCTCGTAGTTGACCCGGCCGAACTCTTCCTCTTCGGCGACTTCCTGAGAGATGCCCAAGAGCCTCTTGAGCAACCCTTCGATGTCTTCGATGGTTAGCGTGTGGGTCTCCATCGGCACGTCGAGCTTGAGCTTCTTGTTGACCTTGTAACGCCCAACCTCCGAGAGGTCGTAGCGCTTGGCGTCGAAGAATAGCCCCTCGACGAGGTTCTGGGCGTTCTCTATGTTCACCGGCTCGCCGGGACGCTGCCGCCGGAAGACCTCCAGCAATGCGTCATCGCGCGAAGCGGTGTCGTCCCGCTCCAGCGTGTTCCGTATGAGCCACGCATCCTCGAAGCGGTTCAGGATCTCCTCCGGACCGCCGAGGCCGAGCGCCTTCAACAGCACCGTA
This sequence comes from Rubrobacteraceae bacterium, assembly GCA_049650095.1. GTDB lineage: Bacteria > Actinomycetota > Rubrobacteria > Rubrobacterales > Rubrobacteraceae > SIRX01. The sequence continues at coordinate 4,369 of JBARZM010000182.1, read as the reverse complement.
ACCGGCAACTTCCGCTTCCGGTCGATCCGGACCGAGACGTACCCCTTCGCCTCGACCTCGAACTCTAGCCACGAACCCCGGCTCGGCATCAAACTAGCCGTCAATACTTGCTTCGTCTGATCCTTGGGCTCCATTATGTACGCGCCCGGCGACCGCACGAGCTGCGTGACCACGACCCGCTCGGTACCGTTTATGACGAACGTCCCCGACTCGGTCATGAGCGGAAAATCGCCCATGAAAACATCCTGCTCCCGAAGCTCGCCCGTTTCCTTGATAATAAAGCGAACCCGCACGAACAACGGCGCCGAGTACGTCTTGTCCTTGGACATGCACTCTTCGAGGGACGCCGGCGGATCCTCGAAGTACGACTCGCCGAACTCGACGGCGTAAGAACCCGTAAAATCCTCTATGGGCGAGATGTCCGTGAGGGTCTGGCTAATGCCCCCATCGAGAAATTTCTTAAATGAATCCCGCTGAATCTCCACGAGGGGTGGCAACGGAAAATCCGCGGTCTGAGTCCGCGCGTAAGGACGCCGTTTCCGACGCATAACAGGGGTCACCAAATTAGCTCTCCTCCACATGGATATTTGAAGAACGGTTTAACACGCAATCGGTTATCTTATCCGCAGTGTGCGGATAAGTCAAGGCCCAAAGCCTCGCGGAAAAATATATTGTCGGCCAAGCGACCAACGCCCGGAAGTTTAGCACGAAACGAGGCTTCGGGTCCCGGGCACCGGGTTTCAGGATGCTCCTCGCTGGTGGTGCGACGATTCGGAGTCAGTCCCAACAGCGGACGAGAAAGCGGCGCCCCCAAACAGGAGCGCCGCCCGCTTCAAGCCCTTACCTGGGGCCTGACACCTGTAGCCTGATACCTATCAAGCTACTTCAGCTCGACGCTGGCGCCGGCCTCTTCCAGCTTATTCTTGAGGGCTTCGGCGTCCTCCTGGGAGAGCGCCTCTTGCACCGGGTTCGGGGCATCGTCCACGAGGGCCTTCGCCTCTTTCAGGCCCAGGCCGGTGGCCGCGCGGACCTCTTTGATGACCTGGATCTTCTTCTCGCCCGCCGCCGTGAGCACCACGTCGAACTCGGTCTGCTCCTCCGCGGCCTCTTCCGGAGCGGCGGCGCCCGCCGCGGGACCGGCCGCCACAGCCGTGGCCGAAACGCCGAAACGTTCCTCCAGGGCCGAGACCAACTCGGATAGTTCGAGAACCGTCATGTTCTCGATAGTCTCCATCAACTCTTCTTGATTTACCGCCATTTTGGTTCCTCCTGTGTTCGAGGTTTACTTTTGACTACGGCTCTACTACTGCGCGTTCTTCTGTTCGGCGATCTGGCCGAGCGCGACGACCAATCCCTGCACGGTGTTGTTGAGCACCGTCACGAAGCCGGTGAGCGGCGACGAAATTCCGCCGACGACCTGGGCGATGAGTTGCTCGCGCGAGGGCAGCTTGCTCAAAGCCACCACGTCCGACTCGCCGAGCACGCGGCCTCCTTCCAGGAGCCCGCCCTTGAGGGAAAACGCCTCGACCTGATCCGCGAACTCCGCCATCAGCTTCGCGCTCGCCACCGGGTCTTCGGAGAACGCCAGGGCCGTCGGCCCCACCAGAAACTCCGATAGCTCACTGACGCCGGCCTCGTCGGCCGCCCGGCGGGCGAGGGTGTTTTTGGCGACCACGAAATCCACGCCGGCTTCCCGGCTGCGGGCCCGGAGGTCGGTGCTCCTCGCCACGTCCATGCCCTGGTAATCGACCAATACCACCGAGCCGCCCTGCAGCTTCCCGGCGAGGTCTTCAATCACCTGCGCTTTCTCATCCCGATTCATCTGACTCCTCTACGTCCTCTGTACGTTGGAAACTACGTTAGAAACCCCGGGGCCGCAGAGGCGCCCGGGGCTGAAAGATCCCTCAAAGCTTCCGCGACCTCGGTCGGTGGCCTTCCGGCTATTAAACTCCTCTCGGAGTCCCGACTTTCTCTGGTCTCTATATTTTCATTAAAGCGCGCTAGATACTAATCCTTTTCCACCATCGGGTCAACCTTTATCGCCGGTCCCATGGTGGAGGTGATCGTGATGCTCTGGAAATACCGACCCTTTACCGCCGCCGGACGCGCCCGCTGCAACTCGTCCCGCAGGGCGAAGTAGTTCTCCACCAGGCTCTCCAAGTCGAAGGACTTCTTACCCAGGATAGAGTGGACGATGCCATAACGGTCGACCCGGTACTCGATCTTGCCGCGCTTGATATCCCCGACGGTCTGGCCCACGTCCATCGTGACCGTCCCGCTCTTCGGGTTCGGCATCAGGCCCCGCGGGCCGAGCACCTGCCCGAGCCGGCCGACCACGCTCATCTGGTCCGGGGTCGCAACCGTCACGTCGAAGTCCATGAACCCTTCGTCCCGAATCCGGGCGGCGAGGTCGTCGGTGCCGACTACGTCCGCGCCGGCCTCTTCGGCCTCCCGGGCTTTCTCACCGTCGGCGAAAACCGCCACCCGGCGGGTCTTGCCCGTGCCGTTCGGCAACATCATCGTGCCCCGGACCATCTGGTCCGCCTTACGCGGGTCTACGCTCAGGTTTACGTGCGCCTCGATGCTCTCGTCGAACTTGGCGCCTTCCATCTCCTTCAGGAGCTCTAGCGCCTCCCGCGGGGCGTAGCGACGCTCTGCATCTATCTTCGTCTTCTGTTCCAGCAACCGCTTACCCATTTACCGTAATCCCCATGCTCCGGGCCGTGCCCTCGACTATCCTGACCGCCCCGTCTAAATCGGCGGCGTTGAGGTCCGGCATTTTTGTTTTGGCTATCTCTTCTACCTGGCCACGATCCACGGCGCCGACCTTGTCCCGGTTCGGCTCGCCGCTGCCCTTGTCCAGGTTCGCGGCCTGCTTCAAGAGGAACGCCGCCGGCGGGGTCTTCGTTATAAAGGTGAACGAGCGGTCCTCGAAGACCGTGATCTCGACCGGTATGATCTGGCCCATCTGGTCTCGCGTGGCGTCGTTGAACTGCCGCACGAACTCCCCGATATTCACCTGCGCCTGGCCCAGCGCCGGACCGACCGGCGGGGCCGGGTTCGCCTGCCCGCCCGTGATCTGCAATTTGAGTTTGCGCGCTACGCGGCGCCCGCGTCCTCTACCCATGAAAAATACCTCTCAGTTGCTTAGAGTTTTGCTATACCTAGAGCTTCGCTACCTGGCTGAACGAAAGCTCGACGGGCGTCTCCCGCCCGAAGATCGAGACCAGCACCTTCAGCCTGGACTGGTCCACGTTGATATCGGAGATCTGACCCTCGAAGTCCGAGAGCGGACCACCGATGACCCGAACCGTCTCGCCTACGTCGTAGTCGACGGTCGTCTTGATCTTCTCGCGCTGCTCGGCCGCCTCGCCCGGATGCAGCAACCGCTCGACCTCTCCCCTCGAAAGCGGTATCGGAGTATCTCCGGCCCCGACGATCTGGGTGACGCCCGGCGTCTGGCGGACCAGGCTCCAACTGTTGTCGTTCATGTCCATGTTCACCAGGATGTAGCCCGGGAACTGCCGCTGAACGACCGGAACCTTTTTGCCGTTCTTGATCTCTATAACGCTCTCCGTCGGGATCTTTATCTCGCCGAAGTGCCGGGTGCCCCCGAAGGATTCGATCCGACGCTCGAGCGTCGTGCGGACCTTGTTCTCGTGTCCGGAATATGTATTTACGACGTACCACTTCTTCAAAACGAAAACGCTCCTACTACAGGAAGACCAAACGGGAGAGGCTGTTGAAAACGAAATCCCAAGCCGCGACGTACAAGCCGAGCGTCACGACGATGATGAGCACAACGGCCGTGCTCTGGCGAAGCTGATCCCGGTTGGGCCAGTTGACCCGCCGCAACTCGTTGCGCACCCCGCGGACGAAGTCCCCGGTTGCGGCTATTCGTCCTCTGGGCTGTTGCCTACGCTGCTGCATATTCTTGTTGGCCCCCTTCGTTGCCGTGGAGCCGCGCTTTTTACCCATCACTTCCTCGTTCCGCTATCTCCGCCGAAGCAGGGCAGGAGGGACTCGAACCCACGACCTGCGGTTTTGGAGACCGCTGCTCTTCCAACTGAGCTACTGCCCTTTGTTACCTGGTTTCCCGGTGCGCCGTATGCTCTCGGCACCACGGGCAGAACTTACTCAATTGCACACGATCCGGGGTGTTACGCCGGTTCTTGCGCGTATGGTAGTTCCGACGCTTGCACTCATCGCAAGCTAACGTCACTAATTGTCGCACAACTTTCGTCCAAATCACAGGGGTGGGACCGCGATCCCACCCCTATAGGTCAACGAACCTGCTTATTCTACGATCTCGGTAACGACACCGGCGCCTACGGTCCTGCCGCCCTCACGGATGGCGAAGTTCAATCCC
>JBARZM010000181.1:0-36411 GCA_049650095.1 Rubrobacteraceae bacterium | reverse complement strand
TCAAGTACCGGGGCACGAAGCGCGACCTGGAGTACCGGGCGCAGGGGCTTCGCGACCTCGTGGACCACGCGGCGGACGCCTTCTTTATCCACGATACAGAAGGAAACATGGTGGACTGCAACCGGGCGGCCTGCGACTCATTGGGTTACACCCGGGAAGAGTTGCTCTCTCTTTCGGTCGAAGACATCGAAGACAACTTCGACCCCGGTAAACTAGAGAGCCTCTGGAGCGAGATGGGGCGGGACGCGCCGCTGGAGATAGAGGGTGTCCACCGGAGGAAGGACGGCTCCACGTTGCCCGTCGAGGTCCGCGTCGGGCTTCTGGAGCGTGGGGGGCGCAGGCTCATGTTCGCCCTGGCCCGCGACATAACGAGGCGCAAAGAGGGCGAAGAGGCCCTGCGCGAGAGCGAAGAGAGATTCCGGCAGCTATTCGAGAACTCGGCCGATGCGTACTTCCTCCACGACCGGCGGGGTGAAATCCTGGACTGCAACGGTGAGGCGTGCCGGGCCTTGGGCTACACGCGGGAGGAGCTGCTCTCGCTTTCGGTGTCGGATATAACCGCGCGCATGCTCTCTAGTGAAGAAAGAGAAGCCCGCAGGGGCGAAACGCTCTGGGACCGGGTAATGCGCGGCGAACCGGGCCGCGTCGTCGGCTTCGACCGGAACGAGCTTTGTCGCAAGGACGGGAGCAGTTTCCCGGTAGAGGTGGGGGTGGGCTCGATACAGTACGGGGGAGAACGGGCCATCTTCGCCGCGGCCCGGGATATGACGGCCCGGGTGGAGCTGGAGAAAAAGCTCCGGCACGAGGCGCTTCACGACCCCCTGACCAAGCTGCCCAACCGCATCTTGTTCGCGAACCGGCTGGGGCACGCCCTGACGCAATCAAGGCGGAGGGAGGACAACGTCGCGGTGCTGTTCATGGACCTCGACGACTTCAAAAGCATCAACGACAACCAGGGGCACGAAGCCGGGGACCAACTCCTGATCTCTTTCGGGCGCCGGCTTGGCGGCTCGGTGAGGGACGCGGATACCGTGTCCCGCCTCGGGGGCGACGAGTTCACGGTACTACTAGAGCAACTCAACGGCGAGGAAGAGGCCATCTTGGTCGTGGACCGCATCCTGGACAGCCTCAGGAGGCCGTTCCGGATCAAGGGCCGCAATGTTGCGGTCACCTCCAGCGTAGGCGTGGCTTTCGGCGACCCGGCGACGGACCCGGATGAGCTTCTGGACCACGCGGACAATGCTATGTACCGGGCCAAGAACAACGGCAAAGCCCGGTACGAAGTCTACCGGCCCGCGCCCGAGGACCGGTAGGACGGGCCGGTAGCGCCAGAGTAACCCTCGCCAGGTCTTCTAGTCTCCCCAGCCGAGGAACTTTGGCCCCTGGCGGCCTTTCTTGCCGTCTTCTACTATCCGGATGGTCTTCGCCGGGGAAGGGTTGCGGATCACGGTCACGTTGCCTTCCGGGTCGTAGACCTGAACGGCTACACACAGGTACTCGCCGGGCGCGTGTTGGTCGTCGACCTTTAGGGTGACGTCCACGGTGGCGCGGGTTTGCTGGTCTCCGTTGCCCCTAAGCTCCAGGGTGTCGTCCGGCTTCAATCCCCTGGGACCAACGCTTCCGGCGTTCTTTATCCGCCAGAAAACGGCCCGGACGTGGGCTATACCGGCTTCGTCTTCCAGTTCGATGGGAACACTTATCGTGTCGTCGATCGAATAGCCTCGCGCTTCTTGCTGCTGCATGAGCTAACTTGCCTCCTAATCGTGCGTCGCCGCAGGGTCATATTGCCGCAACCCTGGATTGGACCTCAAAATTTCGATACCATCCGCGTATAGGATATCGCGTTGGATAGAGCTTTTCTCGTGATCTATGGCTCGGTATCCTTGTAGCGGCTCGACTTTCGCTTTACCGGCCGGCGGGATAACGACTGTTTACGAAAAGACCGCGCTAATCGCCGGGGCCCAGGTCCAAAATAACCGTTTTGAGTTCTGTAAAGGTCTCCATCGGGTGCCGGCCGCCGACGCGACCCACGCCGGAAAATGAGCCGGCGGCGCCGCCGAACGGTAGGTGGCTCTCCCAGTGGTTGGTGGTGGCGTTTATGTTGACCCAGCCCGTCCTGACCGACTCGGCGAAGCGCAGGCCCCGACCGAGATCCCTCGTAAATACGGCGGAGAGCAACCCGTAAGGTGAAGAGTTAACGGCCCGGATAGCCTCTCCTTCGTCCCGGATGGTGGTTATTGGGATGATGGGTCCGAAGGTCTCTTCCCGCGCGACCCGCATGCCATCTGCAACGCCGTCGAGGATGGTTGGCTCGTAGTAGAGGTCGGTTGCCCCTTTGGCGCGGGCCCCCCCGGCTAGTAGCTTCGCGCCGCACTCCAGCGCGTCGGCGATATGCTCGTCCATCTTGACGGCGGTTGCCTCGTTGTTTAGCGGGCCCATCGTGGTCTCTTGGGCGAACGGGTCTCCCAGGCGAACCCGGCGCTTCATGCCGGAGAGGAGTTTCTCCAGGAAAGCCTCGTGGACTTTTTCGTGTACGAGGAAGCGTTCTCCGGCGGTGCAGCTCTGTCCGGCGCAGAGAAAGGCGGCGTCGAGGCTCGCTTCCGCCGCCGAGTCGAGGTCTGCGTCGTCGAGGACGACCAGCGGACCATTGCCGCCCATCTCCAGGAGCGTTGCTTTACCGGCGGCGCGGGAGGCTACCTTCCGGCCGGTCTCTATAGAGCCGATGAAAGCGACGGCCTGGGTGCCGGGGTTTGCCGCCACTTCGTCCCCGACGACGGGACCAGGGCCGGTAACCATGTTGAAGATGCCGGGCGGCAGGCCGGCTTCGACGATGCACTCGGCTAACTTGACGGCGCAAATAGAGGTACTCGGTGCCGGGGCCCAGACGACGGCGTTGCCGGTGGCGAGCGCGGGGGCGAGTAGCTCGGCGGGCATGGTGTAGGGCCAATTCCACGGGGAGATGACACCGACAACCCCGCGCGGTACCCGGTAGAGTAGGACGCGCTTGTCGGCGTCCACGGAGGGCGGCATTACGCCGTCGAGACGGGTTACGTCGGCGGCGGCCATGCTGAAGTATTCGATCAGCTCGTCCACCTCGTCGTAGGCCTCGGGGTGCAGCGGCTTGCCCTGGTCCAGGGTGAGCGTCTGCGCGAGATCCTCGCGCCGCTTGTCTATAACCGCCGAGATCCGTCCCATCGCCGTAGCCCGCTCGAAGGCGGACGTGGCGGCCCAGCCGGGCCAGGCTTCGTTGGCGGCCTCGACGGCGCGCCGTACGTCCTCGCGGGTTCCTTCGGGCACGGTCCCTATCTTCTCGCCGGTGGAGGGACTTTGGGATTCGGTCCGAGATCCGGAGTCTCCGTCGGTCCACTCGCCCGCGACGTACATCCGGTAGTCGATCATGCCAGGTGTCCTTGCATCGCCGGTGTCGCTGACTCGCGGCTTACGAAGTCCGCGCACCTCTCGCCTATCATCATGCACGTCATGCATGGGTTCACTCCTATCATGGTCGGGAATATGGAAGCGTCGGCGACGCGCAACCGCCCGACGCCCCGGACGCGAAGTTCCGGGTCAACCACCGCTAGCGGGTCCTCCGCCGTCCCCATCTTGCACGTGCCGGCGGGATGGTAGACGGTGTTGGCCGTTCGCCGGGCGTACTCTGAGAGTTCCTCGTCGCCGCGTATTCCGGTACCGGGGGCAAGCTCCCTTCTGACCCACGACTCTAACGCGGGCTGTCCGGCGATCCTGCGCGCCAGCTTGACGCCTTCCAGCATCACCCGCTCGTCGTGGCCTTCGGGATCGGTAAAGTAGCGGAAGTCGATGATGGGCGGGGCGGACGGGTCTGCGGAGCGAAGCCGCACGACGCCCTGACTCCTGGCGCGCGTCACGTTCGGCGTGATACAGAAAGCCTGATCCGCAGTGGGGTAGCCGAGCGGCGCCGTGTTTATGTCGAAGGGAACGGTGCCGAAGTGAAACATCAGGTCAGGGTGTTGCAACGAAGGGTCCGTGCAGGCGAAGAGCCCGGCTTCCCAAAACTGCGTGGAGGCCGCCGGCACGGGCCGCGAAGACTCCCACATGACTATGCCCTCCGGATGATCCAAGAGGTTCTCTCCGACACCCGGCAGGTCTACGAGAGGTGTAATGCCGGCCTCCCGCAGATGCTCTTCCGGCCCTATTCCCGAGAGAAGCAGTAGCTTTGGCGTGTCGAAGGCGCCGCAGCAGACTACGACCTCACGCCCGGCGTAGATGGCGCCCCGGGTGGTCTCGGCCCCTACGGCGTTCCCGTGATCGTCCAGCAAAATCTTTCGTATCGGCGTCTCGGTGAGCACGGTCAGGTTTGGGGCGAGCCTTTCGAGCGGATGGAGGTAGGCGACCGAGCTCGACTGGCGAATTCCATTCCGGTGGCTGATCTGGAACCACCCCACGCCCTGCCGGAAGTCTTCTTCGTCGAAACGGACTAGTGGGAACCCGGCCTGTTGGGCGGCCTCGACGAAGGCGACGCCGCAGGCGTTCCGCGGCTCGACCCTCTCCCGGTGGACGCGGCCGGTTACGCGGTCGAGGTAGGGATGAACCTCTTCCGGTCCCCAGCCGGCGGCCCCGAGACGCTCCCATTCCCGCAGGTCCGCGTCGGGCGTGCGAAAGGTTATGGCCGAGTTGTGCGAACTGCAGCCGCCGAGCACCCGACCCCGGCTGTGGCGTATGAGGCCGTTGCCGCGCTTTTGGGGTGAAATCTCGTAGTCGTAGTCCAGGTCCGAGCCGAGGAGCTCCATCCAGCGTCTCAGCTCCAGTACTCCAGGCTTGTTGCGGTCGGTGGGGCCTGCTTCCACCAGGCAAACACTGATTTCACTATTTTCGGCGAGCCGGGCGGCTATCACGGCGCCGGCCGTCCCCCCACCGAGCACCAGGTAGTCATAGACCTGCTCCTCACTCATGGCCCGTCACCGACTGCTCCGTCACCGACTGCTCCGCCACCGGAAGAACGCCTTCATCGTCGGTGGAGGGCGTAGCGAACTCTCCGAGCGCCGCGCGACGGGGTCTGAGGTACTCTTCCGGCGTCCCCTGACGTTCTAGAAAGGAAATTGCGGCCTCCCCGAGCCCGGCGACTTCCTCGGTGTTCGAGGCCCACACGTCCGTCTGCTCGCGAGGGTCTTTCGTGAGGTCGTAGAGTTCCGGCGGGTCTCCGGGGCCGCCCAGGATCAGGGACCGCTCCCGGGTGGTGACTGTAATGGGCATGTAGTTCGCGATGCGCCGGGTACTGCCGTCTATCGCGCTCGTGAACTCTCCTTCGGCGAAGTAGAGCGGCCAGGAGCTTATAACGAACGGCCGATGCTCTTCTCTTACGCCCTGGATCACCTCCGCGAAAGACCATCCTTGCGTGGAAGCCGGAGCCCCGATGCCGGTGAGCTCCAGTACGGTTGGCATGAGATCCGAGTTGGTCGTCAGCGCCCGCCGCCGGCCCGGCTTTTCCCCCGGAATGCGGACGATGAGCGGTATGCGGGTAAGCTCCGAGTACAGGGGCGAAGGGGCGACGGAGAGCAGCCAGGAATCGGCCAGCCACTCCGGGAGCACCGAGTCCTCAGAGGCGGCGGCCTGGTTGTCATTGATCCACTCAGCTTTACCGAAGTACCCGTGTTCCCCGAAGTAGAAGCCGTGATCTGAGACGAAGAATACTAGCGTGTTGTCGGTAAGGTTTAACGCTTCGAGCTTCGCCAGAAGACGCCCGATCCAGAAGTCAACCATCGTTACCTCGCCGCAGTACGTCGAGTGGGCGAGCGCCACATCGTCCTCGGTTAGCCCGGCTTCCTCCCACTTCGCATAAGCGGGATAGAGCTGCTTCCCGTCGTATCCGGGCCGGTATTTCTCGGTGTAGTACTCGGGGGCGTCCCAGGGCTCGTGCGGGTCCCAGGTGTCCACGTAGAGGAAGAACGGCTCTTCGTAGTGCCGCTCCAGCCACTTTTCGGCCTCCGTAACGGTTCGCGCCACCAGCCGGTCCGATTCTTCCCTCCACGTCGAGCGATAATCCGAACGCTCGCGCGGCCGGGTGTCGTCCCCCTGGCCCCGGACCCATATAAAGTCGTCGAAGCCCCGGTCGTAGCCGAACCCTCCCCTGACGAAGTACGGCGTGTCCACCACACCCATCGTCAGGTATCCGGCCTCCGAGAGCAGTTCCGGTAGCGTGGGCAGATGCTTCGGTAGTGGCTCCCAGCCCATGAAGGTGTACGAGAAAGTCCCGGTGAGAATGTCCGCCCGCGCCGGCATGGTGGGGAACGATGAAACTCTATGCCCCTCGAAGACGACCGACGAGCGTGCAAAGGCGTCGAGGTTCGGGGTCTGTATATACGGGTTTCCGTAGGCTCCCAGATGGTCGCTACGGAAGGTGTCCGAGACGATGACTACTACATTCGGACGTCCGTCCATGATTTTCCTCCTATGTCAGAAGTTTTGTTACCTACTGACACAAAAGGGGCGGCGCGCGACGCCCCGCCAGGTATTGCGCGCCTTCCTGGAGGCCCCTGTTGCCGAAAGCCCCGAAAGACCACCACCGCAGACGACGGCCGAGCGTGAGGACGAAATACCTTAGTCCACCGCCGGACGGCCGTACCCGAGGAAGACAGTAACCGGGTATCTCGCGGGGAATTTTGATCCAGAAGCCTTCAGAGGAAGAAGCTCCTCCATATAACCTACCACGCCCAGCCCGGAAATCTTGAATCGAGCCGAGCATGCTATCTACCGGCGTCCGTTGCTTACTGAGATGACGTTGCTCATGGAAAAACTAATATCACAAGTTACTTGTACTGTCAAGAACCTTTGCGATACCTATCGCACTTTTACGCCGTAGGGTGGTACGGGTTTCTTGGGGAAACGGTTGGCGCTGGCGGGGTTGGCGGTCTTCTGCGCGGTGTTGCCGTGATCTGGGGCAGCTCCGACTCGCACCCGCACAGGGCTCTGGTAGGATCTTCTGATGCCCGGCAAGATCCTACGAAAACTGACGACTGCGGCGCTTGGCGGGGCGCTGCTGGGCGCCGGGGGGCTCGCCTACGCCCGCGAGGTCGAGACGCGCTGGTTGGAGGTCCGTCCCGTCGCGCCGATCCTACCCCGTTTGGCGCCGGAGTTTGACGGTTACCGGGTGGTCCAGGTCGGGGACCTCCACCTCGAAGACTGGACGAAGCCCCGGCGGCTGAACCGGATCGTGGGCCTGGCAAACGACCAGCAGGCGGACCTCATCGTCATAACCGGCGACTTCCTGAGCTACTCCGCAGACCCGGGCGTCCCCCGGCGCCTCGCGGAGGCGCTCGGAAACCTGAAGGCCCGCGATGGCGTACTGGCCGTGATGGGCAACCACGACTACCTGACGGACGTGGCGACGGTCCGCCGTTGCCTCCGGGAGTCCGGGGTGCTGGAGTTGCGCAACGCCGTACGCACCGTAAGACGTGGCGGCGCGGGGCTGCACATAGCCGGCGTGGATGACGTCATGGAAGGCAAAAGCCGCCTGGACCTCGTGCTGGAGAAGCTGCCGGAGGAGGGGGCGGCGGTCCTGCTGGCCCACGAGCCGGATTTCGCGGACGTTTCATCCGCCACCGGACGCTTCGACCTGCAGCTCTCCGGTCATTCGCACGGCGGTCAAGTGCGGGCGCCGTTCTTCGGGCCGGTCTTGCTACCGCCGCACTCGCAGCGGTACGCCAGCGGTCTCTACGAGGTGGGGGATATGTTGCAGTACACCAACCGGGGCCTGGGATTCGTGGATGCGCGGCTGCGCTTTCTGTGCCGCCCGGAGATAACGGTTCTCACCTTACGCTCCCCGCGGGTCTCCCGGCATCTTTGACTATTTAGCCGAGTCGCGGATCACCTCGTGGGCTTCCTCCAGGGAGAGCCAGCCGTGGATCTCCACCTCCTTGTCGCCTTCGAGCCGCTTGTAGACCTCGAAGAACTCCTCGATCTCGGTCAGGTTCTGGTCCGGGAGGTTGTCCAGGCTCTTTATGTCCGCAAAGCGGGGATCGTCCTCGGGGACCGCCAGGATCGTGCGGCCCCGGCCGCTGGAATCCGACATATCCAGCGCCCCTACCGGCCGGGCCTGGACCATGCAGCCCGGGAAAGCCGGGTCGTAGGCGGCCACCATGATGTCTATGGGGTCCCCATCCTCGGCGATTGTCGAAGGCACGAAGCCGTAGTCCGCCGGGTACCGGACGACACCGGGCAAAACCCGATCACGCACGATAATTCCTAGATCCGGGTCATACTCGTACTTGTTCCGGCTGCCTACCGGAACCTCCACAACGGCGTTTACGAGGAGAGGCGCGCTCTCCCCGACCGGCAACTCTTCGAGGTTGACGAGCATTTGTATAGCTCCCTGATTTAGAGTCTCAAAATAGAACCCGCCAGGGTTACCCGGTTCCACCGGTTGGTTCGGGCCTTCGTGGCCGGCGGAGCCCGAAGGCCCGAGGTTTAGCGCCGGGTTAGCGTTTCGCGCCTTCCGGCTCCGGCATGGGCGCCCCGGCCCGGGCGCAACCGGTGCAATCGGCGTTTTTGGCGGTGGTGATCCAGGCGTCCTCGTCGATCGGGCGGCCGCAGTACGTCTCTTTCATGCCGGGCTTCGCCACGTGTATCCGGCCGAGCCCGTTGGCCTGACGAATGTTCATAGTATCCTCCGATATCTTTCGAGAAGTATTCCATCGCGTCCATCTCGCCGCAGCTATCCTTCTAGCCTTCCGGCACGCCAAGTCTAACCCGGGCGGGAGCATTTAAGTACCCTGGGCGGTACCAATTCTGGTACGAGCCGGGCCGGGCCAACGCAACCCGGGTGTCGGAGAGGTCTGCCGGCGCCGTCCGGGGGTAATTACGACCCGTGTTTTTGCCCCATCCCATAGAGTCGGCGAACCTCCCCGGCGCGACGCCGCGTTGTCGGGCCGCGCCGCGGTCGGGATCTTTTTGCCTGATATATGATAGGTGGAGGGTCTTTTGCTACGGATTTTGGGAGGGGAGTTATTAGCGCGTTATTCCAGGCTTTTCTTTTTACCTTGATCCCCTTCGCCGCGGCCGTCGCGAGCGGGGTTCTGGCCTCTTACTGGACCCCGGGGCCGGAGTCCCGGAGCTACATCCAGCACTTCGCGGCCGGGGTGGTGCTCGCCGCCGTTACCGGGGAGCTGCTCCCGAAGGTCGTGGAGAGTGGGCAGCACGTGCCGGGGGCGATATTTGGCTTTGTTGCAGGGCTTATAGTGATGCTCGGCATCAAGCTGCTCAGTCATGCCACGGAGAAGAGCGGAGGCCAGGGCGGCCCCAGCCCCCTCGGTCTCAGCGTAACGGCGGGCGTCGACACGCTGGTGGACGGGCTCGTGATCGGGCTGGGGTTCGTGGTGGGTGGCGGGGCTGGACCGCTGCTCGCGCTGGCGCTCGGGGTCGAGCTATTCTTCCTCGCCCTTAGCGCGGCGGGTTCGGTCGGCCAGTCCGGCAAGTCGCGGTGGTGGATGATCGGGATCGGGGTGGGCTTGGGGGTCCTGGTCATGATCGGGGCCCTGGGAGGCGTAACGCTCCTGGGCGGCGCCCCCGAAGCCCTCGTGATAGCGGTGCTCGCTTTCGGCTCTATCGCTCTACTCTACCTGGTGACGGAGGAGCTCCTCGTGAGCATCCGGAGCGTCTCCGAGACGCCCTGGCACACGCTCGCGCTCTTCGCGGGTTTCATCCTGGTGTTCGTGATCGAGATGTTGATTTACTGAGCCCGGGTCAGGTCGGGCTTCGGGCCTCCGGAAGCTTTCCGGTATTGGGAGTACTCGGGTCTTACGAAACGGGACACAAACGTCCCTTCCAACTACCCTCGTCGATATGTGCATCGATATACACAGTACATATTTGTATGTACTATAACAAGATACGCCCCGCGAATAAACTGCGGCGGCGCCGTGGGCCGGGGCGGGTCCACTTGTTCGGATGTGAGGCTTCAGGCCTGGGCGACAAAGTCGGAGAGGCGCTTCTCCAGCTTCACGGCTTCGCTAATCGCGAGGTATTCGCGCCCTGCGGTGAGGAACTCTTTACCTTCTACGATCGTGTATTTCGCGGCTTCTTCGCTCACTGTTTCTGGAGCTTCGGCGTAGTCGGCGGCCTGCCGCAGCCCGAACGCTTATATAAGCAGCCAGGACGCCCAGCTCTCCGGTCTTTGCGAAGTCGCGGCCGAGTTGGGCACTACCCGAGGGCGTCATGAGTAGCCAGGTCCTTTGGATAAAAGCAAAGCCTCGGCTGCGTAGACCAGGAAGTATAAAGAACCCGGAGCTTCCGGCCCAGGGTCAACCGGCGGCGTTAGAATGTATTCGTCAACATCGGGTGAGTAGTGGAGGCGATATGGCGGAAGCGGAGAAGACATCGGTACCGGAGGCGTGGGTCGGACAAGAGATAAACGTCCGGTACGCGGACGCCGACGTGCCACGCTGGCTCGACTGCACGCTGGACGGGGCGGGCGCGTGGGGCGTGGTCGTCTCCACGGGCGAGAAGACTTCTTTCTTCCCGTGGGATAGCGTCATAAAGATAGACCTGGGACACGGACAGCCGGCCCAGGGTACGTCCCGGGGCTGGGGAAGGCGCTAGATAGCGCGCTAGAGGACGCGCCCGAGGGGCTTCTGTATCTCTATCCTGCCACCCGCACCACGAGCATCGGACCTTTGCCGAGGTAATCCCGGAGCCGCCGGAGTTCCGCCTCGTCAAGGGCGAAATCCGGGCCCGCGCCGGGGCCCGCGCCGGGGCTTTCGTCGGAGCCTTCTCTAGAGCCCTGGCCGTCTTCTGGCCTGCGGTCCCGGGCGTAGCCGGGCGACCCGGCCCAGCGGAAATGGAGCCGGCCGTCGTCGGAGTCCCAGGTGGTGGCGAACGGCAGGGTGTCCTGGTTCAAGACCATGTTTACGCCGATGTACAGCCCGCTCATCAGTTTGTTGCCCAGCTCGTTGGTCTCGCCTTCGCCTTCGGGGTATACGACCGGGACGTACTCTTCGCCGGGGTCGAAGCCGCACTCGTGCGCCAGCGAGAGGAAATTCCACCACTCCTCGTCCGCGAACCTCCCCGCGACCGGGTCTTCTCCTCCGTACACGGGTCCCTGGTCTATAAGCCGGATCTCGAACGCCATCCGCCTATTCTATCCTGCGTAACGCGCCCCGTTGGCGGGTAGACTAGCTTAGAGAGAACGCGAAGAAAGGAACTTACATGAAGGTACTCGTAGCGGGCGCGAATGGACAGACGGCCCGGCAATTGGTAAGGATGCTAGTCGAGGACGGCCACGAGGCGCGCGGTCTGATCCGCAAGGAAGATCAGATGCAGAACGTAGAGTCCGACGGCGCGGAACCGGCGCTGGCGGACCTCGAACAAGACGAGGCTGACGGCAAGATCGGGGAAGCCGTCGAAGGCTGCGACGCTATAATCTTCGCCGCCGGGGCCGGCCCCGGGAGCGGCAACGAGCGCAAAGAAACGATGGACCGCGACGGGGCGATAAAGCTCATGGAAGCCGCCGAGCAGCACGGAGCCCGCCGCTACCTGATGCTCAGCACGATGGGCGCCGACGACCCTGAAAGCCGGGACGAGAAGATGCGGCCGTACATGCGGGCCAAAGGCGAGGCCGACGAAAGCCTCCGAAACAGCGGCCTCGACTACACCATCATCCGGCCCGGACGCCTCACCGACGACGCCGGAACGGGCAGCATCGCCGCCGCGGAATCACTGGGACAGTACGGCGAGATAACCCGCGAAGACGTGGCCCGGGCCTTCGCCGTAGCCCTCGAAGCCGAAAACACCCACGGCAAAACCCTGGAGATACTCGCCGGCGATACCCCGATAAAAGAGGCTATCGAAAGCGTCTAGGACTTCGACTCGACGAGCTCGTTTAGCTCCGGGCCGGGGTCCGGTCTTCTATAACCGTCTCCGAGGTCAAGGTACGGTGGACCGGGCACTTGTCGGCGATATCCAGTAGCTTTTCGCGTTGTTCGCCGGTCAGGTCGCCTTCCATTTCGATCTCACGTTCGATGTGGTCTATTTTGCCGGTTTCGGTCTCGGAGTTCGCGCAGTCGTCGGCGTAGATTTTGCCGTGTTCTAGCCGGACGGTTACCGAGTCCAAAGACCAGTTCTTGCGGTTTGCGTAGAGCCGCAGGGTCATGGCGGTGCAGGAGCCCAGGGCGCCTAGAAGAAAATCGTAGGGGTTGGGCCCTCTGTCCGTTCCGCCCAGGCTCTCGGGCTCATCGGCCGCCAGGATATGTCCGCTGGCCGTGATCTCCGTGTAGAAGCCGTCGCCTATGTGTACCAATACGCGGTCGTTGCCCTGGCTCATTTCGCGTCCTTTCCGGAGGTTTTGGAGAAGCATCTGGAAAGATATCTTCTCCGGCATCCCGTGTCCAAAACCTTCGCGCCTTACGCTATACGGATTTCAAGATGCTTTTTGCTCCGGGTAAGGCTCGTTCGCCAGCCATTCGAGGGCGACGGCGGCGGTCCAGGACTGGTCGTCCGCGCCGAGCGATTCTCCGGTGAACGGATCGAAATACTCCCCGAAGCCGTGCTCGGAGATTTGGGCCAGCGCCGTCTCTCGTAGTTTCGCCGCCAGCTTCGTCTCACCGGCCCTCTCCAGCGACCACCAAAGGAGCCAGGTGATAATGGGCCAGAACGGTCCTCGCCAGTAGCTGCGCCGCCGGAACCCGGGGTCTTCCGGGCTGGTGGAGGGCGGTAGTGGTCGGTACAGGTCAGGGTGCCCCAGGAACTCTTTGGACTCTAGGCGTTTTACTAGAGCTTCGAGACGCGCGGGTTCCAGGTCGCCCGCGATGAGCGGCGCGAAACCGGCCACGGTCCGGGCCTGGAGCAGTTCACCGGCGAGCACGTCGTAGTCGAGGTACAGGCTGAGGTCTTCGTGCCAGCACCTTTCCAGTCCGTTCCGGCCGCGTTGGATCCAGGTCCGCATCAACTCCCGGTCGTTTTCGGGGGCTCCTACTATTTCCGTTATCTCTAGCAGCGCCTCGTTCGCGGCGACGAGGATCGCGCTGGCGAGCACGTCTTTTACCTGAAATTGCTGCGACTCGTAGATGGCGTCTTCGTCACATACGGCGCGTTTCATGGTCTCCACGAGCCAGATGAACCGCTGGTACTCGAAGTCCGTCGGACGTTCGGAGGGGTCGTCTACGTGTTGGAGGTCCCGGCGCTCGAAGGCCGGCATTTCTCCCACCGCCACCCTCTCGAGCGCCCCGTCCCACCGGGGAGAATTATCCGTGCCGCTCTCCCAGGGATGGTAGATGGTCACGAGCCCCAGTCCTTCCCGGTCCCGGTAGGTCAGCAGGTACCGGTGCCAGTCGAGCAGCTTTGGGTAGATGCGACCAAGGAAATTCCGGGCTTGTTTCTCGGGGTCTCCCCCTGCTTCACACGCTACCTCCCAGATGTGGCGCGCGGCGATGGCGTGGACCGGCGGCTGGATGAGGCAACTCGTGTAGGGCGGCGTCGGCGGCGCATCCGGAGATTCGGCGGCGCAGGCCCAGTGGTCGGCGCCGGGGAAGTAGCTGCCGGCGGGGGCGTCCTCGTTGAAGACGATGTGGGGGACTTTGCCGGTATTCCACTGGCTTTCGAAGAGGGTTTCGAGCTCCCGGGCGGCGCGCCGGGTGTCCGTGCGGGCGAGGCCGACGGCTATTAGGGCGCTGTCCCAACTCCACTGGTGCGGGTACAGGCCGGGCGCGGCCTTTGTCCAGCCTCCCATGTCGTTGTCTATCAAGACCCTTTCGGCCCTGCGTGCCAGGTCTTCGTCCCTCACGCGATACCTAACGGACCCGGGCGCTTACGCGCTGCGCCACGTTGATGCCGTAACCGCCCTGGTTCCAGGCTTCGTCCCCTTCGGAGGGTTGTGTCCCGCCGGTGGCGTCCGTCGCCCGGACACGCAGCTCGTATTCGCCGCTCTCCCGGGCATCCCACCGGTGGCCCCAACGGACCCACGCGTGAGGCCCGGTCGGTTCGTCTAGTTTGGTCTCCTCCCACGTCCGGCCGCCGTCCGGGCTGAACTCGACCTTCTCCACGGGTCCGAACCCGGACCAGGCGCGGCCCTCTATCCGGACTATTCCCGGCTCCACGAGCCGCTCGCGGGAAAGAAAATCCGGGATTCCGGGCGGGATCATGAGGGCGTGCGGGTGCTTGCGGGTTACGGGCGTGCCGGGATCATCCTCCGTTTGGCGGTAGTTGTACGCGACCACCTGCTGGATGCCCTCGAAAGGTTCGTCTACGGCCCGAATTTCCTTGAGCCACTTCACCGACGCCATACCGTACCAGTCCGGCACGATGAGGCGGAGCGGCGAACCGTGTTGGGGCGGGAGCGGTTGGCCGTTCATTTCGTAAGCCAGAAGCCCCTCGCCGTTTAGGGCGTCGTCTACCGTCAGGCTTCGTCCGTAGTCGTGCTCGACGCCCTGGTCCACGCCCCGGTCGTGGCCGGTGAAGACGACCTCCACCGCGTCGTCCAGGAGGCCGGATTCTTCGAGGATCGGGCGAAGAGGGGTGCCGGTCCACTCGGCGCACCCGACGGCCTCGTCGCGCCACGGGGCGGAGATCGCCCGCGGCGAGAGGTGCGCCCGGCCGTTGCCGCCGCACTCCATCATCACGGGCATCGTTACCCTCGGGCGAGACTTTATATCTTCGAGGGATAGTTCGAGCGGGTTGCCGACGCGGCCCGTCACGGGTAGCTTGTAGGTAGCCGGGTCTATGTGGGGGATGTCGAAGTGGATCAGGAGGTAATGCATCCCGACGGGGGTAACCGGGTAGCGTAGACCTTCGAGATGCATACCGTGATTTCTGAGGGCGAGCCCCACTTCTTCCCGCGAGAATTCCGGGCTTGTACTGGTCGCGGCCATGTTGTTGCTCCTCCTTTGGCGCATGACTTGGCGTTTGAGGTCTAATTATCCCACAGGGCCTCTCCCGGGGGTGGCGTGTAGAAAGCGCGAATACAGAACCCGCAAGCGGCCGGGAGTATAAACTATGGGTAGGAAAGCATAGGAAGGGCACAGATGGATGAAATCCAGAAACGTCTAAACGACTTGTCGAAGAGGCTATCGTCGGTCAGCCGGGTGCGGTTGGTAATCGGAGTGGCCGTAGTCTTGTTTTTCCTGTGGTTGATCTCCCCGGCATTTCATGGCCTGGTTATGATGTTCTACGTAAACTGGCCTTTCTTTGTTTTGACGCTGGGCGGTTCGGCGCTTGGGATCTACCTCTGGAGCAACGGGGACAAGGACCCGGCCAAGATAGTCGCCGTGGTCGTCACCATCGCCCTCGCGGTCTACGTCGTGGCCGCCGCCCCCCTGACAGACCTGAAGTTTTTGGATTCGATCCAGGCCGAGGAGATCCCCGACATGCCCGACACTACGGGTGTTAGGTACCTCCCATACGACGTGGCGGCCCGTTTCGGCCAGAATACCCAGGACAACTCGACCCTCGTGCTCGGCGGCTTCGAGCCTCTGGACAACGAAGAGGGCGGCATAGACTGGGTCTCCCCGAGAGAGCCCAACGGCCCCTGGAACTCCATAGCCAACAACCAGGACGGGGCGATGGTCATAGAGCCCGACGGATCTACGGAGATCATAGACCAGGAATTCCGGCGCGGCGAGGGAATGGCCTTCTACCGGAACGTCGAGTGGAAACTAAAAAGGAGCAAGTACTTCGCCGACCATACAAACCAATACTACGTTATGGACGGCGAAGAGCTACTCGGCATCGTGCCGTACATAAGCTACAGGTTCTCCTTCCCGGTAATGGTGCCAAAGTGGGGCGGGGTAATGGTCGTCCATCCTGACGGGGAGACGGAGAAGCTAACCCCCGAAGAGGCCATAAGCGACGAGCGGTTCGAGGGCGAGCGGCTGTACCCCGAGCAGTTGGCGCGTAAAGTGGGCAACGTCTGGAAGTACCGCAACGGCTACTGGAACACCTGGTTCGCCCACGAGGACGAGGCGACCATCCCCCAGATAAACGCCTCTGCGGAGCCTCCTTCTCAAGAACCCTCTGCCCTGAACCAGGCTACCTCGACCGGCCAGATGCCGTTCCTCATACCGACCCAAAAGGGGCCGCAGTGGTTTTTGGCCGCCGAGCCTTTCGGCCAGAGTTTCTCGATGTACCGGGCGATCTACGTCGACGCCCACAGCGGTGAGATCACCTACTTCGACCCCGGCACGGGCAGTTCCCTGATCGGGGTGAACAAAGCCCTGGATTACGCCAAAGCCACCTTCCCGAACTACCAGTGGGGCCAGAACGCGGTGATACTCGAACCCCGTCCCGTAATAAAAGACGAAAACCTCTACTGGATGGCGACCATCACCAACGCCGACAAAGCCGGCGTCAACCAGACCGTCATGGTCAACGCTTCCAAACAGGGGGAGGTAACGGTCCTCGAAAACTACTCGGACGTAACGGCCTTCGTCGAAGGCGAGAATACGGGCGAGACGGTAAACGTGCAAGACGGAGGGGGAGACCTGGGAACGTCCGGAGGCCCGGACTCTTCCGGCGCGGCGGAGCCAGGGGCGCAACAAGATCAGTCGCCGCAACCTGAAGGTTCTCAAGCGCCGGTAGACATTTCGGAGATGAGCGAAGAAGAGCTCATAAAGATGATCCGGGACGCCGCGGATGAATTGGAAAACAGGGGTGGAGGTCAACCACAGCAATAGAGCTTTGCCGAAAAAGATCTGACGGAGCCCGGCGTGATGTCTAGGGAAAGGGAGAACATATGCGTAAAGCTTTACTGACGTTGAGCATTATGGGACTCATTGCAATATTGGCGCCCGTGGCACTGGCCCAAGAGCCCGGCGGTGGACCACCACCCGGCCTCGTCCAGGTGCAGGGTGAGCGCGACGTGAATGAGACTTCCGGCAAGATCGAGAAAGGCCTCGAAGCGAACCCCGCAGTCTCCATCGTGACTACGGTGGACCACGCCGCCAACGCACAAAGCGTCGGGCTAAACTTACGCCCCACCAAACTCGTCGTGTTCGGTAACCCGATGCTCGGCACGCAGTTGATGCAACAGAACCAGACGGTTGGCATAGACTTGCCGCAGAAATTCCTCACCTACGAAGATGCCGGGGGCCAGACGCGTGTCGCGTACAACTCGCCGGAGTACCTGGCCCGGCGTCACGGCCTGCAGGGCGTCGAAGGTCCGCTGAACAAGATAGGAGGCGCGCTCTCCAAACTCGCCGGGAAGGCCGCCGTTGGGATCGCCGACACGTCCGCCGCGAACGCGGCCGGCATAGAAGCCGGAGAAGGTCTGGTCTCGGTAGAGAGCTCCTTCAGCGTGGACGAAACATTCTCTCGTTTGGAAGAGGCCGTTCAGTCGGAAGAGCCGCTCTCGATCATTGCTAGTGTGGATCACGCGTCCAACGCGCAAAGCGTCGGCCTGGATCTCCGTCCCACCAAACTGCTCGTGTTCGGCAACCCGATGCTCGGGACGCAACTCATGCAGAGTGCCCAGACGGCGGGCATAGACCTGCCGCAGAAATTCCTGGTCTACGAGGATGCCGACGGCAGGGTGTTCGTCGTCTACAACGACCCGTACTATATCGCCGCGCGCCACGGCATCGAGGGACAGGACGAGGTGCTGCAGAAAGTCTCCGGCGCCCTGAACAAGCTGGCTACGACGGCGACGGCCCAGCCGATGCCCGAGACCGGCGGCGTTTCGATTCTTGCACCGTCCGCCGCGCTTCTCCTGGGAACAGGAATAGTCTTGGCACTCATTGCGCGGAGACGTATCTACCAAAATTAAGACGTTCTCCGAAGACACCAAGCGCCCCGCCAGCTCTTCTCAGAGTCTGACGGGACGCAGGAACGCAGGACTCTGGGGTTACGCTTCGGCCGTTGTTGGGTCTATGACCGCCTGGACCTCGGAGATTTTATTCGCCGGGAACCCGCCTTGTTCGGCGTGCTGGCGGATAGCGTCTACGTCGGGGGCGATGTAGGTGCAGTAGATCTTATCGTCCGTAACCTGGCTTTGGACCCACTGTATCTGCGGCCCCATCTCGTTCAGGACGTTGCAGGACGTCTGCGAGATACCCTGCAGTTCTTCTTTGGAGAGATCCCCGGCTCCGGGTATCTCCCGCTCGATCACGTACTTCGGCAACTTGTTCCTCCTTGTTTATCGAAGCCTGTTCCGGCTTCGTTTGCTACGACTCTAAAACGGATACGCAATAATTTCTAAAGCTCCCAGCGCATACCACCCCCCAAAGGCCATGCCCAGAACTCCTAACGCCGGCGCGACGCGCCCGAAGTTCCTCGCGACAGGTCCACCTGCTATAGCGAGCCCGAAAGCGGTCGAGAGTAGCGCCATCGAGAGCGCCGTGCCCGCCGCGAAAAGCAGCAGCGCAACCGTAGCCTCCATCTTGTCCGAGATGGTGGAGAGCAGGAGCAGCGTCAGGCCGCCGCTGCCACCGATGCCATGCAGGAGTCCGATTCCATAAGAAGAGAGCGGTGTCCTTAGAGGCCTTGCGTGCGCGTGCTCGTGCGACGGCTCGTCGGCGTGAGAGTGGACGTGACGGTGGGCGTCTCCATCGTGGACGTGCGTGTGGGCGTGGAAGAGGCCCTTGCGCCACCGCAGGAGCAACCGCGCCGCGAGCAGCACGATGATGAGACCGATGGCAACCTCCGCTGCCTGCAATACTGTCTCCGGCAGATACCGGCCCACGAGCACCAGCGGCAACCCTATGAGCACCAGGGTCGTCCCGTGGCCCAGTCCCCAGAGCAGGCCCAAAAGGCTCGCCTTCTTCACCTGCTCCCGCTCCTCCTCGGAGGCGATCAAGGTCGTAACGGCCGCCAGGTGATCCGGGTCCGTCGCGTGCCGCAAGCCGAGCGCCAAACTCACCACCAGCACCAGCATTACGCTCCCCTGACCGTACATGAAACTTTCGAGCCAGCCGTCTATGCCCGCCACGCGCCATCTCCTTCCAGCCGTAGTGCGATCTCCACCAACTCCCGATCGTGGGGCCAGGCGAAGTCCAGACCGTCCAACTCGTCGGCGCCCACCCAGCGGAACTCCGCCACATCATCCGCGGGTTTGGGATCACCCTCCACCATCCGGGCCGCGAACCCGAGCGCCAACACGAACGGGCCACCCTCCCCATAGGTGTGGACGGCCATTATCAACGGTCCGACTATATCGGCTATCTCGACCCCCAGCTCCTCATCCACCTCCCGAACCAGCGCGTCAACAGGATGCTCACCAGGCTCCAAAAAACCGCCCGGCACGTCCACGCGGCCTTTCTCCGGCTCACCGGCCCGGACCGTAACCAACACCTTGCCGTCCTCCACGATGGCGCAGCCGGTGGAGGGAGAAGAGTTTCTGTACCAGGACCGGCCACACTCCGGGCATTTCATCCCGGTCGGAGAGCCGCCGGACTTCTCCAGCGGTGCAGCGTCTACCGGGCAGTAGCGGTACGGGGTGGCGGGGCCAAAGCCTTCCATACTATGCCCGGACCTTTATGAGGTTTTCGGCGACGGTTGCGAGGCCGTTTACGTCCCGGACGACTTCGACGCGGTTGCAGACCTTTTCGTAGAGCGGCATGTCGCAGGAGCCGAGGTTCCAGCCCCAGCGGGGCTCCGGCGTGATCCAGACGACCTGCCGGGCGTGCTGCGCTATCTCCTCCAGCGCCTCCGCGTTCGGCGGCTTGCCGTTGTTGCGACCGTCGCCCAGAATTACGACCGTCGTGCGGTGGTTGATGGTCGGCAGGTGCTCGTATGTGAACTGCTCGGCCGCCTTGCCGAAGTCGCTGTTCACGTCGGCGTCTATAATGCGGCCCGAGAAGACTTCCTCGACCGCCCGGTTCATGTCGTGCTCCTCGAAGATTTGTGTGACCTCCGCCATCTCCGCCACGAACACGAACGTCCGCACTTTAGAGAACAGGCTCTGCATCTGGTAGATCAAGTGCAGCCAGAACCGACTCAAGTTACGCGTGCTCATGCTGACGTCGCATAACAATGTTACACGAGGCTTTCCCTCGCGGCGGCGGCGAAGGACGGGATCAAAGGGTACACCGTCGTAGCGGACGTTCTGGCGCAAGGTGTGGGGGACGCTGATGCGTCCGGTGCGGTCTTGCTTCAGTCGGCGGGTCTTGGCGCCCTGGATGTTGCGGGCTATGCGCCGGACTGCCGCCTCCATCTCCCGCTGCTCGCCGGCGGAGAACGTGAGCATCTTCCGCAGCGCCCGGCGTCGGAACTCCGTGTCGTCCTTCGCGTCTTTCTTGAGGAGCTTCTCCCGCTCTTGCATCTGCTTTATAAGGTCCGGCAGACCTTTGATGATGTTCTCGGACTGGGCTTCCAGCTCGGCTATGAGGTTCTCGTCCACCTCCAGCTCGTGCAGGTGGTCCACGAAGTCCTGGAGGTCCACGGCGGAGACGTCCAGCGGTAGCTCTTCGCCGCCGAGTCCCGGAACCAGTTCGCCGGGGCTGAACATATTGCGCGAGCGGCGGAGGCGCATGTGGTAGGTCAGGCGCTGGAGCGCGCTGTCCATCGCGCCGGGTTTGCGGTTCAGGATCAGCTCCTGCGAGAACATCGAGAGCCGCATCCGCTCCGACTCGCCGTGGATGTCGTTCGCCGGGCGCATCCGATCCTCCTCGAAGAACTTCCGCATCTCGGTGGACTCGTCTACATCGTGGCTGTGGCCCTCGTCCTCCGGGCCTTCGCCGCCGGCCTCCTCGCCCAACTCCAGCTTCGCGGGCGGCGGACCGTGATCGTGGTCGTGCGCCAACTTCAGCTTCGCGGAGGGCTTTTTCTCCGCCGGGCGCATCGAGAAGTACAGCTCGAAGAGCCGGTCGAAGGTGCTCTCGTCTTCCTGATTTTTAATTAGGGTCGCCCGCAGCGTATCCTTCACGACCCTGCGCTCCCGGAGTCCGGTCTGAGATAGGGCGTGCAGGGCGTCTATGCTCTCGGCGGGGGAGACCCGCAGTTGGTGGTTGCGGAGCACCTGCACGAAGTCGTTGACTACGGTGTCCATCGGCGGCTCCCGCTAGTGCGCGTGCTTGTGGACGGAGCGGTGCATCTCGTACATCGCCTCTTCGGGCTTCTCGCCGGTCGGCTCTTTCTGGCCGATGTCTTTTCGCTCCTTGGCGTTTACGCCGAGGTGGTCGAGTATTTTCCGGGCGTCGCGGTCGTACTTGGCGATGACGCTGATGGTACTTTCGATCAACTCTTTCGATAGGTTCGGCGCGTTTAGCACCACCAAACTCTGCGCCCAGTCGAGCGTCTCACCGATGCTCGGGGCTTTGCGGAGGTCTAGCGTGCGGAGTTCCTGGATGGTCTTTACCAGTTCATTGGAGAGGGCTTCGCTGATGCCGGGGGCTTTGAGACGCACTATCTCCAGCTCCACGTCGCCGTTTGGATAATCGAGTTGGAGGTGTAGGCAGCGGCGCTTGAGCGCCTCGGAGAGCTCGCGGGTCCGGTTGGAGGTCAGGATGACGACCGGGGGCTGGGCGGCTTTTATGGTTCCGATCTCCGGGATGGAGACCTGATATTCGGAGAGGAACTCCAGCAGGAACGCCTCGAACTCCTCGTCGGCCCGGTCTATTTCGTCCAGTAAGAGCACCGCCGGCTCTTCGGACTGGATAGCCTGCAGGATCGGACGCTCCACCAGGAAGTTATCGGAGAAGAAAATGTCTTCTTGGCCGCGCAGGACCTCGGCGGCTTCGCGCAGGGTTTCGGTCGGCGCCAAGGTCTCCCCGATCTTCTCCCGCAATACTTGAGTGTAGAGGAGTTGTTTGCTGTATTCCCACTCGTAGAGGGCTTTCGCTTCGTCGAGGCCTTCGTAGCACTGCAGCCGGATCAGGGTCTGGCCTGCAGCCCCCGCGAGCGATTTCGCAAGCTCCGTCTTCCCGACGCCCGCCGGCCCCTCGACGAGTATCGGCTTGTTCAGCCGCGTCGCCAGAAACACGACCGTCGCCAGCCGCTGGTCCGAAACATAGCTCTGCTCCGCGAGCTTCTCGCCGACTTCTTCTATGCTCTGAAACAAAATGCTCCCTCTCGAAGTTCTCGAAAATCGGTCTCCGGCGGCAACGGGAGCGGACCATCCGCCCGCCCCCGTATTCTATGTCCCGCTACTCTAGCGGGACGGTGTAGATAACGCTACCTCTCTACCGGGTTACCTGGTCGCCGGCTGGCGTCCGAGGCTCTCGCCGCGCCCTTCGTAGCCCTGGGTCTGGCGGCCCATCGCCGGCGCCGTGCCCCAGACGTTCTGGCGGTAGCCGTTTGAGGTCTTGCGCTCCATCGGATCGTAGACGCAGTCGCGCAGGATCTCCTTGGCCCCCTCGACGGTCAGGTCGCGCGGGTTGCCCGGCGTGCAGAGGTCCTCCATCATGTGCTCGGCCATCTTCTGTAGCTCTTCGTCGTCGCTCTGAATGGCCTCCGTCGGCCGTCCCTCGTACCAGCCCTGGCCCATCCGGCTCTTCGGATACTCGGTCACCGACGAGAAGTTCTCCGGGATGCCGCAGTCCTTGGCGAGCCTTATAATGGCGTCTATCGACTGATCGGCGGCCTGCACCGGGTTCATGCCGGCAGTGTTCTCACCCATCGCCGTGGCGATGTCCGCGTACTTTTCGACCGCCGCCGGCTGGTTGTAGGTCCACACCCGCGAGATGCCGATGCCGTTGTTCAAACCGTGGTGGATGTCGTAGTAGGCACAGACCGCGTGGGAGAGCGAGTGCAAAATGCCCAGCAAGGCGCTGCTGAACGCCTGGGCCGCGATGTACTGGGCCCAGACCATGCCCTCCATCGCCTTGAAGTTCTTCGGGTTGTAGGTCGCCTCGCGCAGGTTCTCCGTAACGAGCCGGACGGCTTCCAGTGCCACCGGCGTACAAGAAAGATGCTGCACCCGGCCGACGTACGCCTCCGAGGCGTGCGCTATCGTGTCGAAGCCCGTGTAGGCGACGTATTCCGGCGGCTGCGTCATGCACAGAACGGGGTCGTTGATCGCGAGCGTCGTCGTCATCGCCCGGTCGAATGCGACCCACTTGTGCGGCGCCTTCTCGGACGTAGTGTCCGTTATAACGGCGGCCGGCGTCGTCTCCGAGCCCGTCCCGACGGTCGTGTTTATAGCGATGTGCGGCGGGTTCTCAAGCTTCTCGCTCGCGTTCAACCCCTGGAACTCGTTGATGTTCCGCCCGTCGTGGGCCGCCACGACCCGGGCGCCCTTCGTCGTGTCGTGCGGGCTGCCGCCGCCGATAGAGACGAAGCCGTCACACTCGCCCTCGGTGAACGCGTTGTAGGCGTCCATCACGTTGTAGTCCTTCGGGTTCGTCTCGACCTTGTCGTAGACCGTAACCGAGACGCCGGAGTTCTCGAAGTTTGTCTTGCACTCGTCGATGATCCCGGTTCCCCGCAACCCCGTCGTTACGAACAACACGTGATTTAGCCCCATCGCCGCCGCCTCGGGACCCGCCGTTTCGTAAGCCCCCGCGCCCAGCAACGATCTCGGTTGCTTGAAAAACTCTTTCACTGGAAACTCGAACATCTGGGATGTATCCATCGTACGAACCAGCTCCTTTCCCTGCTAGCCAATTGCTTACCCCAAAAAGAAAACTTCCACAGTCCAGCTATCGTGTGTCCTCGAAAATACCTCCTCTTACGTTTCCCACTTCCCTTGTAGGGATTTCACTATTGCATCTCGTAAAGTGCGCGTCAAGGTTACGGTAAATCCGATATATCCGTCTTGCGGTCACCGCACCGCGGCTATTCATTGAAGCAATTCTATAGCCCGTGCTACACTGGGGCGGCGTATTTTCGAGAAAGGGGAAAGATAGATATAGGTGTGCGCGGGCGGTGGGAGATTAGTCCCACGTAATTGCTTTGACTGCTGTCGTGCTACTTTTGTGGGGATCATACCTTCGCGGTAATATTTTTCAGGAAAGGAGGAATGTGAGGCGTATTCAAGTAGAGGTGAACGGGGTTGCCTACGAGCATGAAGTCGAACCTCGGCTTTTGTTGGTGCATTATCTTCGGGAGGTGCTGAACCTGACCGGGACCATGGTGGGATGCAACACGTCCAACTGCGGGGCTTGCACGGTGCTGATGGACGATGAATCCGTCAAGAGTTGCACGGTTTTGGCGGTACAGGCGGATGAACGTGAGATCACGACGGTCCAGGGCCTCGCCGAGAACGGTGATTGGCATCCCATGCAAACGGCGTTTCACGAGAACCACGGGTTGCAGTGCGGGTATTGCACGCCGGGTATGATCCTGGCTTCCGTTAGCCTCTTGAACGAGAACCCGGACCCGAACGAAGAGGAGATCCGGGAGGCCCTCGAAGGCAACTACTGCCGCTGCACGGGCTACGAGAACATCATCAAGTCCGTCCAGCAAGCCGCCGGACAGACGAGCTAGAAAGGGAGCGTCAGAGTGACTCAAGCACCGGAACGCTATATGGGAGGTGGGCTGCTCCGCAAGGAGGACCCTAACCTTATAACCGGAGAGGCCAACTGGACCGACAACATCAAACTGCCGGGGATGCTGCACATGTCGCTGCTCCGGAGCCCGTTCGCCCACGCGAAGGTAACGAACCTTGACGTCTCCGCCGCGCTGGAGCAGCCGGGCGTCGTCGCGGCTTACACTGGCGCGGACCTGGCGGAGGAGTGGCCGGGCGGCGTGCCCTGCGCGGCGACGGTTACCGAAGACCAGAAGACCCCGTTCCATCCGCCCATCGTCCAGGACAAGGTGAACTACATGGGCGACGTGGTGGCGGTGGTCGTGGCGACCGACCGTTACAAGGCCCAGGACGCCCTGGAACACATCGAGGTGGACTACGAGCCGCTCGACGCGGTCATGGAGATGGAGCCCGCGCTCGAAGACGGTGCGACGGTGATCCACGAAGACCTCGAAGATAACCTGTGCTTCGACTGGAAGGCCGAGGCCGGGGACGTGGACGGCGCCTTCGAGAACGCGGATATAGTCGTCAAGGAACGGTACATCCAGCAGCGGGTTATCCCCAACGCCATCGAGCCCCGGGCGACCGTGGCGACTAAGGACCCGGGGCACGGCGGGTACGTCGTGTACACGGCGACCCAGGTCCCGCATCTGGCGAAGATAGTCCTCTCGCTGGCGACCGGGATACCGGAGAACCAGATCCGGGTGGTCGCGCCGGACGTCGGCGGCGGCTTCGGCTCCAAGCTGAACGTGTACCGCGAGGAGATCATGGCGCTCGTGCTCTCCAAGAAGCTCAAGACCCCGGTCAAGTGGGTCGAGGACCGCTCGGAGAACTACCAGGCGACGATCCACGGCCGCGGCCAACTTCAGGATATGGAGGTCGCCGCGACCAACGACGGCCGTATCCTCGCCGTCCGGGCGACGCTCCTGGACGACATGGGCGCGTATCTGCAACTCCTGACACCGGTGATCTCGGTCAGCGGCGCGGCGATGTTCGCCGGCGTCTACACCTTCGACGCGTTCTCCTGCCACATCAAGGGCGTCTTCACCAATAAGACCCCGACCGACGCCTACCGGGGGGCCGGACGTCCCGAGGCGGCCTACGCCATCGAGCGGATCGTCGAGACCCTCGCCCGCAAACTGGATATGGACCCGATAGAGGTCCGGCGCAAGAATTTCTACGAGCCGTTCGACGAGCCGACCGCTACCCCGGCGGGCATGGAGTACGACTCCATGAACATGCAAGCGGCCGTTGACCGGGCCTTGGAGCTCGCGGATTACGAGGGCCTGCGCGAGGAGCAGAAACAGCGGCGCGAGAATAACGACCCCGTCCAACTCGGCATCGGGTTCTCGACCTACACGGAGATCTGTGGTCTCGGGCCGTCCCAGGCGCTTGCCGGGCTCGGTATCGGGGGCGCGGGCTGGGAGGCCGCCAACGTGCGGATGCTCCTTACCGGCAAGGTAGAGGTAGCGACCGGCACCAGTCCTCACGGCCAGGGCCACGAAACATCCTGGTCCCAGATCGCCGCCGACGCCCTCGGCGTAACGCCCGACGACGTAGAGGTGCTCCACGGCGACACGGCCGTCTCTCCGATGGGACGCGATACCTACGGTTCCCGAAGCCTCGCGGTCGGCGGCATCGCCGTGCATCTGGCGTGCGAGAAGGTCGTGGATAAGGCCAAGAAGATCGCCGCGCACATGCTAGAGGCCTCCGAGGACGACCTGGAGTTCGAGGGCGGCAAGTTCAGCGTCGCCGGTTCGCCGGACCAGAACGTAACCATCCAGGACGTTTCGGCGACCGCGTTCCTCGGGGCCAACATCCCCGAAGGCATGGAGCCGGGACTGAACGAAAATATGGTCTTTGACCCGCCGAACTTTACGTTCCCGTTCGGGGCCCACGTCTGCGTCACCGAGACGGATACCGAGACCGGCAAGGTCAGGATACGGGACTACTTCGCGGTGGACGACTGCGGGCCGGTCATCAACCCGGTCATCGTGGACGGCCAGCTACACGGCGGGCTCGCCCAGGGCATCGCCCAGGCTTTGTACGAAGAGGCAATTTACGACGAGGATGGCACGCTCGTAACGGGTTCGATGGTGGATTACATGATCCCCGGAGCCCCCGAGCTTCCGAACTACACCCTGGACCGGACCGTCACGCCGTCTCCGAGCAATCCGCTCGGCGTCAAGGGCGTTGGCGAGGCCGGGACCATCGGCGCGCCACCGGCGGTCATCAACTCGATCATCGACGGCTTGTCGCCGCTCGGGGTGAAGCATATAGACATGCCCGCGCTACCGATGCGGGTGTGGGAGGCGATCCAGCAGGCAAAGGGTGAGAGCGCCGGTGAATGGTCGTCCGGCGGCGGCATCCAGGCCGAGTCGGCCGACGCCACGCAAGAGGCGAAGCAAGACGCGACGCAAGGAGGTGATGAGTAGTGCAGCCGGTCTCTTTCGACTACGAGGTCGCCGAATCGGTCGACCACGCCATAGACCTACTCAAGGAAAACGGTGAAGACGCGAAGGTGTTGGCCGGGGGGCACTCCCTGATCCCGCTGCTAAGGCTCCGGCTCGCCGCCCCGACGGTCCTGGTCGACGTGGGTCGCATCGAGGGCCTGAACTACGTCCGGGATGATGGCGACCACCTCGCCATCGGCGCCCTGACCCACCACCGCCAGTTGCTCAACAATGAACTGGTACAGGAGCATTGCGGCATCCTGGGTTACACCGCCGGCCTGCTCGGCGACCCGTCGGTCCAACACCGGGGGACCATCGGCGGGGCCGTCTCTCACGGCGATCCGTCCGGGGACATGCCCAGCGTCATCCGGGCGCTCGAGGGTGAGATCCTGGTCCGGGGGCCCAACGGCGAACGGACTATCTCCGCCGAAGACTTCTTCGTGGACTGGCTCTACACGGCCCTCGACGAGGGTGAGGTCGTAACCGAAGTCCGGGTTCCGAAGCTAAGCTCCGACACCGGCTGGTCGTACAAGAAGTTCTCCCGCCGCTCGCAGGACTGGGCGATAGTCGGGGTGGCGGCCGTGGTCGAGAAGAGCAACGGCAACATCGACTCGGCCCGCATCGGCCTTACCAGCATGGGCTCCACGCCCATAAGGGCCACCGCCGTCGAGGAAGCCCTCTCGGGGGCCAGCCCGGACGACGTCGCGGAAGCCGCAAAATCCGCCGACGAGGGCACCAGCCCCGCCTCGGACGGCGCGGCCTCGGCCGAATTCCGGCGGCACCTGGCCCGGGTCTGGACCCGGCGGGCTGTCGAGGAGGCTCTAGGCCGTTGACCGGAACCGCCGACGGACGCCGGGGGGCATTGCCCTCCGGCGTTTCTCATTCTTCGGACCTTCAAGGGTTGCTCCAGGGCGAGAGCTATCTCGCCGACGCGGGGCTTTCGACGGCAATCTTCCTCGCGCTCAAGCTGGGGAGGCCGCTGTTTTTGGAGGGTGAGGCCGGGGTCGGCAAGACCGAGGTTGCGAAAGTGTTGAGCCGGATGCTTTCGACGCCCTTGATCCGCTTGCAGTGCTACGAGGGCATAGACGTGAACCAGGCCGTCTACGAGTGGGACTATGCCCGCCAACTCCTCCACATCCGCACGGCCGAGGCGTTCGGCGCCGAAGAAGCCCGGCAGCGGTTCGAGGACGAACTTTACACCCGGAAGTTCCTCGTCAGCCGCCCTCTTCTGCGGGCGCTGGAGCACGAGGGAGAAATGCCGCCGGTCTTGCTCATAGACGAGGTAGACCGGGCCGACGACGAGTTCGAGGCTTTCCTGCTGGAGATCCTCTCGGACTTCGCGGTAACGGTGCCGGAGCTCGGGACGATACAGGCTGACCGGCCGCCGGTCGCCATCCTGACCTCCAACCGGACGAGAGAGGTCCACGACGCCCTAAAGCGACGGTGCTTGTACTTCTACATAGACCATCCGAGCCTGGAGCGGGAGGCGGAGATCGTGCGCATGAGGGTTCCCGAGGCCGAAGAGAAGCTCACCCGCCAGGTTGCCGAGACCGTGCAGCGGCTCAGGAACATGGACCTCTACAAACCGCCCGGCGTCGCCGAGACTTTGGACTGGACCGAGGCGCTCGTGGCGCTGGGCGCGAAAGAGTTGGACGAAGCCCTGATCACGGCCACGTTAGGCTCGGTCGTGAAGTACCGCGAGGACCAGCAGCGGGCGATGGACCCGGCCCTGAGCCTGCTCGCGGGCGTGTAGCGATGCCTGAAACCGGGCCACGCGAGACACCCGTCCTTGAGGCGGCGGTCGCTTTCGGGCGGTTGTTGCGGCGGGGCGGGGTCGCGGCGGGGACCGGTCGGGTGGTCGAGTTTACCCGGGCGCTGGAGGAGCTGGACGTAACCCGGCGGGAGGACGTTTACTGGGCCGGGAGGATCACGCTCTGCTCTCGCCCGGAAGACCTGGAACTCTACGAACAGGCGTTCGAGGCGTTTTGGGAGAACGTGAAGAAACCCCGGGTCCTGCGCCGGCCGAAGACCCGGTTCTCGCTCTCCCCGGTTGACGACTCCGTGCAGCCCCCGAAGAAGACCGCCGAGCGGAACCAGGAAGGACAAGAGGCCGTACGGCTCCGCTACAGCCCGGTTGACGTCCTGCGGAGTAAGGACTTCGCCCTCTACACCGCCGAGGAATTCGCCGAGTTGCACAAGCTCCTTGCGGACCTGAGCCTCTCCGGCGCACTCAGGTCATCCCGAAGGCTGGAGCCCGCCTCCCGGGGCCGCCGGGACCCGCGCCGGACGCTGCGTGGCGCGCTACGAACCGGAGGAGAGCCGATCCGTCACCGCTTCCGAAAGGCCCGGCCCCGGCCCCGGCGGGTTGTTTTCCTGTGCGATATTTCCGGGTCTATGGCGCCGTACAGCCGGGCGATGCTTCGCCTGATGCACGCGGGCGTCGTCTCTGGCGAGCCGATAGAGGCCTTCGTGATGGGGACCCGGCTCACCCGCGTAACGCGGGAGCTCGCGAGCCACGACCCGGACCGGGCGTTAAAAGAGGCCTCCGGGGCGATCAAAGACTGGTCCGGCGGTACCCGGCTCGGTGATACGGTGAAAGAGTTCGTGGACCGCTGGGGGCAGCGCGGTATGGCGCGGGGCGCGGTCGTGGTCATCCTGTCCGACGGCTGGGACCGGGGTGACGTGGCGGTGCTCGCGGAGCAGATGCGCCGCATAAAACGCTTGGCGTACAAGGTCGTGTGGGCCAACCCGCTAAAGGCGGCGCCCGGATACCAGCCGCTCGCGAAAGGCATGGCCGCCGCCCTGCCAAACGTGGACGTATTCCTCTCCGGCCACAACTTCGAGAGCCTGGAAGAGCTTGCCCGCGCCGTGTCCGGGGCGGTCGGAGGGCGGCGGTGAAGGTGTATTATCTGGGAAGGATCCCGGAAGCAGGGAGGTGGAGACCATCAAAGTTTTGAAAGCGGTTTACGAGGACGGCAAATTCCGTTTGCTAGAGCCTTCGATGGTTGGTTTGAACGAAGGAGAAGAGGTTCGAATTACCGTTGAGAGCGAGCTGGACACGGAAGACATCCTGATACTCGCCGGGAAAGTTTACGCTGGATTATCCGCCGAGGGAGTAGATGAAATAGAGCACGCCGCTTTAGGCTGAGGTACGTTTCTCAGTGAGCGGGAGGAATAACGACATCCGTCTCTACTCTCATAGAGACCGACATACTTTCGTCCATCATGCGTGGCGTACCTGAGCTCGTAGAGGAGAAAACATGAACCCCGTTATAGACAAGATCTCTGGATGGCGCGAAGAGGGCAAACAGGCCGCGCTCGCGACGGTCGTGAAGGTCGAGCGGTCCGGTCCGCTGGGGCCGGGGACCTCGATGGCCGTTTCCGAGGACGGGCAGGTCGTAGGTTCGGTCAGTGGCGGATGCGTCGAGCCCGCCGTCTTCGAGGAGGCTATAAACGCCATAGAGACCGGCGAGCCGAAGCTGCTGACCTATGGTATCTCGGACGACGAGGCGTTCGGGGTGGGGCTGACGTGCGGCGGCATCATCCACATCTTCGTCGAGAAGGTTGATTGGTAGATGGGGGTACTCGAACGC
Organism: Rubrobacteraceae bacterium; assembly: GCA_049650095.1. Classification (GTDB taxonomy): domain Bacteria; phylum Actinomycetota; class Rubrobacteria; order Rubrobacterales; family Rubrobacteraceae; genus SIRX01. Next base: position 6,010 of record JBARZM010000181.1, on the reverse strand, counting down.
TGGCACGCGGCGCTGGCGGAGCAGGCGCCGGTCGCCATCGCCACGCTCATCGAGGGACCGGGAACGGGGGCGAAGATCCTGGTGACCCCCGAAGACCACGAGGGCACGGCACACAACGCCGACCTCGACAAAGCTATAGTGGAGGCCGCGCGCGGGATGCTCGAAGGCGGCCGGACGGGGATGCGCCACTACGGGCCGCGAGGCCAGCGCCGGATGGAGGACGTAACGGTCTTCGTACAGTCCTTCGCCCCGCCGCCCAGGATGTACGTCTTCGGGGCCATAGACTTCGCCGCCGCCGTGGCCCAGATCGGCAAGTTCATGGGCTACCGGGTGACGGTCTGCGACGCCCGGCCCGTCTTCGCCACCCGCGAGCGGTTCCCGAGCGCCGATGAGGTCGTGGTATCCTGGCCGGATGAGTTCCTCAAAACGGCCGAGGTGGACCAACGGAGCGTCATCTGCGTCCTGACCCACGACCCGAAGTTCGACGTGCCGGTATTGAAGGAGGCGCTGAAGACCGAGGCGGGCTACATCGGGGCGATGGGCAGCCGCCGGACCCACGATAACCGGACGGCCCGGCTCAAGGAAGAGGGCGTTACAGACGAGCAGCTCGCGAGGATATCCAGTCCTATAGGTTTGGACATTGGCTCTCGGACGCCGGAGGAGACGGCGGTGGCTATAGCCGGAGAGATCGTCGCGCTTCACACGGGCCATCACGGCGGACGGCTCAAAGAACGGGGCGGTCCAATTCATGCCCCGGAACCGGACTTTGCCAGGTCCGTGGGGCAAGATCCCTCTGGGGGGTCCTCGTAGATGGACGGGGTCTCGGCCGTCTTGCTAGCGGCCGGCGCCGGGAGCCGGTTCGGGGGCGGGAAGCTGCTGGCCCCGTTCGACGGGAAAACCCTGATCGAGGTTACCCTGGACGGGCTGCGCGAGGCCCCGGTGGATGAGATAATCGTGGTGGCAGGGAAACAGGCGGAGGAGTTGCGGAGCGTGTGCGAGCCTTACGGGGTCCGGGTGGTAGAGAACCCGGACTGGAGAGAGGGGATGTCTACCTCGGTGCGGGCTGGCCTGGCGGCGACGAAGCCGGATGCCCGGGCCGCCGTATTTCTGCTCGCGGATCAGCCGCTCGTGGGATCCGAGGCCGTCGCCCGGCTCGTCGCGGCCCACGAAGAGGGCGCGGAGGTGGTGGTAGCGACTTACGAAGGTGCGCCGCGGAACCCGGTCCTCTTTCCGCGGGAAGTTTGGCCCCTGGTGGTACGGGAGCTCTCGGGGGATACGGGGGCGAGGGGGTTCATCCGGCGGCATCCCGGGTTGGTGACGGAGGCTCCCTGTGACGGCGTGGCCGACCCGGCTGATGTGGATACCGTCGAGGATCTCGGGTATATAGAAGAGCGCGTGGCCGGTGGGGCCGCGCCCGTTAGAAGGAGGAGCCAATGAAGCTGGAGAACGAGTTTACGGTAAACAGCCCTATAGACCGGGTTTGGGAGGCGATGCAGAACCTGGAAGAGGTTACGCCGTGCCTGCCCGGCGCCCAGCTCACGGAGCAAGTCGGGGACGAGTACAAGGGAGTTATGACGATCAAGATGGGACCCGTCTCCCAGAAGTACAACGGCACCGTAAGCATCGAAGAAGCCGATGAGGAGAACCACCGGGCGGTCATCAAGGCGGAAGGCAAGGACCAGCGCGGTCAGGGCATGGCCTCGGCCACCATTACCTCCACGTTGACCGAGAACGGCGGGGACAGCACCCACGTACACGTGGAGACCGACATGCGGCTCTCGGGCCGGGTTGCCCAGTTCGGGCGGGGTGTGCACAAAGACGTCGCCTCGAAGGTCATGGGCCAGTTCGCCGATTGCCTGGAGGGCAAGCTCTAGAAAAGGGGACTTCACGTGAAGCTCGAAAACGAATTTACCGTGGACGCCCCGGTGGACGAGGCGTGGAACGTCATGCTCGACCTGGAGCGGGTAACGCCTTGCCTGCCGGGGGCCGCCCTGACCGAACAGCAAGGCGACGAGTACAAGGGCAAGATGACGGTCCGGCTCGGGCCGGTAAAGCAAGAGTACAACGGGACCGTCAAGATCGAAGACACCGACGAGGAGAGCCGCCGGGCGGTGCTAAAAGCCGACGGTAAAGACGCCCGCGGCCAGGGTACGGCGTCGGCGACCATCACCTCCACGCTAAACGAGGAGAATGGTTCTACCAAGGTAAAGGTCGAGACCGATATGCAGCTTACCGGCCGGGCGGCACAATTTGGCCGGGGCGTGCAGCAAGACGTGGCCCGGAAGCTCTTGACCGAGTTCGCCGAGTGTCTTGAGAAAGAGATACTCGGCCAGAACGTCCAGGAAGAGCCGGAGGAGGCCGTCGCCTCCAGCAACGGGGCCGGTGGTTCGGCCGCCGGGTCCGCAGATTCAAATGGGTCCGGCGGCTCCGAAGAATCGGGCGGCGAGGAACAGCCCCGGCGTCGGATCATCCAGCAGGACGAGGAGGTGGAACCGCTGGACCTCGGAGCGGCGAGCTACGAGGCGGTTCTCAAGCGGGCCGCTCCGGTAGCCGTTGGCGCCGTGGTGTTGCTCGTCATAGTCTGGTTGGCGCGCCGCCGACGCTAGAGAACTTTAGAGGGACCGCCGAGGACCGCGGTACGTTCGAGGACCTCCTGGTCACGGATTTGGATCTTACGCCGCTTGAGTTCTATGGTCCCGAGTTCTCGAAGCTGGCCGAAGACCGCGGGTTACGGTCTCGCGCTTGGAGCCGACCATGGCGGCGGGTTGCTCTTGGGTGTAGCGGTTGGAGATCTTGATGCCCGCACGGGTCATGACGCCCTCGCTGTCTATGAGACGCAGGATGAGGCTGGCGAGCCGGGACGGAACTTCTTTTAGCCCGATGTCTTCCATGCGGGACTCGTAGGGCGAGAGTCGCCCGCTCAAGGTGCTTGTGGGCTTGATGCAAACCTCGGGCTCGTCGCGGACCAGCTCTTCCAATCGTTTCCGGTTCATCGCGCAGACCACCACCGGGTCCATCGCCTCGGCGTACGCCGGCTGAGTTCCTTTAACTCCTCCTGCGAGAGTGACTCCAGCACCTCCGTCGTGGGGAGGAGCCGGACCTTCTCTTCCGATAGCAACGTGGCAGAACGATTCTATGCCGGGCCGACCCATCCGGCACGGTGGCGGAGGTCTTATCCGGCCAGGGCGTTTGCTTTGGAGACAAGGGACCGGGGCCTGGTTTACTATTTCTCAAACCCCCAAATCGGAGGCGTTGGGAAGATAGCTTTGGATTCCAAGGAACAACAGCACGCCGTAAGGGCCTGGTCCATCGGGGGTACGCTGTTGGAACTGTACCGGTATGCCCCGGGTCCCGCGGCCACGCTGCCGAAACACACGCACGAACAGTACCAACTCGGCTTCAGCATGAACTTCCCCGGAGAGTACACGTACAAGGGGACCAGACATCCCGTGCCCGCCGGCAGCCTCAGCGTAATACACCCTGACGAAGCCCACTCGGCCCGCGACCCGGAAGACCGTAGAGTCCCGGCCTCGTTCCTGATGATGTACGTCGAACCGGAGACCTTCCAAGCTGCGGCGGAAGAGGTCGCCGGGCGTCGGACGGGTATGCCTTACTTCAGGTCTCCCGTAATTCTGGACGAGGATCTGTCGCGCATATTCGCGGTACTACGGTCAACCTCGGGGCCAACGAGCCTTCTCGAACGGGACTCGCGGCTGCTATCGGTTCTCACGGAGTTCGTCCGGCGCCACGCCGATACGCGCCCTTTCTGGAGAAACCGGGTTGGAGAACGCGGTGCGGTAAAGCTGGTCAAGGAATACCTGGAGGACAACTACTCCGAAAACATCTCGCTCGACGAGTTGGCGCGGGTCTCGAACCTCAGCCCCTACTACCTGAACCGGGTGTTCTCCGAAGAGGTTGGAATACCTCCACATCGCTACCAGCTGCAAGTCCGCACGGAGCGCGCCAAGGTCCTGCTCGCCAGGGGCGAACCCATAACGCGGATCGTAGACGAGACGGGTTTCGCCGATCAGAGCCACTTCAACCGGCATTTCAAACGCTTTGTCGGCGTAACTCCGGGCCGGTACTCGCCGGAAAACCGCAAGAACGTTCAAGACAACAACAATTAGGCTTCGTATTCTCTCCGTTAGCCGGCGTAACCGGCGTCTCAAAGACCGAGGATAAGGAGAAGCATGACCAGACAAGGAACTACCGAAAACGTTCGTTCCGTTCCTATTAGTTTCGACAGCGACGGTGTCGAGTTGGCGGGCGAGCTGTTTCTGCCAGCGGATCACGAGGCCGGTGTGCAGCTGCCGGGTGTCGTCTGCGCCGGGACGTGGACCAGCGTGCGCGGGCAGATGACCGACCGTTACGCCCGCAAGCTCGCCGCCGAGGGGCTGGCCGCGCTCTCGTTCGACTTCCGCACCTACGGCGAAAGTGGCGGGGAGCCGCGCCAGATCGAATCGCCGCAGTGGAAGATGCGCGACATCATCAACGCCGCCGAATATCTCGGCTCCAGAGATGAGGTGGGTGCAGAACGTGTCGGAGGGATGGCGATCTGCGCGAGCGCGATGTACATGGCCCACGCCATCGCCCAGGGCGCAAACCTAAAAGCGTTCGCTACTTCGGCGGCCCCTACCACGACCCGGGTACCGTAGGGATGATGTACGGCGGTGACGAGGGACTGCAACAGCGCATTAGTGCTGGTCAAGCTGCGCGGGAGAAGTTCGAGGAAACTGACGAAGTAGACTACGTGCCGGCAGAATCCCCCGAAGACCCGAACGCGGCGATGGTTGGCATAGAGTTCTACGAGCGCGAAGATCGCGGCAACATCCCGGAGTGGACCAACCGCTTCGCCGTCATGCAGTGGCCGGAGTGGCTCACGCTCGACGGGGTGTCGCCCGCGCCGGATATAGGGGTGCCGACCATCATGATCCACTCCGAAGGCGCCGCCTTCCCGGACAACGTCCGCCGCTTCCACGCGGTGCTGTCAGGCCCCAAAACGTTGTGCTGGATGGAGGGCGAGCACACCCAGTTCTACGATCACGGACCCCACGTGACCTATGCCGCCCGTGCGGCGGCGGGTCATTTCCGTACGGCTCTAGGCTCCTGAAGGACCGCTAGACCAAAGAGAGGAGAAGTATATGATCGAGCAAAAACAAATAAACAGAGTTTGGCTCATTACCGGGGCTTCGTCGGGGTTCGGGATGGCGCTGGCGGAAGCGGCGCTCGCCGAAGGCGATAAGGTCGCGGCCACCGCCCGACGGGTGGAAAAGTTGGACGACTTGATTCAACAGGCGCCCGAGAAGGCCCACGCCGTCGCGCTCGACGTAACGGACTCTGAGGGCGTGAGCCAGGCGGTGGAGGAGGTGATCGAGCACTTTGGCCGCGTGGACGTGCTGGTCAACAACGCCGGTGTTTACCCGACAGAGGGCGTGTTTTCGGTAAGCGAGGAGACCTTCGTGCAGGCGCTGGACATAAACACGGTCGGATCGTTCCGCACTTGCCAGGCTTTCGTGCCGGCGATGGTGGAGCGCGGCTACGGTCGGGTGGTCAACGTCTCGTCCGGCGGCGGGTCTTTCGGTGAGGGGCTGGGACCGGCCGCCTACGCTGTCTCCAAAGCCGCCCTCAACGCCATCACGGTCAAAGTGTCTCAGGCGCTCCGGGGAGACGTGAAGGCCAACGTCATGTGCCCCGCTCCTACAGGACGGATATGGGTGGTTCAGGGGCTTCGCGCTCGACCGAAGAAGCCGCGGACACGCTGGTGTGGCTGGCGACACTGCCGGCCGACGGGCCGAACGGCGGGTTTTTCCGGGACCGGAAGCCAATTCCCTGGTAGGAAAGTTTCTGGTTCAGGATTTGGCAGGTAGTCGGAGTGTAAAGACCGCTCCACCGTCTTTCGTAGTCTCGGCTACCAGTTCGCCGTCCTGGGCTCGGGCGAGGTCGCGGGCGATTGAGAGGCCGAGGCCCGTGCCGCCGCCGGAGCGGGTCCGGGATTCCTCGGCCCGGTAGA
>JBARZM010000180.1:0-21332 GCA_049650095.1 Rubrobacteraceae bacterium | reverse complement strand
GTGGCATGGGAAGCGTGCCGGGGGCCATAGTGGGCGGTTTCGCCCTGGCTCTGGCCGAAGTCTTCGGCTCCACGTATATCTCCTCGGAGTTCGGGGATCTCGTAGGATTCATATTCTTGGTGGTCGTGTTGGCCGTGCGGCCCACGGGCTTATTCTCGAAGGGGGTGTGAGTATGTTCGCCCGCCACTGGAAGAAGATCGCGGTGGGGCTCTTGCTGCTGATCGGTTTGTTGTTGCCGGTGCTCGTACAGAACCAGTACCTGTTGAGCGTCATCATGATCTCCTACATCTGGGCCATCGCGGTCTACGGTATGAACGTGTTGCTCGGGTACACGGGACAACTCTCGCTCGCCCAGGCCGGGTTCTTCGGTATCGGGGCGTACACCGTCGGGATAATGACCGTTACTTACGAGATGTCTTTCTGGATCTCACTGCTCGCGGCCGTGGTGGTCTCCTCGGTGGTGGGCTTCATCGTTGGGCTATTCGCCTTGCGAACCCGTAACGAATATTTTGCCATCTTTACGCTCGGGGTGGGACTCGTCATCTTCCTCGTCATCGAGAATTGGCAGAGCTTCACCGGGGGCCGGCTCGGCCTGATCGGGGTCCCGTACCCGGAGCCGCTTACGGAACTCTGGCAACTCTATTACTTGATCCTGGGTTTCCTCGTGCTGACGATCTACGCGGTCGCCAGCATCTCCCGTTCGCTGGTGGGCCGGAGTTTCGTGGCGATCCGCAACAGCGAGGAGCTGGCGATGGCTACCGGCATCAACGTCGGCGTCAACAAGCAACTCGCGTTCGTGATCTCGACCGCCCTGGCGGGCCTCGCCGGCGGCCTCTACGCCCCAAACATCGGCTTCCTGGGACCGGCCGTCGCCAACATCCCGACCACCTTCAACATGCTGCTCTTCCTGCTCGTAGGCGGCCTCGGGTCTCTCTCGGGACCGCTGGTTGGCTCCCTGCTCGTGGCGACGCTGACGCAGTTCCTGCAACAATTCCAGGAATACCAACTCGTCATCTTCGGGCCGCTTTTGGTCCTGGTGGTCATCTTTTTCCCGAAGGGCATCGCCGGGCTTCTGCAGAGTCTAGAGACGCGGTTCGGTAACCAGCCCGGGCCGGACGACGGGCAGGCCGAAGGGCCCGGTGAACCGGCGGATGAAGAGTCGCGGGCGGAATCCACGGAGGAGGTGAGATAGGTGCTGCTTCGAGTAAAGGACCTCGGCATCACGTTTGGCGGCCTCAAGGCGGTGGATGACGTGGACTTCGGGGTCGAGAAAGGGACAGTAGCGGCTATTATCGGGCCGAACGGCGCGGGAAAGTCAACCTTCTTCAACCTCGTGAGCGGCTTCTACAAGCCCGGCTCCGGGAGCGTGGAGTTAGACGGGGAAGACATCACCGGGATTCCGGCGCACCGGGCGGTGCGGAGCGGGATGGCGCGGACTTTCCAGACCACGAACCTCTTCGATGAATCGACGGTTATGGACAACGTGATCGTCGGGCACCGGGTACGGACGAAGAGCAACGTCCTGGACGCGATCTTCCACACCCCGCGTTCCCGGCGGGAGGAGAAAGAGTGCCGGGATGTGGCCATGGAGACGCTCTCGTTCGTCGGCGTGGATCACCTGGCGGACCGTTACGTCGGGAGTATCTCCCAGGAGGCGAAAAAACGAGTCTCCGTCGCGCTCGCGATGGCCACGAAGCCGAAGATAGTGTTGCTTGACGAGCCGGCGGCCGGGGTAAACAACGAAGAGACCGAGGGGCTCGCGGAGCTAATCCGGAAGATGGTCGAGCACGACCTTACCGTGTGTCTCGTAGAGCACAAGATGGGGATGGTGATGGGTTTGGCCGACAAAATAATGGTCCTCCACCACGGGGAGAAGATCGCCGAGGGCACGCCGGAGGAGATCGGCTCGAACGATCAGGTCATAGAAGCCTACCTGGGGAGCAAAGAGGATGCTTGAGGTCTCGGAGTTGACGGTTCGTTTCGGAGAGTTCGTCGCGCTCGAGGACGTGAGCCTCAAGGTAGAGCGGGGCGAGCTCGTGGTCCTGCTCGGGGCGAACGGGGCCGGCAAAAGCACGCTATTCCGCACCATAAACGGCCTTATAAAGCCGGATTCGGGCAATATTCGGCTGGACGATAAGGACCTTACCGGGCTTCCGGCGAACGCGGTCGTCAAGGCCGGCGTCGCCCAGAGCGCCGAAGGCCGGCATCTTTTTCCGCAGCTCTCGGTACTGAAGAACCTGACGCTCGGGGCGTACCTGCGCCGCCGGGATAAGTCTGGCGTAAAGGCTACGCTCGAAGAAGTCTACGAGCTCTTCCCTATACTCCGGGACAAGCGTGACGACCCGGCGGGCTCGCTCTCCGGCGGGCAGCAGCAGATGGTCGCCATCGGGCGGGCGGTCATGGCGAAACCGGAGGTCCTGATCCTGGACGAGCCCTCGCTCGGGCTCGCGCCGCTCCTGGCCCAAGAAGTGCTCGACGCCGTGGTCGAGATCAACGAGGGTGGGATCATGGTGTTGCTCGCGGAGCAGAACGCCCAGGCCGCCCTGAAGATAGCGCACCGGGGCTACGTCATGGAGAATGGTGTAATCACCGTGCGAGGCTCGAAAGAGGAGCTGATGGACAATTCCGAGATCCAGCGCGCCTACATGGGTGTCTGAAAGGAGTGTGAAGGCTCCGGCGCCGACTGCGGGCCGGGCCGCGTAGACTTCGACGCAGACGAGCGCCGAAGATGGGAGGGATCCAGGGATGTCCGTAACACTCGAACCGAAGACCTGTTTTGGCAAACGCAGCGCCGGGCAAGGCTGCGTCTTGGTGGTTCGATGACCATCCGCGAAAATTCTCAAGGGAGGACTCAGGGCGGCAATTTCAAACGTCCCCTAACGGCCCAAGAGGCGGTTCTGCGGGAGCTTCGGCGGGCGATCATGGCCCGCGAGCTGAAGCCGGGAGACCGGGTGGGGCAGGGTGAGGTCGCGGAGCGGTTCGGGGTGAGCCGGGTGCCGGTTAGGGAGGCGCTGAAGGTGCTCGAAGCGGAGGGACAGGTTGCCTACCGGCCCCACCGGGGCTTCACCGTAACCGAACTCTCCATCGCCGAGCTTGAAGAGCTTTACCTGATGCGGCGTCTGCTCGAGTCCGAAGCCGTGCGCCGGGCGATCCCCAACGTGGACGGAGAGCTGCTCGGAAGACTCTGGGAGCTCCTCGAAGAAACGGAGCGGGTATGCGCGGCGGGAGATTTTCTGGGGGTCATGGAGTGGGACCGTGAGTTTCATCTGGCCCTCTTCGAGAGGTCCCGGCTGCCGCGGCTCATACAGTCCATCCGGCTGCTGTGGCAGAACGCCGAGCCTTACCGGAGCGTCTTTCTAAACGACCCGGCCTCCCGCCGGAGGGCCCGCCGAGAGCACCGGGCTATCGTGGAGGCGTGCGAGAGAGGTGACGCCGAGGGCGCGGTATCCGCCCTGGACATCCACCGGGACAACGCGATCACGGACCTGGCAGAGATTCTCGACGGAGAAGCCGGGATTTCAGATGGAGAGAGGAACCAGAGTGGCTGAATACGAGACGATCCTGACCTCGGTGGATGACGGCCTGGGCCTCATTACCGTCAACCGCCCCGAGGTACGCAACGCCCTGAACGGCCAGGTTTTAGAAGACCTGCGGGCCGCGCTGGTGGAGTTGCGCGAAGATGAGAGCGTGGGCATCGTCGTATTTACCGGTGCCGGAGAGAAGGCTTTCGCCGCCGGGGCGGACATCGGAGAACTGCGGGAGCGGGACTATCTCGACGCCCTGTCTTCGGCGATGCAGGCTTTCTACGATGAGATAGAAGCCTACGAAAAACCGACCATCGCCGCCGTAAACGGCTACGCGCTCGGCGGCGGCTGCGAGCTCGCGATGGCCTGCGACATCCGCGTCGCCTCGGATAACGCCCGGTTCGGGCTGCCGGAGACGACCCTCGCCATCTTGCCCGGCGCGGGCGGCACGCAGCGGTTGGCCCGCCTCGTAGGCAAAGGTCGGGCGGTCGAGATGATCCTAACCGGACGCTTTATGGCGGCCGACGAGGCGCTCACCGCCGGGCTCGTAACGAAGATCGTCCCGCAGGAAGAGTTGATGGACGCGGTCCGGGAAACAGCGGATCAGGTACTAGCCAAAGGCCCCCTCGCCGTCAGGCTCGCGAAGCTCGCCGTGCAGGCCGGTTCCGAGACGGACCAGAAGACCGGGCTACTCATAGAGCGTCTCGCCCAGGCGGTCCTGTTTACGAGCGACGACAAACACGAAGGCACGAGCGCCTTCGTCGAGAAACGCAAGCCGGATTTCCAGGGGAGGTAGCAGATGACGGAGCCGAAGGCAGAGCCAAGCATCGAGGGTGTGCGTAGGATACTCGTGGTGGGGGGTGGCGCGATGGGCTCCCAGATCGGCATGGTCTGCGCCATCGCGGGCTACGAAGTTACCGTGCAGGACATAGAGGAAGACATGCTGGAGAAGGCCCGGGAACAACTCGAAAGTCGCATGGCTCGCAACGTCGAGAAAGAACGCATGAACCAAAACGAGGTAGACGAAGCCTTCGGTAGGATGGAGTTCACCACGGACCTCGAAGCCGCGGCCGCGGGCGCCGACTTCGTCATCGAGGCCGCAGTCGAGAAGCTGGACGTGAAACGGGAGATTTTCTCGGCGCTCGACGAGGCGACGCCGGAGCATGCGATCCTCGCCACGAACTCCTCGACCATCGTCTCCTCGCAGGTCGCCGGCGCCACGAACCGGCCCGACCGGGTGTGCAACATGCACTTCTTTAATCCGGCCCTAATTATGAAGTGCGTGGAGGTCGTCAGAAGCCCCGAAACGTCAGACGCCACGGTCGAGACCACGGTGGAGCTTACGCGCAGCATCGGCAAGGCGCCGGTGATCCTCGAAAAGGAGATATCCGGATTCGTCGCAAACCGCATCCTGGGCGCTTTGAGGGACGAGGCGATCTACCTCCACGAGAACGGCATTTCCTCTTTCGAAGACATAGATACCGCCTGCAAAACCGCCCTCGGGCACCCGATGGGCCCGTTCGAGCTTATGGACCTCACCGGCATAGACATTGGCTACTACGTCAAACAGGCCCGCTACGAGGAGAGCGGCGACCCGGACGACGCGCCGAGCGCAAGCGTCGCCGAGAAGTTCGAGAAAGGCGAGCTTGGCCGCAAGACCGGCAAAGGCTGGTACGAGTACGACGAAGGCGGGAACAAGCTCTCAAGCTCCGCCTGATCCCGCCTTCGACTTAGTCTCCGAAGAGCCGCCGGGGGTTATCCACGAAGATGGTTTCTATCTGCTCGTCGGTGACGCCAGCCTCTTTCAAGGTGGGTATGACGTTGTCGAAGAGGTGCGCAATGTGCCAGTTGCCCAGTATGCTCGCCACCTCATCCGGCAGGACCGGCGGCCGCCCGAGCCAGACGTTTACCGTGTCGTGGGAGAGCATGATCCTCCCGGTGTTGCCTTCATCGAGAAGTTGTGTCAAAACCTTGTAACGCTCCTCGTCCATCGGCATGCCGACGATTCCCTGGACGCCGAAACGGTCGAGGGAGATGCAGGTGCCGTGGGAAAGAGTTTCCTTGTGGTATTCGACGTCGGTGTTGCCGTCCATGTGCCCGATCATGACGCGGTTCGGGTCGGCGCCCTCGGAGATAAGTAGCCCGGCCTGCTCCGGGCCCATCGTGCCTTCCTGGGTGTGGGTAATGATCGGGATGCCGGTCTCCCTCTGGGCCTTGGCGCCGGTTCGGAAGAACATTGCTTCGTAGTCGGAGATGGCGTCTTTGCCGGAGGCGAGCTTTATGACGCCGGGTTTGATGCCGGTCGTGCCGATGCCGTCGGAGATCTCGGCCATGAACATCTCCTCGATCTCACCCTCCGCGCTGCCGAGGCCCTGGCGAAACTTGAAGTAGGCCGGCGCACCTTCACCTTCGTAATAGTAGCCGGTAGAGCAGACGATCTGGACTTCCGAGCGTTCGGAGATCTCCCGTAGCATCTCCGGGTCGCGGCCGCAGTCGTTCGGCGTGGCGTCAACTATGGTCTTTACGCCGTTCGCCTTCGCCCGCCCCGCCACCTCGACGCCGGTCTCTATCGTCGCCGTCCGGTCGAAGGGACCGAGCGTATGGTCGCCCTGGTATCCCGGATAACCGAAGAAGAAGTGCTCGTGCATCAAGGTCGTGCCCAAATCGTCCGGAGAGATCCGCCCGGTCACCGTGTTTACGAACGCCGCCATTTGAACCCTTCTTCCTCTAAGCAAAATGCTTAGCGTTGCTTCCCTTGTCCCACAAAAGCCCAACGCATCCGATTCTGGCATAGGCTGGCGTCAGTGGCAAGCTAGGACTAGACGACCACGAAAATAGCCGGGACGAAGAAGCCCGGACGCCCGGGCAAACCTAACGAATGATACAATCTAACTCCGAGGATGACTTTAATACCGCCCTGGAACGGGAGGCTGGGGCCAGACGCTCCGTGGCTACACTGCGGATCACGAAGAGGGTGCGATGACGTTTTTTTGGAGACGGATGGCTGACTTTGCCGGTCGTCATCTTCCATAAACTTGCAAAGCGCTGTTTGGGGTATGGTTTGTGTGACCCAACACGGACAATCTCCGGGCGGCCGGGTAAAGCTATCCCGGAGATACCGGTGGTCTGGTTTCGGTTGATCAGGTTTGGATCTCTAAAGTCGGTTTAGGAAGCTTTGCGGAGAGGCAACATTGTCTGAAAAGGTATACCCAAAACGTGTATCCGGAAGTCTTCGGGACTCTGAGGTGCAACCCGGTGCCCCGACACCGGAGATGGAGAACGAGATGGTTGGGGGCAGCATCGCAAACAATGAGTTGCGGCTATTGCAGCGGGCCCTATCCGCCACCCAGAGTGGCGTCATGATCACGGACGCGGGCACCCCGGACGATCCGATAGTCTTCGTCAACCGCGCCTTCGAGCGTATTACCGGTTACGTCTCCGAGGAGGCGCTGGGCCACAACCCTCGCTTTCTGCAGGCTGGCGACGAGTTCCAACCGAAGCTCGACGACTTGCGGGAAAACCGCAGGTCCAAAAACGACGACGTCGAGTGGACGGGCGTTCTACGCAACTACAGAAAGGACGGCACGCCCTTCTGGAACGAGCTCAGCGCCGCCGCCGTCCGCGACGAAGACGGACACCTCACCCACCATATCGGGATCATAAACGACGTTACCGAGCGTGAGGAGGCTAAGGAGGAGCTTAGAAGTAGCGAGGAGCGCTTTCGCGCCCTCGTCCAGAACTCCTCGGACCTCGTCACGGTCGTCGAGGCCGCCGGGACCATCACTTACGAGAGCCCTTCGAAGGAGCGCATACTCGGCTATGGGACGCAAGAGTTGGTGGGGAGGCACGTCCTGGAGCACGTCCACCCGGACGACCTCGAACAAGTTTCGGCCGAGCTCGCAAGTGTCCTGGTGCGTCCTGGATACTTGTCGGAGGAACCCGTGGAGTTCAGGTACCGGCACGCCGACGGCACTTGGCGCTACCTGGAGGCCCTGGCTATCAACCTGCTCGACGACCCGGGCGTGGGGAGCGTCGTGATCAACTCGCGCGACGTAACGGAACGCAAGCTGGCCGAAGAGAAGCTGAGAGAGGCGGAATCCTTGTTCCGCAGCGCCTTCGAAGACGTGGCTATCGGTATGGCCCTGACCGATGTCGAAAGCGGACGCTACCTGCAAGTCAATCGGGCGTGTTGCGAAATGTTCGGATACTCCGAGGAGGAGTTGCTCGCAATGAGCTCCCAGGACTTGACCCATCCGGAAGACCAGGGTGCCACGGTAGATTACGTGCGGCGGGCGAAAGCCGGAGAAATCGATAGCTATCAGCGTGAGAAGCGCTACATCGGCGCGGGTGGGCGTACGGTATGGGCGTTGACCAGCGTCTCCCTGGTGCGGGATGCACAAGGCCACCCGCACCGCTTTGTCGCGCAAATGCAAGATATCACCGAGCGCAAGCGGGCCGAAGAAGAGCTCAAAGAAAGCCACGACCTACTGCAATCCGTGATGGAAGGCACCACCGACGCCGTGTTCGTCAAGGACCTCCAGGGACGCTACCTGATGATCAACCGGGCAGGAGCCGAGGCGCTCGGCAAGAGCGTCGAGGAGATAGTCGGCAAGGACGACACCGAGTTGTTCGATACGGAAGACGGACGGCAAGTCATGGAAGAGGACCGGAAGATTCTGGACGCGGGTGAGACCCGTACCACCGAGGACACCAAGACTGCTGAGGGCCAGACGCCGCGCACTTTTCTCTCCACCAAAGGTCCCTACCGGGACGGCGAAGGCAACGTCGCGGGCATGTTCGGCGTCGCGCGGGACATCACCGATCGCAAGAGAGCCGAAGAAGCTTTGCGGGAGAGCGAGCAGCGCCTGCAGACTATCGCCTCCAACCTTCCGGTAATTACCTTTGCCCTCGATTCGGAAGGGGTGTTCACCTTCGAGAACGGTGCTGCGCTAAGGAGCCTCGGCCTGGAGCCCGGCTGGAGCATAGGCCTCTCGGTGTTCGAGACCTACGCGGAGTTCCCGGACGTACTGGAGAACGTGCGGCGGGCGCTCTCGGGGGAGGAGGTGGTCGCCACGGTGGAGATCGGGGACATGTATTTCCACGCCATCTACACCCCCCAGAGAGACGAGAGCGGCGAGGTAGAGGGCGTCATCGGCGTCGCCGCCAACATAACCGAGCGCCGGCGCCTGGAGCAGGAGCTAGAGTACCGCTCGAACCATGACCCACTAACCGGTCTGGGCAACCGCACGCTGCTGTTCGACCGTCTCTCCCACGCGCTCCGGCATGCCCGCCGGCACGGGGCGCCGGTTAGTATGCTCTACATGGACCTCGACGGCTTCAAGGAGATCAACGACCGCCACGGACACGAGTTGGGCGACGTACTCCTGGAGGCGGTAGCCGGACGCCTCGAACGTTGCCTGAGGCCCGCGGATACCGCCGCCCGGATAGGCGGAGACGAATTCGTCGTTTTGTTGGAGGGAATGGACGCCGAACGAGCCGGTGATGTCGCCCGGCGCATAGAGACGGCGCTCAGCTCCCCCTTCACCATAAGGGGGAGAGAGATGCGAACGGGCGTCAGCGTAGGGTTAGCCTACACGGGCGCGGGCGCGAAGGACGCAGCCCAGCTAATGAGGGAGGCGGATAGGGCGATGTACCGGGCCAAACGAGGGTCCGGCCCGGAAAGATTCGGCCAGGGAGATTAATTCCGGCTCGTGGGCGGCGCTAGGGTCTTGGAATGCTCACCACGTAGTACGGCGGCCCGGCTTCGGACTGGTCGAAGAACTCGGCGTTTGCCACCAGGAGCCTTCCGCCGGCTATAGATACCGTGGTCGGGGTGTGAAACTCGGGGCTGGTCGTGTTGCTCACCACCCGGCCTTCCAGGGAGTCGCCCGAGAGCCGCACTTCGACGATCAACTCGTTCTGGTTGTCCACGACGTAGAGCGTCCGGCCCCGAAGCTCCAGCCCATCGGGGTTGTCCGTTTGACCCTGGACCCGGATCTCCCGGATCTCATCCGTGGCCGTCTCTAGACGGTAGAGCTTGCCGTCGTTCGTATCGGCGAAGATGACGTACTTGCCGTTCTGCGTGGCCCGGATGCCGTTGGCGTTGAACGGGCTGGCGGGGTTTTGCGTGCCCGGCCCGTAGTTCACTTCCGGCGCCAGCGAAATAGCCTCCGGAACACCCCCACCGGCCTCTACCTGCTCCGCGGTGGCCTTGTAGATAAACGGACGGAAGGAGTCCGTAAAGTAAACGTCGCCTTTTTTCGTGACGGTAACGTCGTTTATAAAGCCACCCGCCCCGGTATCGAACCGGGCGACCTGCTCCTTGGTCTCGATGTCGTAGACGAAGAGGGCGCCGGTGCTCCCGCCCGCCACGTACAGACGGCCTTCCTTATCCACGTTGACGCCCACGGCCTCCGTACGGCCACCCGGGGCTCCGGCCGGTAGAAACACTTCCGCCGTCGGGTCGTCCAGCGTACCCCGGTAGAGCGTGCCGTCCGATACCGAGCCGCCGTAGAAGGCTTTGGTACGCTGATCGTAGACGACGCCCTCGGGCGGCTGTGCCGGTACGACGTACTCTATGGTCTCTTGCCCGCCCCGAACCGACTTTGCCTCGGCCGCGCTACCGGCCACGGTGACGGCCACGGCTATCAGAGAAAGCACGCCGGCCAGCGCCAACCACAGCAAATAGCGGGGTTGCGGCCCGCGCCGGGTATACTCTTCAGTCATCTGTACTCTCTTCCCTCCGTGAGATTTCCTTGCCTCCGGAAACCATTCTATACGATAGAGTAGATCGCCTACAGTTGGCCGAAATTATCCGACCCGACAAGCTTCCTCCGGGATAATCCGGGTTAGCGTCTAACCCTCAGGACCACGTTTTTGACCTGGGTGTAGTTGTCCAGCGCGACCAGCCCGCCTTCGCGGCCGATACCACTCTGTTTGTAGCCTCCAAACGGGGAGCCGACACCGCCCGTGTGATACTCGTTGATCATGACGTAGCCTGCCTGTACTTCACTCGCAAACCGCATCGCCCGGTCTATGTCTTTCGTGAAGATACCGGCCGCCAGGCCGTAGCTTGAGTCGTTGGCGATCTGGGCCGCCTCATCGTCGTCCGAGAAGGGTAAGACGGCGAGCACGGGGCCGAATATCTCCTCTTGCGCTATCCGCATGTTGCTCTCTACTTCGTCGAATACCGTCGGCGAGACGAAGTACCCGCGCTCGAACTCCTCGGCCCGGCCACCAATTAGCATGGTCGCACCCTCTGACTGGCCGGTGTCTATGTATCCTAGTACGCGTTCCAGGTGTTCGGCGGAGACTAGCGGACCCATGTCCGGATCGTCCATTCCCTCGCCGAGCCTTATATGCCGGGAGTGATCCAGCACCTTCTCAAGTAGCGGTTCTCTTACATCCTCTTCGACGACCAGCCGGGAGCCGGCGTCGCAGTATTGGCCGGTGTTGGAGTAGATGCCTTTGGAGATTTCGCTCGCGGCGAGGTCCAGGTCGGTGTCGGAGAAGACTATCTGGGGCGACTTGCCGCCGAGTTCCAGCACCACAGGCTTTACGTGCTCGGCGGCGGCGCGCAGGATGTTGCGCCCGGTCACGACGGAGCCGGTGAAGGTGATGGAGTCTATGCCGGGATGCTCGCTGAGCGCCTTGCCCGCGTCGTGGCCGAAGCCGGGAACGACGTTGTAGACGCCGGGCGGGAAGTCCAAATCCAGGAATATCTCGGCGAACTTGAGCGCTGTTAATGGTGTCTGCTCGGCGGGTTTTATGACGGCGGTGTTGCCGGCGGCGAGAGCCGGGGCCAGGCTGCGGCAGACCATGGATAGGGGCATGTTCCACGGCACGATGTGGGCCGTTACGCCCAGTGGTTCGCGGACGGTGTAGTTGAGGTAGTCGGGGCCGAGCGGGATGGTCTCGCCGTGAATTTTATCCGCAACTCCCGCGTAGTAGTCGAGGTAGCCGACGCAGCCGGAGACCTCACCGCGCGCGTGCGCCAAAGGCTTGCCGGTATCCAGCGTCTCAAGCTCTGAGAACTCGTCTATCCTCGTTTCAAGCTCCCGCGCCACCCGGTAGAGCAGCCGCCCGCGCTCAACGGGAGCGACGCGCCGCCACGGGCCTTCGAATGCCGCCCGGGCGGCGGCGACCGCGGCGTCTACGTCCTCCGGGCCGCCACGGGCCACCGAAGCCAGGACTTCTTCGGTAGAGGGGTCTATGGCGTCGAAAGTTTCGTCGCCCCGGGCGGGCGTCCACCCGTTGGCGATGAATAGTTGGTCACGGATCTCCGGCATGGCGACTTCTTTCTACTCTGGGCTCGTCCAGTCGGGGGTCTCGATTGGGTCGATGAACATCCGGCTCATCTCTTCCCCGTCTCCGGGTGGTGTCCGCTCTATCCCGACCATCTTGTCTATGATCATGTTCTGGAAGCGGTGCAGCGGCTCCTCGAAACGGTAGCACATCCTTCCGCCCCGGTACGCCGGATTGGAGAGTCCTTCTTGCACCCGCTCGACGATCTCGATGTCCTGCAAATTCACTAGATCCCAGAAGCGGGCGAGCTGATCCAGGGCCCCCCCGGAACCTGCGGTATCCACCGATTCGGGATGGACGAGCAGGATCGTCTCCTCGACCGTGAACCCCGGCTCCCGCGGATGGGTGATGATTATGAAAGCGTGGTTTGGGAGCACCACGACGGCGGTATTCGGAAACAGCCACACGAAGCGTCCGCTCCGGGCGTCTTCGGCGTCCAGGGCGTCTATCGGCGGCAACCCGTCCCAGCCTCCGTCCTCCGTGTTTTGGGAGACGGGGGTGGTACACATGCCGGTGTACTTTCCCGGCCCCTGCCAACGGTAGTGGTCCTCCATCTTCGAGACTTTTACCAACTCCGGGTGTACCCACGGCAGATGGTAGTACTCCATGAAGTTCTCGCCGATGAGCTTGTAGTTGGCGTTCACCTCGTAGTTCTTGGTCCGCATCACCCTCCACTCGTGGAGCCGGTAGCCGGAGAAACGTTCCGGCAGGTCGCCGAGTTGCGCCGCAAGCGGCTCCGCTTCCGGGTCCAGGTTGACGAAGACTAGAAAACCCCAGCTATCTACCGGCACGGGCATCAGGCCGTAGTCGGCTTTGTCGAAGCCTTTGACGGAGTCGGTGTCAAAGACGGCTTGCATGTCCTCGGGGATATCCGAGCCCTCGAAGAGCGGGGTGCCGAGGCAATTTCCGTCCAAATCGTAGGTCCAGGAATGGTAGGGACACCGGATGCGGTTGGACCGCAGGTCGTGACAACCCTCGTCCAGGAGCTTGGCGGCCCGGTGGCGGCAGACGTTGTGGAAGGCCCGTAACTTTCCGGCTTTGTTCCGCGTAATGATTACCGGGCGTCCGGCTATCTTGGCCGCTAGCGTCTGTCCTGGTTTCTCTACCTGGGAGGTGCAGCCTACGGCGATCCAGCTCGCAGCGAAGACTTTCTCCCGCTCTATGTCGAGGAATTCTCGGGAGGTGTAGGCGTCGGGGAGTAGGGTAACGGCGAGGTCTACCGGCGCCCGCGTTGGCGCGTAGGTTTCCTCTCTCTGGTAGTCCTCCGGGGAAAGATGTCGCGGGTAGCGCCGGGTCTCGTAGCCTCTGGGGTCAGTGGTCATCCTGGTCCTCTTTTCTCGATGTTTGCGTGATAAGCGTCTTGCCGCGCTACAAACCCCTGCGTCAGGCGTGAAATGCTTTCTGGAACGAGTTGTCGGTGAGGGCGGGACGCTCGATGCTAAACGGTTCGATAGGGTAGGTGGACTCGCCGTCCAGCGCCAGCTCGGAGAGGATACGTCCGATCAGACCGGCGAACTTGTAAGCATGACCGGCGCCTACCGCCACGGAGATCTGGGGGTGGCCCGGCAGCGTGTCTATGATGAAGTTCTGATCCGGGGGCACCGTGTACAGACAGGTCTTGGTATAAAGTTCCGGCCCTAGAAAACCCGGCAGATGCCGGCCCAGGAAGTCGTGGTAACGTTCTTTTCGCACCGGGTCGGGCTCGAAGGTGCGGGTGTCGGCGGTTACCTCGTGGCCGCCCATGTGCTGGCCGAGTTTGGTCGCCACCTCTCCGTAGACCGGGAAACCGTAGAAGTTGTAAGCCCCGTGCCACATAAAGACCGGAAAGTTCTCCGGCGCGAACTCCCGCAGGTTGGGCGTGGCGTAGTAGGTCACCTGCTCCTGGGTGACGGTCAGGGGAAGCTGTGTACCGGTCTCCGCCAGAGCCTGGTTAGTCCAGGCGTCGCCGGCGACCACGACCCGGTCGGCATGGTAGACCTCATCGTCCGTAACGACCTCGACGCCGTCGCCGCTGGGCCGCACGGCCCGTACCGGCGTCTCTTCCAGGACCTCCGCGCCGCGGGCCCGGGCCAGTGCCACGTGGACCGCGTTCGTCCGTCCGGCGTCCACGATCCCGGATTCCTCCTGGTAGATAGCACGCTCTGTTCCCCCGAGACGGAATTGCGGCCAACGGTACATCAACTCGTCCGGGTCCAACAGTTCGTAGTCGAAGCCGAACTCCTCGAAGGCCGCCACGTACCCTTCCACGTTGCGCGTCCCGACCTTCTCCGGGTCCCGCTCGTCCACCGCCTCGATAACGAGCCCGCCGGTCTTGTGAAGAACCTGCACGCCCGACTCACCTTCGATCTCGTAGAAAGCCTCGTAGGCATCGGGCGCTAGCGCCGCATACTCAGACTGGTGCTGGGCGAGGCGGATGATCCGTGAATGGTCCTGCGAAGCCCCCCGCGCGTGACCAAGTCTGAACTGCTCGATGCCGAGCACCGAAGACCCTAGCTCGCGAGAGAGCCAATACAGGGCGGCCGTCCCCAGGCCCCCACATCCGACGACGATAGCTTCATAGTGCTTCATAGAACCTCTCCCGCAACTTTCTGGAGTATGTGCCTTTGGTTGCTCTGAGCGTAGTTCTTTCGATTTCATAAGTCCAATATATTTTTGACACGGCTATTAATATGATTTACAAATAAATAATGGAGTTACGGCAGCTAAAGTATTTTGTCGCGGTGGCGGAGGAGCGAAGCTTTGGGAGGGCGGCGAAGAGGTTGCGCATGAGTCAGCCGCCGTTGAGCACCCAGATCAAGGGTTTGGAAGGAGAGCTTGGCGTGAAGCTCTTGGACCGGAGCACGCGGAGGGTGGATCTCACGGATTCCGGGCGGGCCTTTCTCGTGCGGGCGCGGGAGATATTAGTTGCCGTCGAGGAGGCCGGGGCGGAGGCGCGGGGGGCGGAGCTTGGGATGCGGGGTCGGTTGGAGATCGGCTTCGTCAGCTCGGCTACCTTGAGCCTGTTGCCGCCTGCTTTGCAGAGGTTTCGAGGACGGTTTCGGGGCGTTGAGCTGGATTTGAGGGAGCTAGCCAGCGTGGAGCAGGTAGAAGCCCTTTACGAAAGAGAGATAAAGGTAGGATTAGTGCGGTTGCCGATGCGGGCGCCGGGGATAATGTTCGAGCCGGTGCTGGCGGAACCCTTGGTGGTGGCTCTGCCCGTAGGGCATCCGCTGGAAGATAGCAAAACCATCCCGCTCGACGAGGTGGCGGGATTGCCGCTCATCTTCTTCCAGCGGCGGCTGGAGCCCGGTTCGCACGAGCAGATCGTCGAGTTGCTGGGAAGGGTGGGGGCCTTGCCGAAAGTCGCCCAGTATTCGGTCCATTTGCAGACCGTGATCGGTCTGGTCGCCAGCGGCACCGGTATCGCGATACTGGCTGAGTCCGCCCGCAGGATGAACCGCGAAGGCGTCGTTTACCGGCCGCTGGACGCGCCGGACGCAACGAGTTGGCTAGGGCTGGCGTGGCTGGCGCACGACGAATCCTCGCTCGTCGAAAACTTCGTCCAAGTAGTTAGAGAGGTGGCCGGAGAAGACTCGGACCGGCCGCGGGTCTAAGTCCCGAGATCGGTACGTTTGCCGGGCAGCAAGTAGTAGAGTGCGCCGTCCCGGCCCTCAACTTGTAGGTGCCCACCGTTCGCCAACTCCGAGAGCATTCCGTCGGCCTCGCGTACGGTCAGCGAAGTCTCCATTGCAACTTCTGCCGGGGTGATGCTGCCGTTGTCCCGGATGGCGGAGAGAAGCTCGCGTTCCTGGCTTACGGCTGCGGGTAGGGAATTCCTGTGTTTCAGGACTTGCGGTACACCCCAGGCACGCGGCCCCACCTATGATCAGGCCCATACCCGCAACAGGGGTTCCCGTGGTTATTATCAGGGCCACGCCCACCGCGGAACTCGCGTAAGCCGCCGTGGTGTCTTCGCTACTCTCTGGCTCGGTCATGGAATGCTCCCGTAACTCCGATGACTAACCCATTCTACTCTCTGGAAGTTTCCGCACAAGCGTTGCACGCCCCCCGACCGCCGCGTCGTTACGGTGTTATCTTCTCCCGATGGATGGAAGATTTGTAAGAAGCAAACTATTTTTCATTACAGGCGGCGTCCGGTCCGGCAAGTCGCGCTACGCCGAAGAGCTTGTGGAGAGCTTCGGCGGCGAGGTCGCCTATGTCGCCACGCTCGAACCGGGCGACGAGGAGATGGAGCGCCGCATCGAACGCCACAAAGCTCACCGGCCGCCGGGGTGGCGCACGGTAGAGGCGACACTAGACGTCGTAGGGGCCGTTGCGGCTTTGGAGGAACCGGTCGTCCTGCTAGATTGTCTTTCGGGGTGGATCTCCAACATGCTGCTCACGCACGAGCAGAACGGCGAGGAGGCGATCCTGGATGTGGTGCTTGGTGCGATCGAAGAGCTCCTCGCGGTGGTTCGGGCGTCGGAGAAGACGGTCGTGGTCGTTACGAACGAGGTCGGGAGCGGCGTAGTTCCGGCATATCCGTTGGGGCGGTGGTACCGGGATGCTTTGGGGTTGGCGAACCAGCGGGTGGCGGCGGAGGCCGACGCTGTTTGTTTGATGGTCGCCGGTCTTCCGCTCGTGTTGAAGGGCAGTTTCCCGGAGGTGTTCCATTGATCCTGTATGCGGCCTGATAGGCTACGGTCCACCTCAGGGAATGCTGGAACATAGTCCGGACGGCGTAGGGCGTGTAGGGAACTTCGAGAGGAGCGTAGCATGGTCGGGACACATGAGGGCCGGGAGCCGCGGGAGGAGCGGCTGAGTCGCAGGTCCAAGAGAGAGCGGCCTTTGCTGGTGGTGAACACCGGGCACGGCAAGGGAAAGAGTACGGCGGCTTTTGGCATCATGCTTCGCGGTTGGGCCCGGGGGTACAGGATAGGCGTCTACCAGTTCTTGAAGAGCGGCAAGTGGAACATCGGGGAGCAGAGAGCCGCCGAGACTTTAGGCAACATAGACTGGTTCAAGATGGGCGACGGTTGGACGTGGATGGTGCGGGACCTCGAACACTCCGCCGACCTGGCCCGGGAGGGTTGGGAGGAGGTCAAGCGGCGCCTGGCCGACGAGACCTACGACATGCTGCTTCTGGACGAGTTTAGCTATCCGATGAAGTTCGGCTGGATAGACACCGCGGAGGTGATCGAGGTTCTGAAGAGCAGGCCCGGTTTCCAGCACGTCATTATCACCGGTCGGGACGCGCCGGAAGAGCTGATAGCCGCCGCGGACCTCGCCAGCGAGGTCGTGAAGTTGAAGCACCCGATGGACGAGAGCTACAAGGGGCAAAAGGGGATCGAGTGGTAGGGGCTACCGGTACGGAGTCTCGCCACGGATGGGGCGGATGAGGCGGACGATTGACGGGGGGGACGAATCCTGGTAGCGTCGTTTCTTGCAAAAGCGTCACGGTGCAAGGGAAGCCGGTTTGAATCCGGCGCGGTCCCGCCACTGTGTGCGGCGAAGTTGGATCCGCCTCGGGGAAGGTACGAGTCCCCGGTCACTGGACTGCGAAAGTCCGGGAAGGCGGCGGATTCTGGCGTTAGAGCCGCGAGCCAGGAGACCTGCCGGGGCGCATAAACCCAGAGACTCTTCGAGGAAGGAGTGGGAACGATGCGCGATACCGGCTTCTCTTGACGCTCCCCGCGGCACGACGGGCAAACGAAATCAGTGTGCTTCGGGGAGGATCTCTTGTACAGGAAAACAACCATGCTGCTGGCCGCTTTCTCTATAGTGGTTCTGGCGGCGGCGTGCGGCCAACAGTCTTCGCAAGACGGTACGACGGGCGGTAGCACCAATACAAACGGCGGAACGCAGGCTTCCGGCTTTCCGGTAACCATCGAAGATTCATTGGGAAGAAAGGTCGAGATAAAAGAGCGGCCGGAGCAGATCGGCTCTCTGGCGCCTAGTGCGACGGAGACGATCTTCGCGGTCGGCGCGGGAGAGCGGGTCGCAGGAGTAACGACCGCCGACGACTACCCGGAACAGGTCGAGAATATAGAGAAGATCGGGGACTACCAGCAGACGAACACCGAGAAGATAGCCTCGCTCGAAATAGACCTCATCCTGCAATCTTTCGATGGCTTCACGAAAGAACAGGCCGAAGACCTGGAAGAGAAAACCGGGGCGACGGTCGTGGCACTCAATCCCACGACCGTCGAAGAGGCGATAGACAGCGTCAGCACGGTGGGCAAGGCCGTCGGCAACACCGAGAAGGCCCGGGTGGTCGAGGAACGGTTGCAAAGCGAGCTCGGCCAGCTAGAGCAGGAGATCGAAAGCCTGCCGGAGCCCACGGTGTTCTACGAGCTTGGCTACGATCCCCTCTTCACCGTCGGGCCGGGGAGCTTTGTTCAAGATGCGATCCAGATAGCCGGCGGTAAGAACGTGACCGCCGACGCCCAGCAGGCCTATCCTCAATACTCGGTCGAGAAACTGCTTCAGGACGACCCCGAATACTACCTGGCGGGCGCGAGTTCCGGCGCGACCGTCGAGAGCATCGTCAGCCGTCCACCGTACTCGTCTTTGCAGGCGGTGCAACAGAGCAAAGTCTTCGTCATAAACGACGACCTGGTCAACCGGCCGGGGCCGCGGATCGTGGAGGGGGTGCGGGAGATCGCCGAGACCATCCACCCCGACGCCTTTGGGGGAGGTGGAACGACCGGCGGAGGATGATAGGGACTTCAAACCACACCCACGTCAAGCTCGCGCGCCACACCCAGACGGACTGGAACAAAGAAGGCCGCTACCAGGGCCACTCCGACCGGCCCCTAACGAATTTCGGCCGGGCGCGGGCCAAAGCGGTCGCCGCCCGGCTCCGGCGCGGCTCGTACGCGGCGGTACTCTCGACCGGCCTCTCCCGGACCGACGACCTCGCCTCCGAAATCGCCGGCTCCGGTTTGGAGAAGGACGGGCGGTGGCGCGAGGTGGACCACGGCCTTTGGGAAGGGCTTACCCACGAAGAGGTGTCTACCCGCTACGGCGAACAGGCCCGGCATCGTTTCGGGAATTTCTGGAACAGCCGGGCGCACGGGGGCGAGAGCGGGGCGGACCTTTGGGGGCGCGTCGAGTCGGCTTGGGAGGATCTTCTGCGGAGGCACGCCGGAGGCCGGATACTGGTCGTGACGCACGGGACGCCGATCCGGCTCCTGTTATGCTCCCTTACAGGAGTTCCGTTCGAGCAACATTGGAAGTTCCGGATCGACCTGGGGGGCGTAACGGCCCTCGACGTCTATCCGTCCGCGACCATCTTGCGGAGCGTCAACGAAGTGCCGTCCCTGGAAAGGAACCTTCTATGACCCTGGAGGAGAAGATTTCCCGGATACCGGACCTCGACCGGGAGGCGATGGAGGCCGCGGAGATTCGCCAGAGCCACCTGACAAAACCCGCCGGAGCCCTCGGACGCCTGGAGGAGTTGAGCGTCCGGCTGGCGGGCATCACCGGCGAGGCGCGGCCCCGCTTCACGGACCGGGCGCTCGTCGTGGCCGCCGCGAGCCACGGCGTCGCCGAGGAAGGCGTGAGCGCGTATCCGGCATCGGTCACGGCTCAGATGGTCCAGAACATCCTGGCCGGTGGCGCGGCGATCAACGCCCTGGCCGACGCGGCCGGGGCGCGGCTGGTCGTGGTGGACGCGGGTGTGGACCCCGAGCCCGAGCAACACCCGGAGCTTCGAGAGGTCCGCCTCGCTCCCGGGACTCGCAGCTTCTACACGGAACCGGCGATGTCAAAGGAACACGCCCGGAGCATGGTCGAGGCCGGTATAGAGTTGGTCGAGGAACTGGCGGACGGTGGAACCGCCTTGCTGGGCCTCGGTGACATGGGCATCGGCAACACCACGGCGGCCGCGGCTGTGGTCGCGGCAATCACCGGGGCGCCGGTGGAGGAAGCAACGGGCCGGGGGACCATGATCGGGGACGAGGTATTGGGGCAAAAACGGGCCGTGATCTCCGGCGCGCTAGAACGTCACCGACCGGAGCCCACCGACCCACTCGAAACCTTGAGCGCGGTAGGGGGATACGAGATCGGCTTTCTCGCCGGCTGCTGCCTCGGGGCCGCTACCCGCCGCGTCCCGGTCGTGCTGGACGGATACCCGGTCGTTTCAGCGGCGTTGCTGGCCGACCGGCTGGCCCCGGCCGCACGCAACTTCATGGTCGCCGGCCACCGTTCCGCCGAACCTGGGCAGGGCTTGGCCCTGCGCCATCTCGGTCTGGAACCCCTACTCGACCTCGGGATGCGGCTCGGGGAAGGAAGCGGCGCGGCGTTGGCGATGCCGGTCGTGGCCGCGGCGGCCCGTACGCTGGACGAGATGGCTACCTTCGGCGAGGCCCGCGTGGACGAGGAGACCGATGCCGGATAAGCCCGGCGAACAGCGGACGAACCGCTGGGGTCCGTTGCAGCCTCTCGGTGAGGCGCTACGCTTTTTGACGATGTTCCCGGTTCCTGGCCTGCCGCCGATGAAAGAGGCGACCGTCGCCCGGGCGATGGTGGCTTTTCCGCTTGTAGGGTTGCTTATCGGGGCTTGCGGGGTTGGGATGGGGCTGCTCGCGGGTTGGCTGTTCGGGGAGCCGTTGCGGGCTGTTTCGGTGGTCGTTGCCTGGATGGTGGTGACGTGGGGGCTGCACCTGGACGGCCTCGCCGACAGCGCAGATGCGCTCTTCTCCTGGCGGTCGCGGGAGCGGAAGCTGGAGATCATGAAAGACAGCCGCATCGGCACGATGGGTTCTCTGGCCCTGATCTCCGGGGTCCTGCTGAAAGTCGGGGCGATCTACAGCCTCGGTCCTCTGTGGTGGGTCGGGGCGCTGCTCGCGCCGGTGTGGGGAAGATGGTCGGATATCTACGGAATCTTCTTTTTTCCGGCGGCCCGCGAAGGCGGCATGGGACGCAACTTCAACGAGCAGGTCCGAAAGCGGGATTTCGTCCTCGCCAGCGTCAGCGCGCTCCTGATCGGGGCGCTCCTGCTCCCGCCGTGGGGGGCGCTCGTCGGGCTCGTGGTCCTGCTAGTCGCCCATCTTTTGGCCCGCTGGATGGTCGGCGTCCTCGGCGGGCTGACCGGCGACACTTACGGCGCGCTCTCTGAGGTGGGGGAGATCGTGGTCCTGCTAACGCTCGCCGCACTCGTAAATCGCGCGGTATTGTGAGCCTCTCGTGAACGGTAGAAAAAACAGCGGCTATCTGGTCTGGGTGCTCGGCTCCCTGGGCGCTGTTTTGGCCTCGGGAATATTCGCCCTCGGCATTGGCCCGGCCTGGCTTTCCCCGGTGGAGGTCGTCCGCGCGCTACTCGGCGGCGGAGAAGAAGTCTCCCGGACCATCGTCCTCGACATCCGGCTGTCCCGGATAGTCCTCGCGGCGCTGGTGGGCTGCGCCCTGGGCGTGAGCGGGGCGGCGATGCAGGGACTCTTCCGCAACCCGATGGCTGATCCTTACATAGTCGGTATCTCGCCGGGCGCGGCTCTGGGGGCCGTGCTGGCGACGGTGCTCGGG
>JBARZM010000179.1:0-2768 GCA_049650095.1 Rubrobacteraceae bacterium | reverse complement strand
GGCGTCCGCTTTGCCGGCATAGGGCATCCCGGACTCTTCGGGTGCGCCCCGTCCCACGACCTTCTCGCCACCTGGAACCGCCGGGAGCAGGCGCTCATAGACACGAACCCGGACCGGGTGCCACCGCTCGCGCTACCCCCGGAGCCGGAGAACGCGCTCCTCGGTAGCTTGAGTGGAGAAGAGTATGATCGGGCGGTCCAAGAAGCCTGCCGGACGGTCCCCCCGCGGGAGCACGGCGGGAACATGGACATAAAGAACCTCTCCCGTGGGGCGCGGGCTTACCTTCCGGTTTACGTCGAGGGTGGGAAGTTGTCTGTTGGGGACTTGCACTTTTCTCAGGGGGACGGAGAAATCTCCTTCTGCGGCGCGATCGAGATGGGAGGTTGGATCGAGTTCGGCGTGGACCTGATAAAAGGCGGCATGTCCAAGTACGGCATGACCACCCCCTTCTTCAAGCCCGGTCCCATAGAACCCCGCTACTCGGAGTTCCTGGCGTTTACGGGCATCTCCGTGGACGAAGACGGCGAAAACCACTACATGGACGCCACCGTCGCCTACCGCCAGGCGTGCCTCAACGCCATCGAGTACCTGAAGAAGTTCGGCTACACCGGGGAACAGGCGTACCTGCTGCTCAGCGCGGCCCCCATAGAAGCCCGCTACAGCGGGATGGTAGACATCCCAAACGCCTGCGCCACGCTCTACATCCCGACCGAAATCTTCGACTTCGACATCAACCCATCCGACGCGGAGCTCGTCTCAAGGGACCTTGGGGAAGCGGCTTCGGCGACCTGATCCAAATTTCCGAACCTCGCGGGCGACCCCCGTGTTGCCCGCGAGATATTCTTACCAAAGCGCCCGCTTCTTGAGACCGCGTCCGGACGGCGGGACCGGCTCATCTTGCGGGTTCCGCGACCGGTCCATCCTCGGTAACCAGTGCCCGTACGTCTTTGACCGCCGGCTCGTAAGTATCCTGGGTCGCCAGCGCCAAAACGACGAAGGTAAACAAGGCGAGCAGCGGGGAGATAAACGTTGGTAGGCCATCGAATGCGGCTGTGAACGTCTCGTTGGGAATGTAGGCCAGGGTGTTCTCGACACCGTAGGTCGTGGGCGTGAGGACGAAGAACGCCAACCTCGTGGAAGACCCGATAATGATCGCCGCTATCGCCGCCGGCTTGTTCGCCTTGGGCCAGTAGACGCCGAGGGCGAACGGCACCAAAAGGCCGGCGAATAGCACGTCGAAGGCGAGCGTCAGCAGGATGCCGGTTTCGGGTATCTGTATGGCGAAGAAGATGCCGAGCAGCGTTACGGGCACCGCCATGATGCGGGCGGTGAGCAAGAGCTTGTCGGCCTCCGCCCCGCCTTGCTCTTCCCGGATACCGAAGACGTTGCGGGCAAAGACGCACGAAGTGCCGAGCACCGCGCCGTCGCTCGTGGAGAGTGAGGCGGCGACGATACCGGCCAGCACCAGAAGCCCCAGCGCCGGCGGCACGACTTCTTGAATCATCGTGAATAGCACCGGGCCGCTGCCCGCCGCGACCCCGGCCTGTTCCAAAATGGCCCCGGAAGACAGCGCCACCAGCGCGAACGGGACGCCGACGACGAGTGTCCCGACGCTTCCGGCGAAACAGGCCCGCTGGGCCGTCTCCGGGCTGTCGGCGGCGAAGATCCGCTGCATGAAGTCTATGGCGACGATGTCGCCGAGGCCGAGCGCCAAGATCGTGGCCCAGTTTATGTACGCGCCGAGGGCGGGGTCGGTGAGTTGCTCGAAGGCGAACGGCCCCATGCCTTCCGGGATCGTGATGCCGAAGTTGACCAACACGAAGCCGAGCAAGACCAGCGACCCGAGCAGGGCCACCCCCACCTGGATAAAGTCCGTGTAGGCGACGGCGATCAGGCCGCCGGCCACCGTATACACGAACACGATAGCGGCGATCAAAGCTACCCCAACCCCGTAACTCGTGCCCATGAACGTGCTGAACAGGTATCCACCGGCGACCAGGTTGCCCGCCAGCAGGATGCAGAAACCCAGGATCATCAGCAGCGACGCCAGCACTTCCACGGAAGGGCCGTACTTCCGCCGGAAGAAGTCCGGCAGCGTCATCAACCCCATCCGGTTCAACGGTTTGGCGAAGAACAGCCCGGTAAGGAACAGGCACAGGGCGAGCCCGATGGGCAACGAAGCCCCGGCCCAGAACCCGAACTCCGCCGTCAGGTCCGTGTTGCCGAGAGTGGCGTTCGTGTCTACGGCCTGGGCCATCAAGGTGGCGGCGGCTAGAGGGAGGATCAGGCCTCGACCGGCGACGATGTAGTTGGTGCTGTCGCCTTGAATTTTGCGCGCCACCCACAGCCCGATAGCCATCATCAGGACGATAAATAGCGCAACGCCGATGAGGATCATTTACCCAAACTCCTTTTACATAGCTCCATCAAAACGCCGCCGATATAACCTGTGCCAGCAGCGAAACCGCCACCGCCAACACCAGCGCCAGCCACCTTGCAAGCAGATACCGCTGCAACTACTTCCGCTCTCCTAGATGCCCTTCGCTTACGAGCGTCGCCAGCACGTCGGCGACGGCCCGGGCCGCCAGAAGCGCCGTCTGGTCGCTAACGTCGTAGGGCGGCGAGACTTCCACGACCTCCATGCCGCACAACCCTTCTTTGGCGACCAGATGAAGGAACTTCAGCGCCTCGCGGGGCAAATATCCGCCCGGCTCCGGCCAGCCCGTCCCGGGCACGAACCCGGCGTCCACCGAATCTATGTCGAAGGA
>JBARZM010000178.1:0-2663 GCA_049650095.1 Rubrobacteraceae bacterium | reverse complement strand
CCTGACGGCCGGCTGCTTCCAGGGTTTCAAGCCGCTTTTCGGGAACCTTGTCCGGAGAGGCCCAGTGGGCCATGTCCCGGCCCAGCAGTCGCCCGGAGACCTCTTCCAGCATGATCCCCTGCGACACCGAGACTTCCCGCAGCCCGGAGACTTCCTCCTCCGACAAGACTCCCGGGTTCGCGTGGGGCAAAAGTCCGGTCTCTTCCCGCACGAGCCGGCAACAGTGGATGAGGTACTCGATCGTGCTTTCGAAACCCAACTCTTTTAGTTCTTCGCGGGCTTCGGGGTACCGCTTCTCGGGCTTGTCTCCGAGGGTGAAAAGCGCTTCTTTACAGCCGGCTTCGGCCCCGGCGCGGGCTATGCCGAGCACCTCTTCGGGGGTGAGGTAGGCTTTTTCGCCGGGACGTGGGGGATGGGCGAACGTGCAGTAGCCGCAGTTGTCGCGGCAGAGTTTGGTCAGCGGGATGAAAACTTTTCGAGAATAAGATACGCGGGGGCCGAACGCCCGGTCCCGAACTTCCGCCGCCGCGCGCATCGCCGGCCCCGGTTCCGTAGTCGCGTACCGCGCCAGCTCGTAAGTCTCTACCGCATCCAGCCGTCCCGAGACGGCTTTCTGTATTAGCTCCTCGTAACCCATGCCGCTCCTAACACAACCTCAGCCAATGCACCCGCAGATATTACACCCTCACTTCGGGTTTCTCCGGCGCCGGCGCCCCAGACTTTCGACCCGCCGCAAGCGCGGCCCGCGCTTCTCAGGCGATATTCTGTTGGGGCAGAAACCTCTGGATTACGAGGTCTACGGCCCGCGGCACGCCGTCTTCCCGGCCGACCTTCTCGCCCAAACGGGCGGCGTTGCCGGCCAGACGCGGGTCGACGATGATCCTGCTGACGGCCCGGGCCAGATATTCCGCCGAGAGCTTGCGGCGGTGGATCGGGGCCGGCGCCACGCCGCGTCTGGAGAGTAGCTGTCCCCATAGTAGCTGGTCTCCGTAGGACGGGACGGTCACGCTCGGAATTTTCGCCCGGAGCGCCGCGTGGGTCGCGCCGGTGCTGCCGTGGTGGACGAAGCCCCGGGTGCGGGGCAGCAGCCAATCGTAAGGGACTTCTTCTATTTCGAGTATGTTTTTGTGCGGGTTTTCCCCTCTGAGCTCTCCCCATCCCCCGAGGAGGATTCCTCTCTGGCCCATGCCGGCCAACGTGCCCGCGAATACGCTTGCGATGCGCGGGGCGTTCTCTATGTAAGAGCTGCCGAAGCCCATGCAGACCGGTGGCGGGCCGCTTTCGAGGAACCTGGCCAGCGCCGCGGGAGGCTCCCAACCTTCTTCGCTATCCAAAAACCAGTAGCCGCTAACCTGGCGGTTTTCATCCCAGTCCGGCGGCCCGGGCAACAGCTCGTTGCTCCAGCCGTAGAGTTGCATCCGGTCGTCGGAGTCGGTGTTTAGCAGGGGGCCGAGGAATGGATGCGGCGGTAGAGAGAAAAGCTCGCAGCGGATGCGGTTGATGGCTTTCCTGAAGGGTTGCCACAGTAGCTGCGCGGCCGCCAGGTGCGTTAGGCGATTGTAGAGCGCCCCGAGGCCCCGAAGGCTACCGTCCGCCAGCCCGATGCTCGCGGGCATTAGCGCGTTCGGGAAGTGGCTGGTAGGCGCTATCAGGGGGGACATCGAGATCCCGGCGGCGGGCAGGTCCCGCGCGTCGGCCACGTCGTAGCCGAGGAATGCCGCCGGGGAGACGAGCAGGGCGTCGGCGTCTTTCGTGGCCTCCATCGCCTCTTCGGCCGCCGCGTAGAGCGCCGGTTCTACCACCCGCCGAAACCCCTTCATTATCCCGGTAGCGGACCCTCCCGAACGGGCCAGCGACTCGACCACCGCCCGGGGATCCACCGAAAGCGGGGCGAAAGTGAAGCCTCGGCCTTCGATCAGGCCCTTGAAGGTGGAATGCGAGGCTATCGTCACCGTGCAGCCCGCTTCCCTGAGGCCCAACCCCAGCGCCACGCACGGCTCTACGTCTCCCCTGGAGCCAACCGTGAGAATCGTGATCCGCATCTGAAAAATCTCCTCTACAAACTCCTCGAACGACCTTAACAGAGATGTAGTAAACCTGCGACCTTCCCACTGCCGGACTATCTGATGGAGCACCGTTTCCGAACCCGACGAAATTTGTCGGGGATACGTTAGAATATCGGCTTGCACGGCCAAAGATGGTTGCAAGCGACTGCAAAAGGAGTTTTGAGATGGAGCAGGATATACAGCAGAAGGGTTACGCGCATCCGGAAGCCCTGGTGAGCACGGACTGGGTCGCGGAGAACCTGAACGACACCGAGAACATACGCATCGTTGAGTCCGACGAGGACGTGCTGCTCTACGACATCGGGCACATCCCGAACTCCGTGAAGATCGACTGGGTGGAGGACTTGAACGACGCCCTGATGCGCGATTATCTCGACCCGGAGCAGTTCGCCCGGCTCATGGGTGAGAAGGGCATAACCCCCGACACCACGGTCGTTTTCTACGGGGACAAGAACAACTGGTGGGCCACGTACGCGCTGTGGGTCTTCCGGCTCTTCGGCCACGATAACGTCCGGGTGATGGACGGTGGGCGCATCAAGTGGGAGGCCGAGGGACGCGAGATGACCCAGGAAGTGCCGTCCTTCGAGCAGAGCGAAT
>JBARZM010000177.1:0-2016 GCA_049650095.1 Rubrobacteraceae bacterium | reverse complement strand
GCCCAGCGCCACCCGACGGTGAGGGCCACGACGGGCACGGCGAGGCCCGCGAGGAGCGTGGCGGTCGGTATGGCGGCTTGTTTGATCCCGAAGGAAAACCCCTGGCGGTGCGGCGGTATCTCCCGGGCCAGGGAGAGGTGCGTGGCCGGGTGGGCGATGGCGTTCGCGAAACCGCCGACCACCAGGCACCCGATAAGCAAAGACCAGGAGCGGGCGAACACCGCCACCCCGAGCAGTGAGGCCGCGCTCCCCACGGCGGCGACCCTCATGCTCCGGTGGGAACCTACGCGCTCCACCAGCCTTCCAAGCACCACCGAAGCGGCGGCGGAAGAAGCGAAGAATAACGCCACCGCCAAACCCAAGGCGGCCTCCCCAAACCCGAGCTCCTCCCGGACCTGTACCGCCAGGCCGCCCGTCAGAAAAGCCGGCATTACGCCCGCCGTGGCGACCGCGACCGCGAGAAGCATCGGACGGTAGTTAAGGGTGTCCGGCAAACTCACGCCGGCGAGAAATCGGTGATGAAATGCGGTTCGCGAAAGCGCATGCGGAGGATCATACCATGCCCCCTACCGCATCCTGAAAGGCCCGGCGGATGCCAGAGAATGTCAAACAACTCCGCCGTCCGGAATTTAGCGTTAGCCTCTGACGACCGGGTTCGTCAGGGTGGCGAAGCCGGTTACGCGGCACTCCAGCAGATCTCCATCCCGCACGACCACCGCGCCCGGCGTCCCGGTGGAGATGACGTCTCCCGGCAGCAGGGTCATGACCTCGGAGTGGAACGCGACCAGCTCCCACGGCGAGAATGTCATGTTCGAGACGGTGTTGCGCCGCAAGACTTCGCCGTTTAGGGCCGTCGCAACTTCAAGATCCTCTACGTCGCCAACCTCGTCGGGCGTCACGAGTTCGGGGCCGAAGCTGAAGAAGGTGTCGAAGCTCTTGGAGCGCGTCAGGTAGCGGGGATTTTTCCTCAAAATATCCTCCGCCGTCATGTCCAACACGGTCGTAAACCCGGCGACCACGGACGGCGCCTCCTCTAAAGAGACATTCTTCGCCTCGCGGCCAATGATTACCGCCAGTTCCGCCTCGCCCGTTACCCGCCGGGATTGAACCGGCAGTTTGATCTCATCCCCCGGCCCTATGATGGCCGTGTCGGGCCGCAGGAAGCTGGCGGGTTCCCCGGCGGGGGCGCTCTCGGAGAGGTCTTCGGCGTGCTCGGCGTAGTTGAGGCCGATACCCCAGAGCTTTCGCGGCCGGCGGTAAAGCGGCGCGTACCCGGTGCGTGCCGGTAAGACCCTACTCTTCAAGTCTTCCGTCACGGTCGCTTCCAAACCACGACACCATGACTGAAAATCATGGGCTCTACCGCTCTCCAGTAAGGCTAGAACATCGGTGGGCCAATCGGTGTGCTGGGAAGCGTTGATCTCCGCGACCGGCAACGCGCCTTCGGGCAATACGACGGCGGCCGTCTCCGCAGAAGAAATCTTTATCGTGGCGAGCCTCATACAGGACACATTTTGCCAGAGTACGCGGCGGTTTGATTGCGGCTGCTGACGCGTTGTGGAAGAATGCGAACTCGTGGAACGTGGAGTGATGGGGATGGTAACCGAGGGCCAGAACCGCGGACCGGCCCAGAAAAAGGAGTGTAGCCGCCGTGAACTTTGATTATTCCGAGAAAGTCCAGAAACTCCGGGCGCAGCTAGAGGACTTCATGGACGAGCACATCTATCCCAACGAGCCTACATACCACGCGCAACTCGACGAGGCCGAGAGCCGGTGGATGATACCGCCCGTAATGGAGGACCTGAAGGCGGAGGCGAAGGCCGCCGGGCTCTGGAACCTGTTTCTGCCCGACTCCGAGTACGGTGCCGGCCTGACCAACCTGGAGTACGCGCCGCTGTGTGAGATCATGGGCCGCTCCCCCATCGCCCCGGAGGTCTTTAACTGCTCCGCGCCGGACACCGGAAACATGGAGGTGCTGGCCCGCTACGGCTCCGAAGAACAGAAAGAGCGGTGGCT
>JBARZM010000176.1:0-1563 GCA_049650095.1 Rubrobacteraceae bacterium | reverse complement strand
GGGGTAGAGCGCCTCCCTTACAAGGAGGAGGTCGCTGGTTCGAAACCAGCATCGCCCACTTATAAAACCCTTTACCTATAGCAAATACTAGAAGGTAAGGGAAAGGCCGGGAGCTATCCCGGCCTTTTTTACTGCAACCGTACTGCAGTGCGCCGAAATTCGGTTAGAAAACGGGAACTTTTTAACCGAGAGCCTCACCCATCGCATCAGCCGCCTCGCCGCCCATGCCGGGCAGCATGTGGGAGTAGGTGTCGAGGGTGATCGCCACGGACGCGTGTCCTAGGAGTTCCTGAACGAACTTCGGGTGGACGTTGCGCTGGAAAAGCAAAGAGGCGCAGGTGTGCCGAAGGTCGTGGAAGGTGATCCTGGCTTTACCTTCCGCAAGCCCGGCTCGGGCCAGCAGCGGCTTGAACGAGCGGTTACGGAGATTTGAAGGGTTGACGAGGCTGCCGCCCTCTCCGGCGAAGACCAAACCCTGATCTTCGTAGAGGGAGCCAGCTTGCAGCTTCTCCTGAGCCTGCTGAACCCGGTGGCTTCGGAGGGCTTCGACGGCTCCCCGGGTCAGCCTGATGGTGCGGCGGCTGTTCTTGGTCTTCGGTTCCCCCAGGGCGTAGCCGTTGCCCTTGCGGGTAGTCGTTCGCCGAACCCGAAGGGTAGGATTAGCCGTGTCCAGGTCTACATCCTCCCACTTGAGGCCGAGCAACTCGCCGCGCCGCATGCCGGTGTGAACCGCCATCACGTAGAGGGCTTCCAGGCGGTCACCGCGCGCCGTCTGTAGCAGTTGCCGCGCCTGTTCCGCCGACAACGGGTGCATCTCTTTGGGTACGGGCGTGGGAGCCTTGACGTTATCGGCCGGGTTGCGGGCTATGAGATCCCACCGGACGGCCTGCGTCAGCGCCTTGCGCAAGACGTGGTGGATCTTTTGGACCGTCGAAGCGGAGAGACCGGAGTCAAGCCGGTCACGGTAGAGACCCTGGATGTGGAGGGCGTTCAGGTTCTTGAGCTTCCTGCGACCGAGCGAAGGCTTGATGTGGCTTTCTATGAGGTATTTGTTCCGGGAGTAAGTGGACTCTCGGATCGTGCCGCGCACGGCGTCCGAAAGCCAGCTATCCAGGTACTCGCCCACAGTGAGGTTTCTATCATCCACCACAATGCCTCGATCTCGCCGCGCGATGGCCTCGGAAAGTTTCCTCGAAACTTCGACGCGGGTCTTTCCGTAGAGTGTCTTCCGCTTCCTCTTGCCGTCCGGCAACTCCACGTAGTATTGCGCCATCCAGTCTCCACCGTTTCTTCTTCGAGAGATAGATCCCTCTCCGTTACCGCGTCTAGCCATTTTCCGCTCCTTCCGTTCGAACTACAACCAGCGTTGATTTAAGTTTACGGTCCCGGAGACCAGCTCACTACCCGCGGAGATGTTCGATACGTGCGATGGGTTCGATGGAGTTTTATTTTTTGGAGCGAGGGTGGTTCGGGAGTAAAAGCAAGGAACCTTACAAACTTGGGAAATGTAGGAGCATAGATAACAATTAGAGAGATGGGTTTTCCTTCGCCGAGGTGCGGAGG
>JBARZM010000175.1:0-9077 GCA_049650095.1 Rubrobacteraceae bacterium | reverse complement strand
GAGTATCCCTACCACCAGCCCGGCGACGAACGAATCGTCGTCTACGTCGAGCCGGAGCACACGACCCAGATGGGCGCATGACCAAAGCCAACTTCTTAGGCTTCAACCACGTGGCCGTAGAGGTCGGCGACATCGAAGCGGCGCTAGAGTTCTACGGCAAACTCTTCGAGGTAAAGCTCCGCGGACGGGGCTCCCGGATGGCGTTCATTGACGCCGGAGACCAGTTCCTCGCCCTCTCCGAAGGCCGCACGCAGGCGCCGGACGAGCACCGGCACATAGGGCTCGTGGTGGACGACCACGAGTCCTTGCGGCAAGCTCTGGAGGGCACGGACGTCAAAGTTCTGCGCAACACGCCCGGCGGCGGCCTGGATTTCCTGGATCCCTGGGGCAACTACTGGCAGGTCGTCGAGTATGAGAACGTGCAGTTCACGAAGGCCCCGGAGGTTCTGGAAGGCATGGACCCTGGCAACTTGCGGAAGTCCGAGAAAGCCCTCGAAGAGTTGAGAAAAAAGGGAATGGCACCGGAGTAGTGGCGGCCGGGACGACCACCGAAAGAAGCGGGGACCCTGCAGGTCTCGGGGCGGTGCGGCGGGCGCTGGGTTATCTGCGCTCGTACAAGCTGGAGTCCGGCGGGGCTTTCGTGGCGCTGCTCCTCGTCACGGCGGCGAACCTGACGACCCCGCTCCTGATCGGACGCGCCATAGACGACGGCATTAGCCCGCGGAACTTGAACATCATCTTTATCATGGTGGCGGGCCTCGTCGGGGTGGCGCTGGTGCGGGGTATTTTCACCTTTCTGCAGGGATATCTGGCCGAACGGGCGTCGCAGGGTGTTGCCTACGACTTGCGGAACGCGCTCTTCGGGCGGATCGGGCGCCTCAGCTTCTCCTACTACGACCGGGTGCAGACCGGCCAACTCGTGACCCGCCTGACAAACGACGTCGAGCAGATAAGGACTTTTACCGGCAGCGGCGTCGTCCAACTCGGCAACGCCGCCGTGATGCTGGTCGGCACCACCTTCTTGCTCTTCTACCTGAACTGGCGGCTCGCGTTTGTGGCGCTCGCCATTATCCCGCCCATCGTCTTCGTGCTCGTGCGGTTCGTCCAGAAGATCCGGCCCCTCTTCGGCGAGGTGCAGCAGACGCTCGGAAAGTTGAACACCGTTTTACAGGAAGACCTGTCCGGGGTGCGGGTGATCCGGGCCTTCGCCCGCGAAGACTACGAGGTAAAACGCTACCGGGACGTCAACGAGGAGCTTCTGAACAAGAACCTCCAGACCGTCCGGACCTTCGCCGGCAACTTCCCCGTAATCTTCCTCCTCTCAAACCTCGGTACGCTCGGTATAGTCCTCTTCGGCGGGTTGCAAGTCATCGGGGGCAGCCTTTCTATCGGAGAACTGGTCGCGTTCAACGCCTATCTGGCCTTCTTGCTGCAGCCGATCCTCACGATAGGCTTTCTCTCCGCCAGCATCTCCCGCGCCGGGGCCTCCTCGTTGCGGGTCTTCGAGGTCCTCGACGCCCCGATAGAGGTAAAGGACAAGCCCGATGCCGTAGAGCTTCCCCCCATCCACTGCCGCGTCGAGTTCGAGAACGTCGGCTTCCGCTATCCCGGCAGCGAGCGGGAGGTCTTGCGAAATGTAGATTTCTGCATCGAGCCGGGCCAGACGGTGGCTATTCTGGGCACCACCGGCTCCGGCAAGTCCACGCTCGTCAACCTCATTCCCCGTTTCTACGACGCGACGGACGGCGGCGTAAAACTCGACGGCCACGACGTCCGGGACGTAACCCTCTCTTCGCTCCGGGCCCAGATCGGGATAGTGCTCCAGGAGACCCGCCTGTTCTCCGGCTCCGTCCGGGACAACATCGCCTTCGGCAAACCCGAGGCCACCGGCGAGGAAGTCGAAAAAGCGTCCCGCGACGCCCAGGCTGATGAGTTTATCCGGGGGTTGCCGGAAGGTTACGAGACGGTCATCGGCGAGCGGGGACTCGGGCTCTCCGGTGGGCAGCGACAGCGGATCGCCATAGCCCGGGCGTTGCTCGTGGACCCGCGACTCCTGATCCTGGACGACAGCACCTCGGCGGTGGATGCGGAGACGGAGGCGGCGATTCAGGAGACGCTCGACCGCCTGATGCGGGAGGAGAGCCGGACGGTCTTCGTCATCGCCCAAAGGGTCAGCACGGTGCGGGACGCCGACCTGATCCTGGTCCTCGACGGAGGCGAGATCGCCGCCCGCGGAACCCACGAAGAACTGACCCGCGAGAGCGAACTGTATAACGAAATCCTCGGCTCTCAACTGGTAGAACAACCCGCACCCTAATAGAAAGGCATACACATGAGTGAATCGAACAACACCCCGAACGCGGCGGCCTCCGGAACCTTCGCCATCGGCGGCGACCAGGACCTCCTGGTAAACCGCCTGGGCTTCGGCGCGATGCGCATAACCGGCGAGGGTATCTGGGGCGAGCCGGATGACCCCGAAGAAGCGAAGGCCGTACTCCGGCGCGCGGTAGAGCTTGGCATCAACATGATCGACACCGCCGACTCCTACGGCCCCGACGTCTCCGAACGCCTTATCGGAGAAACCCTCTCCCCATATCCCGACGACCTGACCATCGCCACCAAAGGCGGCCTCGTGCGGCCCGGTCCCGGCGACTGGAGGCCAAACGGCCGGCCCGAGCATCTGCGCGAGGCCTGCGAGGGAAGTCTCAAGCGCCTGAACCTGGAGGCCATAGCCCTCTACCAGCTACACCGCATAGATTCGGACGTACCGGCCGAAGAATCGCTCGGGGTACTTTCGGAGCTTCGGGATGAGGGTAAGATCCGGCACGTCGGCCTCTCGGAAGTCGGCGTCGAAGAGATCGAGCAAGCCCGGCAGGTGGTCCCCATCGTCTCGGTCCAGAACCGCTACAACCTGACGGACCGGGGCTCCGAAGACGTGCTCGACTACTGCGAGCAGGAAGGCATCGCGTTTATACCGTGGTTCCCGCTGGCGACCGGCAAGCTGGCGCAAAGCGGCGGTCCGC
The DNA here is from genome assembly GCA_049650095.1 of Rubrobacteraceae bacterium. Lineage (GTDB taxonomy): Bacteria > Actinomycetota > Rubrobacteria > Rubrobacterales > Rubrobacteraceae > SIRX01. Next base: position 6,054 of record JBARZM010000175.1, on the reverse strand, counting down.
TGGATGAGATATCCGACCGCCACGAAGCCCGGCCCTCGCAGATCGCGCTCGCCTGGCTCCTCCATCGCTCGCCCGTGATACTCCCGATCCCCGGCACCTCCTCGGTAGCGCACCTGGAAGAGAACGCCGCCGGCGCTGAAATACAACTCTCCGAAGAAGAGGTCGCGGAGCTAAACGAGGCCGCGTGAACATCGGCATTATAGGTTCCGGCAATATCGGCGCGAACGCCGCCAAACTCTTCGCCAGGGCCGGACACGCCGTGGCCGTCAGCAACTCCCGCGGCCCGGAGTCGCTCCAGGATCTGGTTGACGAAATAGGCCCGAACGCCCGGGCCGCAACGGTAGAGGAAGCCGCGGACTTCGGCGAGGTCGTGCTCGTAGCAATACCGTTCTTCGCCCGCGACACGCTGCCGGCCGGGGAGCTTGACGGCAAGGTCGTCGTAGACGCGACCAACTACTATCCGGGCCGTGACGGCGAGATCGCCTTCGGTGACCTCACTTCCAGCGAGCTGCTGCGCCAAAACACCCCTGGCGCGCGGCTCGTCAAAGCATTCAACACCATGTACTACGAAACGCTCGCCAACGAAGGCCGTCCGGAGGATGAAGACCGGCTGGTCCTTTTCGTGGCGGGCGACGATGAGGAGGCGAAGACGACGGTCTCCGGGCTTATTGGGGAGATCGGCTTCGCGCCGGTGGATGCCGGTCCTCTTCGAGATGGCGGCCGGAAGCAACAACCGGACTCTCCCGTATACAACGAACCGATGACCGCGGACGAAGCCCGCGAGACGCTGGCGGCGTTGGACTAACACAATGGGAATGCGCGGCATAGAGTCCATCGCGGGTGAGCCCCAGGAGAAGGCCGGTGACCGGGGCACGACCGCCCGGCGCCTGCTCGGCGAGCTAAAACCGTACAAGAGCCGGATGGCGTACGCGATGGTTCTCGTGCTGCTTGGGGCCGCGTCCCAGGCGGGTGGCCCGGCGCTCATCGGCATCACCATCGACCGCTACATCCTGGAGGGCGGTGACCGGACGATGCTGTTCGTGATGATGGGCGTGCTACTCGCCATCTACGGCGTCGGGACGCTGGCCCAGCGCGGCCAGGTCTACCAGGTGGGATCCATCGGACAGGGCGTGTTGGCGACGCTCCGGGACCGCATCTTCGACCGGCTCCAGCACCTGCCGCTGCGATACTTCGACAAGCGGCCCGTTGGAGACCTCATGAGCCGGGTGCTCAACGATGTTGATACATTAAATCAACTCTTTTCTCAGGGCATCGCGCAGTTGCTCGGTTCGCTATTCAGCCTCATTGGAATCCTGATCGCGATGTTCTTGTTGCAGTGGAACCTGGCGCTGGCGAGCTTCCTGGTCATCCCGATCATGCTGCTCCTGACCGCGTTCTTCGCCCGCCGCGCGCGAAACGCTTTCCGGGTAACGCGCCGGACGGTCGGCGACGTTACCGCGAACCTGCAAGAAGACATCGTCGGGGTTCGTGAAGCCCAGGCGTTCAACCGGACCGAGGCCAACATCGAGCGCTTTAGGGAGCGCAACGCGGCCAACCGGGCGGCGAACGTGGAGGCCGTGGCGATTACCTCCGCCTTCGCCCCGACGATAGACGTTCTCAGTACGCTCTCTATAGCGCTGGTGATCGGCTACGGTGGATACCTGGTCTTCGCCGGATCTATGTCCCTCGGCATCTTGACGGCCTTTGTCCTTTACGTGCAGCAGTTCTTCCGCCCCATCCAGTTAATCGCCCAGCTCTACACCCAGCTCCAGTCGGCGCTCGCCGGGGCCGAGCGGATCTACAACATCCGCGACGAAGAACCCGAACCACCAGACCCGCCGGACGCGATAGAGTTGGGCGAGACCCGGGGCAAAATCTCCTTTGAGAACGTAACTTTCGCCTACGACCCCGGTCGTCCGGTCCTCCAAGATGTAAACATCGAGATAGAGCCCGGCCAGACCGTCGCGCTCGTCGGGCCGACCGGGGCGGGTAAGACGACCATCGCAAGCCTCATTCCCCGCTTCTACGACGCCACCGGGGGTTCGGTAAAGATAGACGGCCGCGACGTGCGAAGCCTGGCCCGCAAAGACCTGCGGGCCGGCATCGGGATCGTGTTGCAGGAGCCGTTCCTGTTCTCCGGCACGGTAGCCGAAAACATCGGCTACGGGAAAGACGCCCCGACCCGGGAAGAGGTAGAGAACGCCGCCGGCACCGTCAACGCCCACGGCTTTATAACCGAGCTGCCGGACGGCTACGACACGGTGCTGGGCGAGGGCGGTGGATCTTTGAGCCAGGGACAGCGACAGCTACTCTCGTTCGCGCGGGCGATCCTGACCGACCCGCGCGTCCTCATTCTGGATGAAGCGACGAGCAACATAGACACGCGAACCGAGGCGATCATCCAGAAGGCGCTCGGCACGCTGTTGGAAGGCCGGACGAGCATCGTCATCGCCCACCGCTTGAGCACCATTCGCAACGCGGACCTGATCCTGGCCGTGGAAAACGGCCGCATCGCCGGGCGCGGAACCCACGATGAACTCCTAAAACAAAACGGCCTCTACGCCGACCTCTACCGCCGTCAGTTTCGGGAACCCGCCACGACTTGAAGGAGAAAGCATGAGCCGTAAAGAGTACCGTTCGGAGGACATCAACGTAGCTTTCGACGCGGGCCGCTGCCTCCACGCGAAAGAGTGCGTCCACGGCCTGCCGGAAGTCTTCGACGTGGAGAAGCGGCCCTGGATACAGCCCGCAAACTCCGACCCCGATACCGTCGCCGAGGTCGTGATGCGCTGCCCCACCGGGGCCCTCCACTTCACCCGCGAAGATGCCGGCGGCGAGGAACCCGTCCCGGAGGAGAATATAGTGGTCGTCGCCGGAGACGGACCGCTTTATCTACGGGGCGCCGTAACGTTGGAGGAGTACGATGGGACGCTTATCGCAGAGGACACCCGCGTGGCCCTCTGCCGCTGCGGCGAGTCCCGGAACAAACCGTTCTGCGACAACAGCCACAGGAACTCCGGCTTCCGGGACGACGGCATGCTCGCCGCGGTTTCATCCGGCGAAGAGTCGCCAACCGGCAAACTCACCGTAACCGTCACGGTAAATGGGCCGCTCTCTCTGAAGGGCGGTTTCGAAATCCGGGACTCCGAAGGAACCTCCTCCTACCGCGGCGACCAGGCCGCCCTCTGCCGGTGTGGATATTCCGGCAACAAGCCCTTCTGCGACGGCACCCACGGTGGAATAGGATGGCGGGACGACTAGACGCCGGTGGTATAACCGGGGAGAAGTATTTGGGCAATCCGATCCGTCGCAGGAGGCGCACATGAGCACCGATACTACCGGCATCCACCACGTAACGGCCATCGGCGGCGCGCCGCAACAGAACGTGGATTTCTACGTCGGGATGCTTGGTTTGAGAATGGTCAAAAAGACCGTCAACTTCGACGACCCGGAGACCTACCACCTCTACTACGGCGACGGTGACGGAACCCCCGGCAGCATCATGACGTTCTTCCCCTGGGCCCACGCGCCGGCCGGTTTGCAAGGCACGGGCCAGCTTACCATCACCTCTTTCTCGATACCGGAGAGCTCTTTGGGCTACTGGACGGATCGCCTCATAGACCACGGCATCCGCTTCGAGAAACCATCCCAACGCTTCGACGACACGGTAGTCTCTTTCGCCGACCCCGAGGGTATGAAGCTGGAGCTCATAGCCTCCGCAACCGACGACCGGGGCCCCTGGGAAAACGGAACCGTGCCGTCAGAGCACGCCATCCGCGGCTTCCACCACGTAACCCTCTCCGAACGCGACCCGGGGCGCACCACGAAGCTCATGACCGAGCATTTGGGCTTCCGGCAAGTCGAGGAAGGTGATGGCCGACACCGGTTCGAGGCGGGAAACGGTGGCCCGGGGAACCTGGTGGACGTGGTTGACGGCTCGAAAGAGTCGCGGGGCCGGATGGGCGTCGGGACGGTTCACCACGTCGCGTTCCGGGCGGAAAACGACGAGCATCAGTTAGAGATCCGGGAAAAAGTCGCCGGGCTCGGCTACGACGTAACGCCCGTGCTAGACCGGAACTACTTCCACTCCATCTACTTCCGCGAGCCGGGCGGCGTGCTGTTCGAGATCGCCACCGACCCGCCCGGCTTCGCCGTGGACGAAGACCCGGCGGAGCTTGGCACGAGCCTCAAGCTCCCGCCCCAATACGAATCCCGCCGCGAGCATCTGGAGAGCGTGCTGCCTACCCTCCGCGTGCCGACGGAGACGGGCGAATGAGCAAAGAATTAGGTTTCGTCCACCGCTACGTTCCGGGCAAGGAGGACCTGACGCTGCTGTTACTGCACGGAACCGGCGGGGACGAGAACGACCTGATCCCGCTGGGACGAGAACTCGCCCCCGGCGCCGGGGTCCTGAGCCCGCGGGGCAAAGTCTCCGAGCACGGCGCCCCACGTTTCTTCCGTCGCCTCGCCGAGGGCGTCTTCGACCTGGAAGACCTCGCCTTCCGAACCCACGAGTTGGCCGGGTTCGTGGAGAACGCGGCGGAGGAATACGGTTTTGATCCGGCGAAGCTCATCGCCGCCGGTTACTCCAACGGGGCGAACATAGCGGCCAGCCTGATCCTGCTGCACCCCGGTCTCCTCCGGGCGGCGGTCCTGCTACGCTCGATGGTCCCGCTTGAGCCCGAAGTAACGCCGGACCTCTCCGGGATGCCGGTCTTCATGGCCGCCGGCACGAGGGACCAAATGATCCCACCGGATAACACCGAACGCCTCGCCGGCATCCTGCGCGAAGCCGGCGCCGAAGTAGACCTGCGCTGGCGAGATATCGGGCATCCTCTCGCCTACGAAGAGGTAGAAGAAGCGAGAGACTGGCTCTCTGAGAACGCACCCTAGCGTTCGGCTTTTAGCGTTCAGCCAAAGGCTCAGCCTTTGGCTCAGCCTCTACCGCCACGTTCTCTAAAAGCCATCAAAAACACCCCGCACGCAAGGAGGAAGAAGAACCCGCCAAGAAGCCCGATAACGTCTCCGGCGCGGAGGCTGGCGAAGATAAAGAATAGCGCCGAAACGACGAACAGCATCCATCCCCAAAGCTCCAACCGCTCGTTTTTTCTCCGGCTGCCTTTCGGCACGTAACCTCTTTCAGATTTGGGGACTTCGCACAACGCCGGTGTGGCGACGCCCATCCTAACATCCGGCGGTTGTTAGTCGAGGCTCAGAGCCGGGGATCTACGGGCTCGCTTTCTAACGCCAACACCCCGAAGACGCATTCGTGGACCCGGTAAAGCGGTTCGCGCCGCGTAAACCGTTCCAGGGCTTCGACGCCCAGGGCGAACTCCCGGACGGCCAGCGAACGCTTGGTTCCGAGGCTCCGGTTCCGGAGACGTTCCAGGTTCTCGTCCATCGTGTACTCGGGGCCGTAAACGATCCTCAAATATTCCCGACCCCGGCATTTGACACCGGGCTGAGAGATGCCGCGCCGTCCCCGAACCACGAAATCCAACGGTTTGACCACCATCCCTTCCCCACCGCCGGCCGTAAGCTCTTCCCACCATCGTACGCCCTCCTCCACGCTCTCCGGGTCCGTGGTCTCTACCGTCCGGTGGGCCGTGGCGAGCAGTAGTCCGTCACCGGCCTCACAGAGCTTCCCGAGCTTCTCCAGATGCCAGAGGTGGTCTTTGTCCACGTGTACCGCGCCTTCGGTGGCAAGCAGGTGAAACGGCGCGAGTTTCAGGTCCGCCGGAGATTCCACCGGCCAGGAGTAGCGGCGGTAGGCCTCCACGAAGAGATTCACGGCCTCTTTTCGTTCGTGGTAGCGATCCAGGAGTAGGGAAACATCGGGTCCGTCGGGGAGTCCGGCGGCGGCTTCGAGGGTGCTTAGGGTTTCGGAGATATCGGGTCGGGCGGCGGCCCCGACGGCGGCGTACTGTCGGCGGAGCAACTCCAGCGCCTTGGCGGACCAGGGCAGGATCTCACAGTCCAGGCAGAACCAGTCGGTGCCGAACTCCTCCCACATCCCCATCCGGTCCAGCGCGCCCCGAACTTCTTCCAACAGGA
>JBARZM010000174.1:0-14378 GCA_049650095.1 Rubrobacteraceae bacterium | reverse complement strand
TCTAGCTGTTTGGCGGAGATGCCGCACCGCGTAGAGGTCATCAAATACATGGCGTATCCAGACAAGCGTCATCGCTCGGAAAGCCCCGGTTGAAATCGTGGATAGTGTAACACTTTATGAACATATTATGCTACATTCAAGTACGGGCTGTCAAGGGATAGTTGCCATAATCAGAGCGCCGCCCGGGACGCCGCGGGGCGCCGCGGGGCGCGAGACCCTGGCCTCCAGACCGAGCCGGGGCTTCCGACCGGTGGTCGGCATAGGCTGGCTCGAAACCGGCCGTTTCTAGCCGCGGCTCCGTTCCCGGTAGTGGCGGGAGAGCGGTTCCGGATACCTCATGGAGACCGGGTCGAGATACTTTATCTTCCGGAAGCGGTTCCAGTCGCCGGGCTCGAGAAGCCGGTGGGCGTTGATGTCCGATTCGAACCTCTTGAACCACGAGCGGTAGAGGACGGAGGCATTGGTCACCTGCCGGTAGGAAAAGTCCGGGGCTTCCCAGAGCTGCCAGCGGCCTTCTTCGTCCTCCCACCAGAAGGGATGCCACACGAAATCGCAGTCGTTTTCGGTGGCGAAGTTCAAGAGTTTCTCCAGCCGGTCCGGCAGGTACTCGTCGTCGTGGTCCAGGTGGGCTATGAAGTAGCCCCGGCTCATGGAGAGCGCCTCGTTCGTCGGCGGTGTCCCGGCCACCATCCACCGGCGCCCGGGGTCGGCGGGGTACACGCTGCGCTCCGGCAGGTTGTAGAACTTCAGGCGCCGGTCTCCTATTTTGGATACGGCTTTCTCGGTCCCATCGGTGCAGCCGTCGCCCACCACTATCAGCTCGAGGTTTTCGTAGGTCTGGTTCAGTATGGACGGTATGCATCGTTCCGTCAGCAGCCGGGCCTGGTTGTAGGTGGCGACGGTCACGCTGACCAACGGCTCTTCGGGTATGGGGTTTCGCGCTTTCCATTCGAAGAACTCGTCGATCGACTCCTGGGGAACCTCCAGGCTCGACTTCAGCGCGTCCAGCTGTTCGGTGAGGTTGGCGTTCCGGTCTACGATCTGCTGCTGCAAAGAGAAGACCTGACGTTGCAAAGTGTTTCTCTGTTTCTCCATGCGATCCTGGAGACGGATAGCCTGGTCTTCCAACGCCGCTATCTGCTCTTCCGCCCACAGTAGCTTGTACAGGTTGACCAGCCGCCGGACTCTTCTAAGCACGGTAAAAGTTTAGCAGCCTGCATTCCCGAAAGCTTTTGGCCCCACCCTCGCGCGGAGCCGGCGCGAAACTCGGAACCCTGCGCAGGGCTATCCGGCGAGCCGCTGCCGGACCTCGGCCCCGATCCGGACGGCATCGTGGAGGATCCCGCATATACCCGACACTTCTCCCGGCCCGATCGTCGTGCCGGTTGGCAGCGTTACGAGCTTCTCCGCCAGGTCTTCCGTGACGGGTAGCCTTGCCTGGGGCCCGCGGGAACGGTAGGGCTCCATCCTGTGGCAGCCCGGGTAGAAGTATCTCCGGGCGAGCACGTTCTCGGCCCACAGGACCTGTATGAGGTCGTCCCGCCCGATGCCGGCTTCTTCTTCGTCTACCTCCAACACCAGGTACTGGTAGTTGTTGCTCTCGGCGTCGTCGTAGGCTGCCAGGCGGATGCCGGGGAGGCTCTCCAGCTCCGAGCGATACAGCTCGTAGTTGCGATGGTTTGTGGCGACGAACTCGTCGAGGCTCTCGAGCGAGGTGAGGCCCTGGGCGGCGCAGACTTCGTTCATCTTGCCGTTGGTGCCGGCCTCCGCGACCTCGTCGTACTCCACGAAACCGAAGTTTTTCATCCGGCGGACCCTCCCGGCCAGGTCGTCGTCGTTTGTGACGACGGCCCCACCCTCGAAAGTGTTGAGGAACTTGGTGGCGTGGAAGCTGAAGACCTCGGCGTCCCCGAACGAGCCGACCATGCGGCCCCCGCGCGAGCAACCAAAGGCGTGGGCGGCGTCGAACATGAGCTTGAGGCCGTGGCGATGAGCTATATCTTCCAGCGCCTCCGTGTCGCAGGGCCTACCCCAGAGGTGGACGCCGAGGATGGCCGAGGTGCGGGGAGTGACCAGCGCCTCGGCCCGCGCCGGGTCTATGTTGTGCGTCGCGGGGTCTACGTCGCAGAAAACCGGCGTGAGGCCGGACCATTCCAGGGCATGGGCCGTGGCTATAAAGGTGAGCGAAGGGATTATGACCTCGCCCGTGAGTTCCGCCGCCCGAACCGCGATCTCCAGGCCAACCGTCGCGTTGCAGGTGGCGATGCAGTGTTTTACGCCGACCAACTCCGCGACGCGGTCCTCGAACTCCCTCACGAGCGGACCGTCGTTGGTAAGCCACCGGTTGTCCAGAACCTCTCCGATGCGGCCCATCAGCCGGTCCCGGTCGCCGATGTTCGGGCGGCCGACGTGCAACTTCTCCTCGAAAGCGGGCGGGCCGCCGAAGATCGCCAACTCTTTTGGAGAAGTCCTCATAGCTTCATTCTACTCTTCCTCCAGAACAGCATATCCGAACCCCGACTCTCCGAACCCGTTGCCATTGTAGAGCAGATGCTTTCCGCCGGCGTGCTCGTAGACGTAAGGGTATTCCATCATCACGGAATCCCAACCCTCCTCGGAGCGTCCGATGCCGGCCTCTTCGTCTTTGCGGACCCACCGGACGCCGTCTTCGGATTCCGCGTAGCCGATGCGGTAGCCCTGGCTTTTGTCCGTCCGGTAACCGCGGCTGCCCCGGAAGCAGTACCACATCCGGTATAGTCCGGCTTCTTTCACGACGCACGGTCGGGCGTTCGCCTCTCCCTCGAAAGAGTACTCGATGCAGGTTACGTTATCGCGATTCCACTCGACGCCGTCATCGGACTCGGCGTATTTGATCTTGTAAAGCGGTTCGGGGTGGCCGTCCACGACCGTCCAACCGGTGCTCGACGCGTACCAGAGCTTCCAAACACCCTCGTCCACCATCACGAACGGCGAAGCGCAGAAGTACGGCTCCTCGCGGGTCCGGTCCACCACCGGCCCCTCGAAGACGCGCTCGAAAGTGAGGCCGCCGTCGTCGCTCACCGCCAGCCCGACCGAGTTACGGTAGGGGACCGTGACCCCCCGGTTCCAGCCGATGTAGTAGAGGTACTTGCGCCCTCCGTGATTCACGACGCACGACGGCATGGCCCCCGAGTCGTCGAAGGCGCCGAGCTCGCCCAGGCCGAGCACCGGACGATCGTGGACGTAGAGCACGTTCCGCGGGTTGTCGGCCTCCACCTCGATAAACGTGGTCGTGGTGCGTCCCTGCGTGTCGCGGGGGCCGAAGTAGATCCGGAGTACTTCGTCATCCACCTTGTCGGCGATGGGGACGCAGGCGTGGTGGTTCATCCACTCCGAAGAGCCGTCGGGGGCGAAGATCCGGCCTTTCTTACTCCAGCGCAACTAGCCGTCCGACTTGTGGGAGATGCTCCGCAGCCGGTCGCTGCGGACTTTGGCGGGCTTGGTGCCCTGGGCCTTGTAAATCTCGAACTCCTTGGTATCCCGCAGGATCACGGCCCCCGCCCCAACGAGCGTCTCCCGCGCCACCACGGTCTCGTCCCGTACCGTGGAGTTGACCCCGAAGAAACAGTACGGCTCGATGGTGCAGGCCCCGGAGATGACGACGTGGGAGGTGACCATCACGTGGTCTTTTACGACGGTGTGATGCCCGATGTGGTTGCCGCTCCACATCACCACGTCGTCCCCGATCTCCACGAACGGCTGCACGGTGTTGTCCTCGAAGATGAAGCAGTTCTCCCCGCACGCGAAACCGGGCCACGTCGTTGCTTTGGAGCTGACGTAGCTCACGAGCCCGTAGCCTTTCTCCTTCGCCGCCCCGAACTTCTCCGCCCGCAGGTGGTTCATCCTTTTGAAGCTTACGGGTACGAACATCTCGTAGTCGTCGGGGGGATAATGCTCTTCTACCTCCTCGAAGGCGACGACCGGCAACCCGCGGTGTTCCTTTTCCGTCAGGTAGTCCCGGTCCACGGTAAAAGCCGCGACCTCGTGGGGGGAGTCGTGGGTGAGGTAGAAGCAGGCCAGGTCCGCCCACTGGCCGACCCCGAAGACCACTACCTTCGCCATCCGGCAACTCCTCTCTACGTAAGCTCATCCGTCCGATATGCCGGAAAGTATCCCGGGCCCGCGGCTTTCGCTCCCGACAGCTCCGCGTACGTCTCACGGTCGAAGACCCTGCCGCAGAGGTACGCCGTCCGGGTTCCGGTGGACCAGCCTTTCTTGAAACGGTCCAGCCCCCCGGTCTCTTTCCCGGCCCCGGCTCCCGCTCCCAGATCCAACCACCTGACTCTACCAGCAAAACGCTCCACTGCTAACCGGTACAGCGCGTAGGCGGCCATCAGCCCGTATCCTTTTGGGCTGGAGGCGGCCAGATGGCTGTAGGCTACCTCGCCCGATACGTACCACAGGTGCATTCCCACCGTCTCCTCGCCGGAGACCGCGCGGAGCGCCACGACGCCCGGTACCCGTAGCTGCCGGGCGAAGGCGTCCCTGGAGAACGCTTTGATCCCGGTGAGGCCGTGACGCCTCACCAGTCCCGCATACAGTTCCGTCCACTCGTCGAGGAACCGCGCGGGCTCCGCACACTCCTCTACGCGAACCTTCTCCAAAGCCTTGCGGGCGTAGTAGCGGTGGTGCTTGGAGACGATTTCGTTTACCGGGAGCGTGAGGTCGGCGACGAAGTGTTCTTTGAAGGGGCGAACCACCTCGAAGCAGTTATCGAGCAGCCGTTCGTCGTATTCTCCGAAGGGGTCCGTTACGACCGTGAGGGTTACCAGACCGGGTATCTCCTCCAGGTCTTCTTGCAGCCCCGGCCAGTCCCGGCAGGCGAAGAGCGGGTAAGGCCCCATCGCGTCTTGGTGAGGCGTGCCCGGTATACGGCGCTCCAGCACGTGGCCTCCACTTCTGGGGAGGAGGCGCGGCGCCCCGAACCCGGCGAGCGACGCCGCGTAGCCGGGGTGCGCGTAGCCGCCGGCTACGTTAGCCGGCACGGGCTTTGAGAAGGGCTCGGTAGAGGTCGGCGTAGCGTCCGGCCTGCAGGTCGTGGTTGTACTCTTCTATTACGACGCGGCGGCAGTTGTCCGACAACGCCGCCAGCTTCTCCGGGTCTTTCAGCAAGTCTCTTATAACGCTTCCCAGGGCTTCGGCGTCTCCTACGGGCGCCAGCTCGCCGGTCACGCCGGGCCGTACGAGGTCCGGGATGCCGCCGACGTCGAACCCGACGACCGGGGTGCCGCAGGACATCGCCTCCAGCGCCGTCTGGGGCAGGTTCTCCTGGAGAGATGGGATGACGAAGAGGTCGGCGGCGCTGTAGATCGAGGAGAGCAGCAGGTCGTCGTCCAGGAAGTCGAAGTGCTGGTGCGGGATGCTCTCGACGATCGGTGGGTTTTTTAACAGGGAAGGGTCGTTGTAGCCCAGAGAGAGCAACCGCAAGTTCGGAACGTCCTTTATGCCGTTCAGCGCCTCGGCCAGCAGCGCGAACCCCTTGCGGCGGGTGACGAGCGAGTCGGTCAGGAATAGCGCCACCCGGGCGTCCTCTGGCACGCCCAGGGTGGCGCGGGCTTGGCCGTGGTCTCTGGGCGCGAAGGCCTGAGTATCCAGGCTGTAGGGAATGGTCGTTACCGGAAAGCCGTCGAAGAGGCTGCTGCGGCGGGCCTCGTCCGCGAGCCACCGGCTCGCCCCGACGACGTGTAGCCGGTCTTTGGCTACCTGCGAGTAGACTTCCCGCTTGCGGCGCCAGCTCTGGCGCGAGAGGTCTTCTTCGTCGTCGGAGCCGAGCTGGGGACAGGCGCCGCAGCTTTCGGCGTGCTTGCCGCAGCCGTAGTCGTAGTGGCAGCCGCCGGTAAACGAGTTCATGTCGTGCAGCGTCCACACGACCGGGGTGTGCCCCGGGACGCTCCCGAAAAAAGCCTGGTGGTCTATGAAGCCCGAGATCACATGCAAGTTCACCACGTCGCAGGGCGGGAGTTGTTCCAGCGGCCCGCCCCCGAACGGGCTCCGGTCGTCGTTGAAGCTGTCCCCGATCCGGTAGACCTCCGGCCGCGACTCCTCGTACCGGGAGAAATCGTCCTCGATCATCGCCCCCCGCCGCTCCCGCCGCGCGACGCTTTCCGCGTCCTGCGAAGGCTCGAATACCCGAACCGATGGGTCGTCGCCGTGCCTGCGGGCGACGAACATGGACGAGTCGTGCCCCAGCCGCAGGAGCCCGTGGTGCAGCCTCTGGGCGGCCCGCGCGGCGCCGCCCATGGCGTCCTGGGTACTGACGTGAACGATCTTCAAGGGGCCGGGTCTCTCGACAGACGCCGCGCCGGAGCTTTCCTTTAGCGGGTGGTCTTTGTGGCCCAGAGGCTCTTTTTGTTCGCCGCCCGAGATTTGCCGCAGTTGCTCGATCCGCCGGGCCTGCTGCTTTATCCGCGCCTCGGCCCGGTGTAACTGCCGCTCGGGGTCCGGAGTTTCGCCGCGGGTAAGGCCGGCGTCCAGCCGCAGAAAAGCTTTTAAGTTGCGGGCTATCTCGAAAGTTATCTGGTTTCGGTACCTCGGCATAGGGTCCACCTTGAGTCGAGGGAATCAGCCCCCAAGAATAGCATTGTCATAAGCCCGGCAGCACTTACTTGCCCAGGACCTTTCTCCGGATGCTCTTCGCGAGCCCCGCCATCCTCCAGACCTTCGAGTTCTCCATATCTCGTATCCGGGTGGTTAGCCGTTCGATGCGCCGGCCCAGGCGCCCGTTCCTCTCGCGCTGCGCCGCGATAATCTTTTCCTGCTGTTCGAGCTGTCGCTCCAGCTTCCGGACCTTCAGGGCCTGGACATGGGCCGCGCCCCGCGCCGCCAGAAGATCCGCCGCCCTTTGCCGCTCGTCCCGTACGGCGGGGTCCGCGTAACGCCCGGGATGGATACCGAACTCGCCCCACTGCTCCGAGATGCGGGAGGTGATCCACGCTTCGGCGGCGGAGTCCTTGTTCCTTTTGATGAAACCGAGCTGCTCTTCGCTGAGGGACGTTTTCGGCCGCCGTTCGGCTTCGAATTTCAGAGACAAATCTTCCCAAGCCTCGCGCACGGCGGTGTCGAAATCCAGCTCCAAAAAGCGGGAGATCAGGCCGGCGCAGGGCTCGTTCCTGTAGAAGAAGTCGTGATAGTCGAGCAGCAGCACCTCGGGCTCCGAGCCGCTTTGTATAAAGCTACGAATAAGGTTCAGGGATCGGTTCCAGGTACGGACACCGATCTCGAAGTCTTTCTCGCCGGGCCAGACGTCTTCCGGGTCGGCGGACCGCGCCTGCCAGGACTCGGCGACCTCCTCGACGGGGCGGTACAGGATGATGAAGCGGGCGCCGGGGTTGTTCCGTTGCAGGTCTTCCAGGTCCTCCAGGTAGAACGGGTCTTTGTCGCCGATCCAGGCAAGCTCCGACGGGTCCTTGGCGGCGAGCATGCGGGCCGTGAGGTTCTTGTACCAGCCGTCTATTTTGCGCCGGTCGTCCCGGTCGGCTTCGGTAAAGTCCATGATGCGGTCGAAATCGAAGAGGTCTGGTGTGATCTCTTCAGGATGGAACCTGTAGCGTTCCCGGAGGACGAGTATCCGCGGATGTTCGTTTAGGTAGTCGGCGAACGCCGTGGTCCCGCTGCGCTCGCAACCCGAGACGAAGAGAGGTCTCATGGCTCCTTTCTCCAAACTTGTCTTGCCGCGACGTCGGCGGCCGCACTCTCGTGTAATATGCACGAATGGTCCACGCTTATCCAGTCTCGAACGTAAGGTTACCGATGCTTGTAGAGGGGGCAAGAAAGTGAAGATCCTGGTCCTGGGCGGCGACGGTTACTGCGGATGGCCGACCTCGCTCCACCTCTCCGACGCCGGCCACGAGGTCGTGATCCTGGACAACTTCGTCCGGCGGCAGATAGACCACGAGTTGAAGGTTCAGAGCCTGACTTCCATCTCCACCCTGACGGAGAGGCTCCGGGCCTGGCGGGAGACCGGCGGACGGGAGATCGAGGTAGAGACCGGCGACCTGCTCGACTGGGAGTTTCTCTCCGGCGTGGTGCGCCACCATCGGCCCGACGCCGTGGTCCACTTCGCGGAGCAGAGCTCGGCCCCGTACTCGATGATGGACCGGCAGCACACCGTCTACACCCAGTACAACAACGTCATCGGCACGCTGAACTTGCTGTACGCCCTCCGTGAGTTCGCCCCGGAGTGCCACCTGGTCAAGCTCGGGACGATGGGCGAGTACGGCACCCCCAACATAGATATCGAAGAGGGGTTTATAGAGGTCGAGCACAACGGCCGGACGGACCGCCTGCCGTTCCCCAAGCAACCCGGCTCCTTCTACCATCTCAGCAAAGTCCACGACTCGCACAACATCGCGTTCGCCTGCAGGATCTGGGGCCTGAGGGCCACCGATCTGAACCAGGGAGTCGTCTACGGCAACCTCACCCCGCAGACGAAGCGCCACGAGCGGCTCGTAAATCGCTTTATGTACGACGCCGTGTTCGGCACGGCGCTAAACCGCTTCTGCGCGCAGGCCGCGGCCGGACATCCGCTCACGGTCTATGGCACGGGCGGGCAGACGCGGGGCTTCCTGGATATCCGCGACACGGTCCGTTGCGTGGAGCTCGCTGCCCTCAACCCGCCGGGGGAGGGCGAGTACCGGGTGTTCAACCAGTTCACCGAGGAGTTCAGCGTGGGCCAACTCGCCGGGCTGGTCGTGGAGGCCGCCGGGAAGCTTGGCGTGGAGGCCCGCATAGAGCATCTCGAAAACCCGCGGGTCGAGGCGGAGGAGCACTACTACAACGCGAAGCACACCCGGCTCCTGGACCTCGGTCTCGAGCCGCACTATCTGGGCGAGAGCCTGCTGGACTCGCTCCTGAACATAGCCCTGGAGCACCGCGACCGCATAGACCCCGATGCCATAGCGCCCAAGGTTAGCTGGCGCGCCGGAGAGCGCGTCGCGGATACCCCGGGCAGGGTTTAGGGCCGGCCGGGCATCGGGCCGGGCATTGGGCCGAGCCCGTCGAGCCGCGCCGTGAGCCTCTCCAGAAACCCGCCGAACTGCCGTTCCTCGCGTTCCCAGGTGTGATCCCGGAGCGTCTCGTAGCCACGATGGCGCATCTTCTCTATGTCCTCCGGGCTCTCCGAAGCCAGCCTCTTCAAAGCGCCAACGTAGCTCGATTCATCTTCCCAGTTCACCAACAAGCAGTTCTCCCCGAAGCGGCAGTAAGTGCGGTTGCCGCCGACGTCCGGGGTTAGCACGATGTTTCCCGCGGCCATCGCTTCGAGGCCCGGAAGGTAAAAGCCCTCCTGTACCAGCGGCGTGGCGAGAAAGACGTCGGCCCAGTGGTAGAGCCCGCGCAGTTCCTCCCAGGTGGCTTGCTCCCGGATCGCCCGGAACTCGAACCCGGAGCCCCTGAGCCGGGACGCCACGCGGTCGCCCACCCCGGATTTCCAGGTCGTGTAGGCTACCTTGACCGGCGCGCCGAGCCCGCCGGCGCGTTTCTTCGAGAAGAACTCCGTGTCGTGGCCGACCTTGATGACCTCGGTAAACGACCCGGCCGGCAGGTAGGGGCGTACCGCTTCCAGGACTATGTCGTTGGTCACCATCCGGGCCATCGGACGCGTGAGCAGCCGGAGGGCGTATCCATCCGTGTACGAAGGGTCCGTGGGCCTGATGCCCCGGACGGCCTGTATGACCTGCTCGTGGCGCGTCCACCGGCTAAGCCGGTGCTGGAGAATCTCGTACATGCCAACGCCGCAGAAGAACGCGAGATCCCCCGGCCCGACGACGATGTTGTGGGGGTCTGCGAACCGGATACCATTCTCCGGCGAGAGTTCCGAGAGACGCGGGATGTTGAATATGGGCAGATTTCGTCCGTACGGATGTATGCAGCAGACCACGGGCTCGTATCCCAGCGTGAGCGCGTGGTGCGCGAAGCACAGGTCCCTCACCATTCCCCCCATAGGCCGGAAGGTCGGCAGCAGAAAGTAGATCCTCCGCCACTTATCCATCTTTCAAACTCCCGGGTTTTTGCAGTGAGATCAGCCCGCCCCGGACCATATCTTCCCCGGGGTAGAGCAGCGACTCCACGTGGTCCAGCATCACCCGCCCGGCCGTCGCCTCGGCCACCAACTCGACGAACCCGGAGACCGATAAGGAGGATACACCCGAACCCTCTAACCCTCCGCTTACGAAGTCCTCCAGGAAGATCATCCTTCCACCGGGACGGGTCACCCGCCACATCTCCGAAACGAGGGCTTTCCGGACCGAATCCGGCTGAACCCGTATAAAGTTAACGCTGAAGCTGAGGTCGAACGTATCGTCGAATTGCGCGATTTTATAGTCTTTTGCCATTGGAGAGAAGGTATGTTCCGGGAAGTCCCGGTGGGCGGCCTCGACCGGCTCCTCGCCAGTATAAACGCCCGAGAAACGGGTTTCGGAGAGGCTGAAGGTTGTTGGCCAGCGTCCGTCTCCGGCCCCGACCTCCAGGACGTCGGGCGGTTTTTCGTTGGCTCGAGGTTGCCGGAGGTCTGCAATCCGGGGCGCGAGCGCCCGGGCTTCCGTGCGGTGGGCTGCTTTCTCGCGGCGCAGGGGCCCGGGCGGGCTTTCGAGAAGTGCGCGCAACTCCGCGGCGGCTTCTCCCGGGGTTCTGGATCCCAGCCGGAGGCGCTGGCCATTGGCCCAGGAGTATCTGCGGCGTAGCGTGTCCCAGAGATTCGGGTCTGCGGTCGCTACGCGGTCGAAGGGGCCGAGAAGATCCAAGAGCGCCGGGCCGAAGACGGTGATCAGGGTTTCAGCGTCGAACTCCGGGGGCGGCATCACGAGAAGGGGAAGTTCCCACTGCTCATCCGTCATTGCCTCGAACGGGAAAGACAGCGGATCGAGGACCACCAGTCCGGTAGCCTCCCGGGTCGTCTCCGCCAGCTGGTGGGGGAGGACCCCCCATTCGTCAAGGATCTGGCTATCCGGCAGACTTTCCGACACTTCTTCGGCGAAGCGTCCGGCGTAGATCACCGGGGCGCCGGTTTGTCCGGAGGCGGGCTTCATCTGCCCTTCGAGTAGCGTTGCTCCAGGTTCCGGTAGCCTTTCTTGAGGCGCAACACCTTGCCCAGCGGACTCTTCGAGAGGCGCGTCAGCAACGTGATGAGGTCCCTCTCGGCGCTTTCGAGTCGGGCCTTGCGCCGCGGAGTTATGGTGACTCTCCCGGTGAGTTGCGCGATGGTTCTCTCGGCCTCTTCCAGCCTGTTTTGGAGGTCCGTAGGGGCGCGTTCCGTTTCGGCCAGCCGGGCCTTTAGAAAGCGCACCTCGAACGCTAGAAGTTCGGCCCGCCGCAGTGCGTCGGCGTCGGTCGGGGTATGGAAATCTTCTTCCGGCAACTAGGGAGCCTCCTGTCCATACATCGTCGCCAGCATACGCTCCGTTTCGCTACCCAGCTTCTCCAGCGCTTGCCAGGTGTTGTCTACCGCCGGGATCAGGCGCCGGTCCGACACCGGCTGCCTGCGGCGGCGTCCGGTGACCGCCGTTTCCAGCGCTTCTCCGGGCGTGTCCTCCAGCCCGAGGTTCCAGTGGTGGTTCAAGACCGGAACGAGCGGCAAGCCGGCGCGGATGGTGTCGAGGGATACGACCAGGGCGTCTTCGGGGTAGGTGCGGGCGAACGTTAGCAGAGAGTCGTTGTACGCCAGCCAGGACTTCAGGGCGAGGTCCGGTTTCTCCCAAAGTTGCCGGTCGAACGCCGTGCCGCGACCCGAGAAGGTCTCGGCCGAGTGCCGGCGGGCGAGGGAATAGGTCGCCTCCGCGTAGTGCCGGTAGACGATCAGGACCCGGGCTTTCGGGAGCAGGTGCTTCCACGCCATGAGGAACAGGCTCGTCCGCGGTTCCTTGAAACCCCAGAGCGGGTGTTCGGCGTCCCTCTTCTCCGAGATCGACTTCATCTTTTGCCGGTGAGACTCTCCCAGTACGGGAATGAAAGGGGCTTCCGCGAACATGTCCAGACCATTGTCGGCCAGGATCTCCTCGTGAAGGCCCAGCACCTCCAGGTCTTCGAAATGGCCGTAAGGGTTGGATGGATGGGCTCCGAGTAGCTCGTCGCCGAGGAACAGTCCCGCCCGGTGCAGTATCCGCGCGGTCAGCGAGGTTCCGCTGCGGTGAAAGCCCGTTACTATCAACTGCTCGCCCAGACCGTACCCTTTTCGAGACCGGTACCTCGCGCCGGGTGTTCTCCGTTTATCCGAAGACCTCGTTTACCGTTTCCCTCGACGGGAAGTTAGCCGTGATCAGTTCTTTCCGCGGCTGGTAGAGGTATGGGTGCGGATACCCGCGGTCGATGAAGGTCTCTTCACCCAAATTGTTATACCGGAAGTGGCACGACCAACGGATGTGATCCGTGACGTTGGTCCCGGATTGGTGGGCGAGGAAGGAGGAGAAAAAGAGCGCGTCGCCCTTCTCGACCTCCACCGGCATCATCTCTGAGGCTTCGATCTCCTCTTCCAGCTGGCCGTAGCCGTCGGCCATCTCCGCCTCCAGGAGGCCCCACCTGTGGCTGCCGGGGATGATCTCCAGCGCCCCGAGGGATTCGTCCACGTCCACGAGCGGTATCCAGACCACCATCGAATCTAGTGAGCCCTGCATGCTGCGCCAGTCCTGGTGGGCCGAGAGCTTCCAGTAGACTTCCTTTTTGGCCAGCCGCTCGTGGTTGAAGTACATGACGGGCCGGGTGCTGATGTTCGGGAACTCCAGGCCCAGCTCCTTTAGCCCGTTCACGATGCGCCCGTCCAGGGAGAGGCGGTGCAGTGAGATCAGGTGTTGCGCCTGTTTGCCGCAGTTGGCGAAGGTCGCCACGTCTTTCTCGAAGAGCGCAAACATGCCGGCTTCGAACTCATCCTCGCTGACGTTCTCCGACCCCACTATGCCGAGCCGGACCATCTGGAGGGTGAAGATTTCCTTCGCCTCTTCCCGAACCTCGTCTATCTCCCGCGCATCGAAGAGGCCCTTCAGTAGTAAGTAGCCATTCTCCCTATACTCGTCCAAACCGAACGCACCTCGCTGCTCTTTGAAACTTACGGAATGACACCCCCGCACTATACCATCCGCGAAAGCCGGCTTGAGACCTCGCCGCCCCGGTGCTTAAATGCGGTCCTGGCAGAGCCCGGCAATATTCTGCATGTGAAGCGATCCTCGTCCGGAAGGAGATCCTTGAAGCGCGTCCTGGTTACCGGCGGCAGCGGATTTATCGGCTGCAACTTTCTACGGCTGATGGTCCCCGAACGTCCCGATACGGAGTGGGTGAACCTGGACGCCCTGACCTACGCCGGACGTCCCGAGAACACCGGAGACTTCGCCGGGGCGGAAAACTACCGCTTTGTCCACGGCAGTATAGAAGATGGCATGTTGGTAGAGGCCCTCTTCTCGGAGCCCGAAGGCTTCGACGCCGTGGTCAACTTCGCCGCCGAGAGTCACGTGGACCGGAGCATCGCCGGCCCGCGAGTCTTCGTCGAGACGAACGTACTCGGCGCCCAGAACCTGCTCGAAGCGGCCCGGCGTCACGGCGTGGAGCGCTTCGTACAGGTCTCGACCGATGAGGTCTACGGTACGCTTGGCCCGGACGACCCGCCGTTTACCGAAAAAAGTCCCCTGGAGCCAAACTCGCCGTATTCGGCCTCCAAAGCCTCGGCGGATTTGCTATGCCGGGCATACTACGAGACCTACGGCATGAACGTGATGACGACCCGGTGCTCCAACAACTACGGCCCCTATCAGTACCCGGAGAAGCTCATACCCTTCTTTATCCGGCACGCGCTGGCCGAGGAGCCGGTGCCGCTCTACGGGGACGGGCTGAACGTCCGGGACTGGCTGCACGTCGAAGACCACTGCCGGGCCGTTGCCCTGGTCATGGACAAAGGCGAGCCTGGCGAGGTCTACAACGTGGGCGGCGGCAACGAGCACACCAACCTCGAGATAACGAAGCTCATCCTGGACTACCTGGGTAAGCCGGAGGACTTGATCTCCTACGTCACCGACCGCCTCGGCCACGACCGCCGCTACGCCATAGACTCGACCAATCTCCAGAGCAAGCTCGGATGGCAGCCGCGGCACGGCTTTGAAGACGGTATACGGGAAACGATAAAATGGTACGTCGAGAACCCGGCGTGGATACGGAGTATCCTGGCTGGTGTGGCAGAGTAACCCACGAGGCGAGCAGGGAGGCTGGTTGCGTTCCAGGTATTCCACAATCATATATGCGGTGACCTTGCTTTTGCTGATCGGTAGAGCGTGTTATGAACTTTGGATAGGAAACGATAGCATGAGTTCATGGAGAATAGAAAATCTTACCCAAGCGATGTTTCAGATGAAGAGTGGATCTTC
>JBARZM010000173.1:0-6021 GCA_049650095.1 Rubrobacteraceae bacterium | reverse complement strand
GGATAAGAGCGTAGCCTTTTATCTTTATTACTGCACAGACGTACATTTAATACGGCAGATAACTACTGAATACATCGAGTACACTTATTTCGCGTCTTCATCGAGCGTTGCCAACATAACCTCATCCGAGATATCGAAGTTGGCGTAGACTTCCTGTATGTCGTCGTTGTCTTCGAGGGCATCTATGAGGCGGAGGGTTTGTTTGGCCGTCGCCGCGTCGAGGTCCATGGTGTTCTGGGGTTGCCGGTTCAATGCTCCGAACAACTGCGTATAATCAGTGTCCGGTCGCTGATAGAGTTGCTAGAGGAGTCAGAGTTGGCTCAGTGGGAGAAAGTGCGGGATAGAGTCCTTGGCGGCCGATCTGATGCGAACATCCCATTTCAACAGCTATGTAACGTGCTGATTCGTTTGGATTTTTCCGAGCGCATTACGGGCAGCCACCACACATTCACCCGGAACGACATACCGGATATTATCGTAATACAGCCCAGCAAGGGCGAAGCGACAGCTAAACGCTACCAGGTGAAGCAAGTGCGTGAGTTGCTGCTCAAATACAACTTGCGCTAGTTTTCCTTTGTTTCCGTAAGTCTCCCTTGCGAATCCACCGTACCGCTAATACTATTTGGTAAGGACTCAACAGTTTTTGGCAAGTTTTTGCTGGCTGGCCAGTTAGCCAACAGCACAGAGAAAGGGCAGACCGTGCGGCAGTTGCCTTTGGAAGACCGTTACGAGATAGACATAGCTTACAGCACAGACGACGACGCTTTCGTGGCCCGTATCCCCGATCTACCGTTCACCGGAGGACACGGGGACACTCAGGAAGAAGCGCTGGCTATGGCAAAGGCCGCTATACGAGCTTACATCGAAACCGCCAGGGAGACCGGGAAGCAGATCCCGGAGCCCACTGTAACCTTCTCTTAGCTCTACGGCAGTAGCACCTTACCCCTTTGCTTAACCAGCAACCTCCGCCATGACCTCATCCGAGATATCGAAGTTGGCGTAGACTTCCTGGACGTCGTCGTTGTCTTCGAGGGCGTCTATTAGTCGGAGGGTCTGACGGGCGGTTGCGGCGTCTAGGTCTATGGTGTTCTGAGGCTGCATGGTGACTTCGGCGTTTTCGTAGGGGATCTCCGCGGCTTCCAGCCGCTCGCGCACGGCCATGAAGTCGCCCGCCTCCGTGATTATGCGGTAGTCGTTTTCCTGAGGCTCCATGTCTTCGGCCCCGGCTTCGAGGGCCAACTCCATCAGCTCGTCCTCATCCACGTCGTCGGCGGGGACCAGGATGATGCCTTTCCGGTCGAAGAGGTACGAGACGGAACCGCTGGTGCCCAGGTTGCCGCCGTTCTTGGAGAAGGTGTGGCGCACGTCGGAGGCGGCCCGGTTGCGATTGTCCGTGAGGACTTCGACGAGCACCGCGACGCCACCGGGCGCATATCCCTCGTAGGTTATGCGCTCGAAGGTGTCGGCGTCGGATCCGGCGCCGGTGCCCTTCTCGATGGCGCGGGCGATGTTGTCGTTTGGCATATTGCCGTCCTTGGCCTTCGCCACCGCCAGGGCCAGCGCCGGGTTCATGTCCGGGTCGCCGCCGCCTTCGCGGGCCGCGACGGTTATGGATTTGCTCAGCTTGCCGAAGAGCGCGCCGCGCTTCGCGTCGGCGGCTCCTTTTTTGCGTTTGATCGTTGACCATTTACTATGACCGCTCAATGCCGCACACCTCCTGCAAAAAGTACTCGTGAAACCTCAGATCGTCCGTAAGCTCGGGATGGAACGCCGTTACCAGGATATTATCCCCCCGCGCGGCGACCACTCGTTCATCTATCTTAGACAAGACCTCGACCCCCGGCCCGACGTCCTCGAAGAACGGCGCCCGGATAAACACCCCCGTGAACGGCTCGTCGAAACCCTCCACGTCCAGATCGGCCTCGAAAGAATTCACCTGCCGCCCGAACCCGTTCCGCTCCACCAGGGCATTCATCAGGCCGAGCAAGGGCTGACGCGCTCCCGTAGTGGCGGAGGCCGCGAGCACCATCCCGGCGCACGTCCCCCACACCGGACCTCCCTGATAGAAATACGCCCGGATACTATCGAGAAGCCCGTACTCGACCATCATGCGTCCGATAGTCGTGGACTCACCGCCCGGCACGATAATCCCCTCGATGTCCTGCACGTCCTCCTGCGCTCGCACCTCAACGGGTTCGACGCCGAGCTTTTTCAGGATCCGAGCGTGCTCTTCGACGTCGCCCTGGAGCGCGAGTATCCCGATCCTGGGCCTGTCGCCGTTGTCGCTGTTACCAGCCACGGACCGCCATGCGCTCCGCTTCCGCCAGGTCGCCCATCTCACGCCCGACCATCGCCACCCCGAGGCCCCGGCTTACGTTGGAGATCACCTTCGGGTCGTTGTAGTGCGTCGTAGCCTTGACGATTGCCTCGGCCCGCCGCGCCGGGTCGCCGCTCTTGAAGATGCCGCTGCCGACAAACACGCCATCCGCCCCGAGCTGCATCATCAGGGCCGCATCAGCGGGCGTCGCGAGGCCACCGGCGGTAAAGAGCACCACCGGGAGCCGTCCGTTCTCCGCTACCTGCTTGACGATCTCGTACGGCGCCTGGAGGTTCTTTGCCTCGGCCATCAGCTCTTCCGGGCCGAGCGTGGTGAGACGCCGGATGCCGCCGAGAATAGAGCGCATGTGCCGGACGGCCTCGACGACGTTGCCGGTGCCTGCCTCGCCTTTCGACCGGATCATGGCCGCACCCTCGCCGATGCGCCTCAGCGCCTCGCCGAGGTTTGTCGCCCCGCAGACGAACGGGACCGTAAAGCCCCACTTGTCTATGTGATGTGCCTCGTCGGCCGGGGTGAGAACCTCCGACTCATCCACGTAGTCCACGTCCAGGGCTTCGAGGACCTGGGCCTCTACGAAGTGCCCGATACGGGCCTTCGCCATGACGGGGATCGTGGAGACTTCTTTGATCTCGGAGATCATCTCCGGGTCGCTCATGCGGGCCACGCCGCCGTCCGCCCGGATATCCGCCGGGACCCGTTCGAGGGCCATGACGGCGACGGCCCCGGCTTCTTCGGCGATCTTTGCCTGCTCGGCGTTCACCACGTCCATGATGACGCCGCCCTTGAGCATCTGGGCCATACCGCTTTTTACCCGGAACGTGCCGGTCTGGTGTCCGTTCTCCGCCATGTCTTACTCCCGTAGATGGTTACTAGAATCTAGCACCTATCTTACTACCGGCGGACCCTGCCGCCAATGATCCTGGACGCCCCTCTTGGCCTAACGTTCTCTGGGCTGTTTGGCCCGCTCCTTAGTGTACTCTTCCGAGAATTTCTTCCAGAACGCCTGCAGGCCGTGGGTGGCCGCGCGTTTGGCGGCCGGAAAGGCGACGCTGGCTTCCCGGCGCGCCACCTCGCCCAGCTTCTCCCAGGTACGCCCTTTTGTCACTTTCTCGAGGGCCGCGTCCTTGTTCCAACGTGCCACTTCTACCACCGTCAATCTATGTCGATTTTCTGCCGGCGCGTGGCCCCGCTCTCGGGCGGCTTCTCGGAACGCGCCAGCGCCCCAAAGCCCTTTAACGCCTCGAAGCCCGCCTTGCGGAAGTGCCCGGCGGCCCGCGCCCGTCGCCCACCCGGAACGAGTAAGTAGGCCGCGACCCCGAGCAAGGAGCCTTTTCTTCCGGTCGTCCCGCCCGGTTCAGGCGTCGTCATTCTCTAACCTCACCTTCAACTTGCCGTCTTCGATACTCGCCCCGGCGGCCGCGAGGTGGGCCATCGAATCGGGCAGCAGGATATTTCGTTTATACCCCCCTACCCGGACTAGTAACTCCGCGCCTTTTTTGGAGAGGTCCACGCTCTTCTTCTCGGCCAGCGGCAGGTTGAGCGTCACCTCGTATCCACCATTTCGCTTCGTTATGTCGTGCGTGGCACCCCGGAACATAATCTCCAACGGCTCCACTTCCTCGAACACGTCCTCCGAAAGCGCGGAGAGCGCCTCGATCCCGTACATCTCCCGGTCGAAGAGCCGGGCCTTGAGGAGCGGTATAGGGGCGAACGATTCCTCGATAGATCTCAGATGCTTCTCCTGGGACTCGCGCCAGGCCTCAAAGTACGGGTCCTCCACCTCATCCGGCAAAAGCCGGTTCACCACGATGGCGTCCACGCCGTAGTTGTAGAGGTTCAGGTACGTGTAGGCCCGGCGGGCCTCGGCCACCACCATCTTCTCCGCGTTGACGACCAGCCGGATCGAGGCGTTCTCCCGGTCCGTCAGAATGTCCTCCACGCCTATGACCGCCTCGTAGAACCTCTGGGCGGCGGAGAAGAAGCTGTCTTCCGGAACGGGCGGCAGGGAGCCTCGGGTGCGGCGGGCGAATGGCCGGGCTATCCCGGCCACCTTTCGTTGGATCGGGAATATCTTCTCGACGTACCAGCTCATCTGATCCGGCAGGCTAAGTAGCTTGAGCGTCTCACCGGTCGGGGCGGCGTCCACGATCAGGGCATCGTAGTCGCCTTTTTGATGGTGTTCCCGGATCATCAGCAGCCCGAACAGCTCATCCATGCCCGGCAGCATCGCCAGTTCTTCGGCGGCCAGGGCGTCAGCCCCCTGCCACTCGAAGACGCTGGTGATGTACGTCTGGATCTCCGACCAGTGATCCTCGATCATGGTCGTGTAGTCCATCTCTTGCGCGAAGAGGTTTTCTTCCAACTCTTTAGGCTCCGGCCCGATTTCCACGTCAAAAGCATCGGAGAGCGAGTGTGCGGGGTCCGTGCTCATCACGAGCACCTTCTTGCCGCTCCTTGCGACCTTTAGCGCGGTGGCCGCCGCGACGCTCGTCTTTCCGACGCCGCCCTTGCCGGTGTAGAGAATAGTCCGCACGCGCTAGATTATACCTCTCCGCCCCCGGCAGGACGCCGTTCACGCTCGAAGCTCTGCTGCGCCTCTACCGTGCGGATGGCTTCCGGCATCGCCTCCAGGCGACCCTTCGCTATCTCCTCCCCGGTGTCATCACAGACACCATAAGAGCCCTCCTCGACCTTCGCGAGCGCCCGCTCCACGTCCTGAAGCCGCCGTTCGGTCTGCTCCCCAATCGTCGCGTCCATCTCGCGGGTAAACATCTGCTGAGACTCGTCACCAGAGTCGAGCTCGGTATCCTGCTCCTCCTGGCTCCGGTCCCGCTCGTCCTCTTCCATCCCCCGGCGGATATCGAGCAACTCCTCCTTGAGCTCCTCAAGACGGGTCCGCTGCTTCTCCACGAACTGTTCATCAAGCTGCGTATTAGCCACAGTCCAACTCCTTTCACATATAAGATCGAACGAAATCTTTACCCAAAAAACCATACAACAAAAAGGAACCGGCCCCAAACCGGGACCGGCTCCTGAAACCTGATGCCTAAAACCTGAAACCTATATAAAAAATGGGCGACGACCTACTCTCCCACAGGGTCTCCCCTGCAGTACCATCGGCGCGGGCGGGCTTAACTTCTCTGTTCGGAATGGGAAGAGGTGTATCCCCGCCGCCATCGTCACCCTTTCAAAAAGGCATATTCAATTTTGAAGCCCGGACGAAAACGTCGCCTGACCTTTAAAAACTGCATAGCTGCGAATCCGCTGAATCCATAAAAAGATCATTAAGCCCTCGACTAATTAGTACCACTCGGCTAAACACATCGCTGTGCGTACACCTGTGGCCTATCAACCTGGTGGTCTACCAGGAGTCTTACTCCCTCAGCCGAGGCTGGGGATGGGAGATCTCATCTCGAGGCGAGCTTCCCGCTTAGATGCTTTCAGCGGTTATCCCTTCCGAACATAGCTACCCGGCAGTGCCATTGGCATGACAACCGGTACACCAGAGGTTCGTCCACTCCGGTCCTCTCGTACTAGGAGTCGCTCCTCTCAAATCTCCAACGCCCACGGAAGATAGGGACCGAACTGTCTCACGACGTTCTGAACCCAGCTCGCGTACCGCTTTAATGGGCGAACAGCCCAACCCTTGGGACCTACTCCAGCCCCAGGATGCGACGAGCCGA